>JBCBCS010000076.1:0-15234 GCA_038530475.1 Pseudomonadota bacterium
AAGAGGTTCTGGATCAGCAGAACCGTGGCAAAGGCCATCGCGGCGATCAGAATGAACGTCTCGCGCTGAGTGTCGACGCCCCAGCCAAGGATGTTGGGGTCCACTGTGGTCAGCCCCTGCTTGCCGCCGGTCCAGGGCGCGAAGGCCTCAAGCTCAATCAGGAAAAGGATGATGAAATTGGCCGACAGCGTCGCCACCGCGAGATAGACGCCTTTGACACGCAAGGACGGCAGCCCCACGATCAAGCCCACAAAGGCCGCCGCGGCCATCGCGAGTGGCACCGCGATGAACGGCTGGATGCCCTCTGGCACCCCCAGCGATGACATCGCCAGATGGAAGAGCACAACCGCATAAGCCCCCAAGGCCACAAACCCGCCATGGCCCAGCGACAATAGGCCGGTATAGCCCACAACAACGTTCACGCCGACAATGGCGATCAACATGATGCCCATTTGGCTCGCCACCAGCACGATGTAATCATTGGCAAAAAGCGGCACGCAGGCGGTCAACGCCACCATCAGGACGATAAACGCCTGCTTGTAGCGGTTGTTGAGGATTTGCTCATCTGCCGCATAGGTGGATTTGAGGTTGCCGTTGATCATAGCCGCTCAATCTCCTCTTGCCCGAAGAGCCCGTGGGGTTTGATCAGAATGACGATCAGCACCGCGATATAGGGCGTGATATTGGCCCAGGCCCCGCCCAACTGCCATTGCGCCATCGCCTCCAACACGCCCACGGCCATCGCGGCGATAAAGACCCCGCCAAAGCTATCGAGGCCGCCCATCAGCACAATTGCGAGGACCGAGAACCCGAAGAGGCCGATGGACGGCGACACCCCGTTTCGTGTGGCCAAAATGGCGCCCGCCACAGCGCCTGTCGCCCCGGCGATGATCCACGCGCGGCGAAACACGGACGGCACGGAAATGCCCATCGAATAGGCGGTCGATTGATCCTCAGCCACGGCCCGAATGGCGACCCCGGCCTTGGAATAACGCACCCAGACCATGATCGCAGCAAAGAGCACAAGCGCCAGCACCATGTTGAACACGTCCGATCCAAAGATGAAGATCGTTGCCCCAAAGGCCGGGAAACGGATCGGCATGTTGGGCGCGAGGCTTGGCACCGACGCCGCATCCGCCGTCCAGATCAGCGCGTTCAGCCCGCCCAGCACCGAGATCAGCCCCACCGTCACCATGATCATCGAAAACTGCGATTGGCCCAGCAAGGGCCGCATCAGGAACCGCTCAATCGCCATCCCGATCAGCGCACAGCCCAGCATGGCGCAGGCGAGCCCGAACAAAATGCGTGGCAAGTTCGACAGCCAATCCAAGATTGCCGCTTGAGTAGAAAACATCGGCGCTTCGGCCTTGGCCGCGACCAGCCAGTCCGGCGACCAGCTTGCCAACCATGCGGGCGCCCAACTGGCCCCCGGCACCAGCACGCCGAATTGATAGTACAAATAGGCGCCCATCAGGATGATGTAGCCATGGGCGAAATTCACCACCCGCGTGGCCTTGTAGACCGCCACGATCCCCATCGCGATCAGCGCGTAAATCGCCCCGATCATCAGCCCGTTGACGAAGAATTGCAGAAACGCGCCCATTACGCCGCCCCCTCGTCCGCGCCAAGATAGGCAGCGATGACGGCAGGGTCTTTGGACACATCAGCCGGGGTGCCTTCAGCGATCTGCTGGCCGAAATTGAGCACCACGATCTTGGAACAAATGTCCATGACAAGATGCATATCGTGCTCGACCAACAAGATCGTTGTCCCGAACTTCTCCTGCACGTCCAAAATGAACCGCGCCATATCCCCGGTCTCTTCCCGGTTCATGCCCGCCACCGGTTCGTCGAGCATCAAAAGCTTCGGGCGCATGGCCAAAGCCCGCGCCAACTCCACCCGCTTCTGCAACCCGTAGGACAGCGCGGTGATTGGGGCTTTGCGGATGTGGTCGATCTCAAGGAAATCAATGACCTCGCGCTCGATCTCTTCCCGCAGCGCCAGCTCCTCGGCCCGGGCCGAGCCATAGTAAGTCAGCGCCGACCAGAACCGCGCGCCAAGCCGGACATGCGCGCCAAGCTTGATGTTGTCGAGCACCGTCATCCCCCGAAACAGAGCGATGTTCTGAAACGTCCGCGACATACCCAGATCGGCGCGCGCATTGGGCTTCAATCCATCGATCACTTGCCCGTCAAATGTTACCGTCCCCCTCTGGGGCCGATAGAACCCTGAAATCGCATTGAAGAGAGACGTCTTGCCTGCCCCATTGGGTCCGATCACGCCAGTGATCTCTCCCTCTGCGGCTTCAAAGGTCACGCCTTGCAAGGCCTTCACGCCGCCAAAGGCCAGATGCAGATCGTCGACCGCAAGCACGCCGTATTCCTCCCAGATGCGCGTGGTTCACCCCTCCTCCATGATGGATGCCCGCGCTGTTATTTGAGAGGTAGTGTTTGGCGCAGCCTGAACAAAGTCAACAGGGTCGCCCCTACGTCACTTTCAGTCTCCGAAGCGAGGATCCGAACGCGATACGTCAGGCAGACGTGACCAAAGGCGATACCATCTGGATAAGGTGGCCCAGAAGATTAATCCCGAACAAGGAGCCGTTCGGGTGGAGGCTGCGAACGTAAAGGAAGGGAGGTGGCGGACAGGAAGGGATTCGAACCCTCGAGACGGTTTCCCGCCTACGCACTTTCCAGGCGCGCGCCTTCGACCACTCGGCCACCTGTCCACCGCCGCGTTTACAGAAACCTGGGGGAGAGGTGCAAGGGGTTATTTGGCGAAATGCAAGGGTGTGTCAGGACGGTGTGGCGGCGTTGCGATGACGCAGGCCCACAAAGACAAAAAGCGCTGCCAGCCCGACCTCAAGCGCAGCGGCGATAAGGATATTCGCGGTCGCTACACCAGTCACGAAATGCAGCACTCCGGTCAGCGCCGTAACCACCCACACCAGCGCCACCATCAAGGCAAAGCGCAAGGCCAGGGGCGACGGCGGCAGAAGCCGGATCAGCCCCATGAACCCACCCAGTCCGATCAGCCCCGCACCCAGCCGTTGCGCGGCGAAATCCATCTCCGGTGAATAGCTCACCGCATAGAGCGTCAGATAGGTGCGCGGGGCCATGATCACCAAGGCACCAAGGGCAATGCAAAACAGACCCGTGGCCAGAAACACGAAGCGGAACATCAGCCCTCCAGATGCAGGTAAACGCGCCGGTTCTGCTTGCCCTTCTTTTCGACCTTACCAAGCCGAACCGACCCGATCTCGGATGTGTAGCGGACGTGGGTGCCGCCGCAGGGCTGCAAATCGGCTGTGTTCTCGCCCTCTCCGATCCGGACGAGCCGCACGCGGCCCGCGCCCATCGGCGGCTTCACCGACATGGTCTTCACCAATCCCGGATTGGCCTCAAGCTCCGCATCGGTAATCCATTCGGTCGACACCTCAAAATCGCATGCGATGAGTTGGTTGAGCGTCGCCTGCAATGCCTCTTTGTCCGACGGCGCTTCGGGCATGTCGAAATCGAGCCTGCCCTTGTCCGGGCTGATCGATCCCCCCGTCACGGGCAGCGGGATCACGACGCTGAGAAGGTGCAACGCCGTGTGGACCCGCATATGGCGGTGTCGCCGTTCCCAATCGAGGCTCTGGGTCACCTTTGCCCCCACAGGCGGGAGCGGGTTCGGCTCTGCCGGGACGAGGATGATCGACCCGCCCTCGCCCTTGACGGTCGTTGCAATCTCAATTGTTCCGCCGTCCCAGCTCAGCGTACCGCTGTCGCCCGGCTGGCCGCCGCCCATGGCGTAGAATATCGACTGGTCCAGCACGATCCCGCCCTCATCAGTGACCGCGAACACCTCCGCACTTGCGTCACGCAGATAAGCGTCCTCAATGAAAAGCTGTTTGGTCATGCGCCATCATCCTCGGGTGGTGTGTCGGTGGGCTGGGCCGAGTCCCCTGCCCCCTTGAGGGCTTCGGGATTACGCAACCAGATGTCCCGCTGGGCAAATGGAATCTCAATCCCCGCTTCACGGAATTTCTTGTCGATCTCAAAGTTCATGTCGGAATGCACCACCATCACCCAATTCACGTCGCGCAGGATCGCGCGGATCTCAAAATCCAGACTGTCAGCACCAAACCCTCGGAAGAGCACGTTCGGACCGGGGTTCAACAGCACCATCGGATGCGCCTCGGCCACCTCTTGCAGGATGGTGCGGACCTTCTCGGTATCGGTGCCATAAGCCACGCCCACGGGCACGATCACCCGCCCCACATTGTTGCCGCGTGTCCAGTTGGTGACCTGCCCGCTGACCAGATCAGCGTTGGGCACAATCACGTCCGTGCGGTCGAAGGTTTCAATCCGTGTCGAGCGGACCGAGATGTCGCGCACATAGCCCATCTGGCCATTCACCTCGATCCAGTCCCCCTGACTGATGGGACGTTCGATCAGAAGGATGATCCCGGAGACGAAGTTCGACACGATGTTCTGAAGGCCAAAGCCGATGCCGACAGACAGCGCACCCGCGACCACTGCAAGTCCCGTCAGGTTAATCCCCGCCGTCGTGATCGCGATCAAGGCGCTGAGGAAGATACCGACATAGCCCGTTCCTGCCACAATCGCGTTCTGCCCCCCGACATCAAGCTTGGTGCGCGGCAACACCGTTGTCCGCAGCGCGCCTTGCAACAGCCGCGTGATGGTGTAGCCCGCAACAAAGACCAGCGCGAAGAACAGGAAGTTCGATGGCGAAATCCGCGTCTCTCCAATGGCAAACCCTTCGCGGAATTGCGCCCAAAGCTCTGTCAGGTCGGTCCATTGCGCACCCCAGATGAGCGCCAGAACCGGGACGAGAAGCAGCATCAGAAGAAATGCGATAAGCACCGGCGCAAGGGCCGCTTGCGCGCTGTCTTCTTCCTGAGCGGTGAGCAGGATGTAGAAATCGAGCGACAGTCGCTGCAGCAGCACCAGCGCGCCGAGCACATAGAGCGTGTAGGCGGCTGGCAACGTGATCAGCTCAAACGCATTGACGTAACCGACCGCAGCAAAGACCAGCCCGCCCACGGCGATGACCATGAGCCCCCGCGCTATGAGCGCGCGCAGAACCGCCTTGAAGGACCGCGGTCCGGCCACCTCAGCCTCCCCGTCGGCCGGGGCCGTTTCGTCGCGGGGGCGGACCAGTCGGCCCAGACGATACAAGAGGTACGACACGATGATCGCCGGGAGGAAGTAAACCGCCGCTTCGGTCTCGGGCTCAAAGGCGGTTGATCGCATGAAGCTGTTGAGCAGCCCCACGACAAAAAGCACGTATCCAAGCGTAACAAAGCTGCGATGCGCCTTGGGAGAGGCATGATCGGCGATCCCCAGCGGATGCGGTGCCTCCGATGGTTCTTTCGGCAACAGCCAACCGGCCAGCCAATGCGCCAGAATGGGATAAAGCCCAAAGAATGGCAGCGCTTCGAGGATCTGGTCCCCCCTCGGCCCCGTGAGCCCTGTCGAGCGCAGACCAAACGTGAAGGCCAACAGCCCCAGAAACGGCAGCACCACCTGTCCTAAAGACAGCAGGAATGCGACCACGCCGCGGCCGCGGTTGGTGCGGGCCGTGATCACCTGACCCAGCCGTGCCATCCAGAACCGCCCCCGCAGCAGCAGGACAAGGGCGGCAACGAAATAGAGGATCGTTTGCGGCAAAGCGTCTACGGCCACGCTCCGCCGGACCGTGTTTGACCAAGCGCCCGACACCTCCAATCGCAGATCCTGGACGCCATCGGCCACCTCGTCGGCCACTTCGATCCAGGCACTGGGGAACAGCGGCGACGTTGCGCGTTCAGTAAAACGGTTGGCCTGCCGGTCTCGCAGGATCAGATCAATTTCGCGGATCAGACCGTCTGCTTGATTGAAGGCCGACTGGGCAAGCAGAACCGGCGCGCGCAGCTCTTCTAACTGCGCTTCAGTCGCTGCCCGTCGGGCCGCGACACGCGGGTCTTCATCCCCTTCAGCCGGAGCCTCCCCCAAGGCGGCAAGTTGGCTTTCGACCGTCTCAATCCGCGATGCGTTGAGCGATTGGCGATCCTGGAAGCGGCTGCGCCATTCCACGACCTCGGCCCGCAAATCGCTCAGAGCGTCGTTTGACGCGCGGCCTGCCGTGATCGCCGACACGGCCCGGTTGACCAGAGCCGTCCACGCCTCCTCATCCTCAAACAACACGAGCGAGACATCGGCCTCGGTCACAGCGTCCTCAGGGGCTGAGTTGTCCTGCGCAACCGCACCACTGGCGCAACACAGCGCAACCCAAACGGCCAAGGCCAGTCGGGTCAGCAAGGATTGCATGCCCGCCGCCCTCACGCGTCTTCAAAAACTGTTGGAATATCGACAGGGTCCGCGTCCAGCCACGCCGGCACCGGCAGATCCTTGCTGCGCAGAAACTCCGGATTGTAGAGCTTGGATTGATACCGCGTGCCGTAATCACACAGGATCGTCACGATGGTATGACCGGGCCCCAGCTCTTTCGCCATCCGCATGGCGCCCGCAATATTGACCCCGCTTGAGCCGCCCATGCACAGGCCCTCGTCCTGCAACAGATCAAAGACGATGGGCACCGCTTCGGCATCCGGGATGCGGAAGGCCATGTCTGGCGTAAACCCTTCAAGATTTGCGGTGATCCGCCCCTGCCCGATCCCTTCGGTGATCGAATTGCCGGGGTTGTCCTCGCCAGTGTAAATCTTGAACAGCCCCGCGCCCTCCGGGTCAGCGAGGCCAACCTTCACGCCCTTGGGCTGGAGCGCGGCCCCAACCCCGGCCAGCGTCCCGCCAGAGCCGACCGCGCAGATGAAGCCATCAACTTTTCCGCCGGTCTGGTCCCAGATCTCCGGACCCGTCGTTTCGATATGGGCTTGCCGATTGGCAACGTTGTCAAATTGATTGGCCCAGATCACGCCTTCATTGGTGGTTCGCGCCAAAGCCTCGGCCAGACGGCCGGAATATTTCACATAATTGTTGGGGTTCTTGTACGGCACCGCCGGTACCTCGACGAGTTCGGCCCCCGCCAGCCGCAGCATGTCCTTCTTTTCCTGGCTCTGCGTCTCGGGGATCACGATGACCGTCTTGAACCCCATCGACGCGCCGACCAATGACAGTCCGATGCCGGTGTTGCCTGCCGTGCCTTCGACGATCGTGCCACCCGGCTTGAGCTCCCCTTTGGCGATGGCGTCGCGAATGATGAAAAGGGCCGCGCGGTCCTTCACCGATTGACCCGGATTCAGAAATTCCGCCTTACCAAGGATCTCACACCCGGTGGCCTCCGATGCGGCTCGCAGGCGGATTAGGGGCGTATTGCCAACGGCATCGGCAAGATCGGATCGGATGGTCATGAGGCGGCCTTTCTTGGTGTTCTCCAAAGGTGTAGGGGAGCCTCCCTTGACCTTCAAGCGCTTGGCGCGCCCTCACGCCGCCCGAAGGCGCTGTCGGTTCCGCGCCAGCCAATGCCCTGCGACAAGCAACGGCAAGAGCCGAAACTCACCCGTGTTGAGCGCCCGATCGAACGCGTCCCACTCCATCAGATGCGACCGGATATCCTCAGCCTCATCGAGTTTGCCCCCGACACCGATGACATCATCAGGCAAATTGCAATGCCCGACAAATACATAGAAATGCTCAGTCGTCGTACCGGGGCTGGGATAGGCGGCGGACACGCAATCGAGCTGATAAAGGTCGATATTGGCCTCTTCTACGGCTTCCCTGCGTGCAGCGTCCTCTGGCTCTTCTCCGGGATCAATCCGGCCCGCGATTGGCTCAACGGTCCAAGGGTTCGGATCGCCGCGCAAATAAGCGCCAGGGCGGAACTGCTCGACCACCAGAACCCGGTCGCGTATCGGATCGTAGGGCAGCACTATGGCGCAATCGACCCCGACAAACACCGTCCGCTCGACAGGATCGGACATCGAGCCATCAAAGCGCCGAAACGTCAGATCCAATTCTTCGACATTGAAGAACCCTTCGTAGCGCTTGCGCGCTTCGATCAGTTTGACGTCCTCTCGATGCATTGACTGAAACGGCCCCACCGGGCTCGTCCGTCGGGCCCTTTGGCGGGACGCCGCGCGCGTCAACATCTGCGGGTATTGGCGCCCCACATCCTGCGGATCCACATCGCCGAAGCTTTCCATCACTTCGCGCGCGGTCTCAACGGTCAACTCTCCGTAGATACTGACCCATTCCTCCCGGTTCCACGCCTCGGCTGGCTCCCAGCGGGACACCTCTGGAAGATAGACCTCAACAGAGCGGGACGCGTTTTCTGCATCAATCACCGAAAACGGACCACGGTCGTAATTGAAAACCTTCTCGTAGAAATCGAGCCGTTCAACCACCTCTGCCGCCACATCCTCAAGGATAATCCCTTCAGCGACGCCGTCCCCATCTTCATGGATCATCGGAAAATGCTTGCCGCGCACCCGGCTGACGCGAAAGCCCGGACGGACGCCCCACCGGATTTTGTCGCCGATTTCGGGATCACCACTGACCACGCTCAAAAGCGGGATGTGCAACAGGGTCCCGAAGATAAACAGGTCCATCACGAATACCTGCGTCCGACGGCCTCAACCACCAGACCGGCGACAATGCTGCCTACAATCAGCGTCGTAAGAATATCCCGGGTCATCAACATCGCGCCGTGCTGGACAAACATTTCAAACACGTCTGTCACAGCCTCCCCCGCGCCATCGTACCGCTTGCGCAGAGAGTTCTCGATCATCACGACAGAGGAATTGAAAAACAGCGCCATCGCAACCATCGCGACCAGCGCTGTCAGCCCATAACTGATCGAAGCGATATAACCTGTGCCAGCCCGCCCCCCGGCCACACTCCATCCGGCCAGAAAACCGAAGAACGTATTCACTTCCTGAAACAGGCCCAGATTGGTGCCTTCAGGAAAAAGCGGGACAATCAGCAGGCTCGTGTACCATGCAAGGGCGCCAAATAAGATGCCCCCTACCAATCGTCCCATCGTCGGCATGTCGCTGCTCCTCGGCTCTCGCGATGCCCGTGTTGTTATGCGGCTGGCCGGGTCACCGTGATTTGAGTCACATCACAAATACCCCCGCGAAACGCACCCGCGCAAGACGTAAGGTAAAAGTTCCACATCCGGCGAAACCGGTCGTCGAAACCGAGATCAGCCACTTGATCCCACTTTTCGTTGAAGGTCTCGTACCAACGGCGCAGCGTTTCTGAGTAACTTTGGCCGAATTCGACACTCTGCGTGACCTCCAACCCGGACTTTCGGATCGTGTCGCGAAGGATCGTTGGGGCTGGCAACATCCCGCCGGGAAAGATGTATTTCTGGATGAAATCAACGCCCCTTTTGTAGACGTGCCACCGTTTGTCCTGCACCAGAATGATCTGAAACGTCCCGCGCGCGCCGGGCTTCAGGCGCTCTCGGACCGTGTCAAAATAAGTCGGCCAGTATTTCTCTCCGACAGCTTCGAACATCTCGATGCTGGCGATGCCATCATAGGTGCCCGTCTCGTCTCGATAATCCTGAAGCTTGAACTCCACCATATCGGAAAGTCCCGCCTTTTCAATGCGTTCCACGGCGAACTTAAACTGCTCCTGCGAGATCGTCAGACAGGTGACGCGCAGCCCACGCTCTTTGGCAGCATACTCCGCAAACCCGCCCCAGCCACAGCCGATTTCGAGCACGTGATCGCCCGGTTTCGCGCCCATTTCGTCGACCATGGAGGCGTATTTCTGGGTCTGCGCCTTCTCCAGATCCTCCTGCCCAGTGATATACTTGGCCGAAGAATAGGTCATCGTATCATCCAGCCAGAGCGAATAGACATCGTTGCCCATGTCGTAATGGTAGCTGATGTTCTTCTTCGCCTGTCGCTTGGAATTGCTCTGCCACCAGAACCGCAGCTTTTCATAAGTGCGGATCAGCCCTTGCCCCGGAAACCCGTCGTAAATCTCTTCCGCGTCGTCGCTGACCAAATCCATGAATGCCATGAGGTCTGGCGTCGACCACCAGCCATCAAGATAGGCCTCCGAGAACCCAAGATCGCCCTCACGGATCAACCGCGCAAACAAATCATCATTGTGCACATGCACCTCAGCCACATACCCCGGTTCAGGCGCATCGGCCCGGAACGTCCGTCCATCCGGTAGGACGAAATCGACCCGCCCGCGCGGCAAGTGTTTCATCATGTCAAATACAGACGCAAAGTAACGGGGCAGGTTCGCCTGCCCGTGTGTAGTGGTTAAGATCATGCCCGCTCCCAATCGGTTAAGTCTTTGATCTTATACGGGGGAATGAGGCCCGCAGTTCTGCCAAATCTTAACCTTTTCAAATTTTTCTGTCACGCCTCGACTGTCACATTTGATTGACAGCTTAGAAGTCCCTGTTCTCGTAGGCCGAAAGTGCCTTCTTGCGGCCGTCCTCCGGGCTGACGATCGGGCTTGGATAAGGATCCCCCGCCTCCATCCCCCAATGCGCCGGGATTGCATCGAAATAGCTCAGCGCCGTGTCGGAGGGGGTGCCGTAAGGCTCCGCCAACCAGGCCCGCCTGTAGGATCCATCGCGATCAAACTTTTCGACCTGCGTCTCTGGATTGAAGACCCGGAAATAAGGCGTCGCATCGGGACCAGAGCCTGCCGACCACTGCCACCCCATCGCATTGCTCGCCGGATCCCAATCGATCAGACAATCCTCAAACCATTTCAGCCCGATCTTCCAATGACAGAGAAGGTGTTTGGTGAGGTACGACGCCACGATCATCCGGCCGCGATTGTGCATCGTTCCGGTCACATACATCTCGCGCATGGCGGCATCGACAAACGCCACCCCGGTCCGCCCCTGCTTCCACGCTTTCACCTCGGCCTTGCGTTCATCTTCGTTCCACGGGAAAGCGTCCCAGTCTTCTTTCCAATTGTCAGAGGTGATGCGCGGCGTGTGATGCGCGAGATGATAGGCAAATTCGCGCCAAACGAGCTCCTTCAGAAACGTCTCCGCGCCCTTTTTGCCGTCCTCCAGCGCTCGCCGCCCGGCATGCCAACAGGTGGCCGGGCTAATCTCCCCGTAGGTGAGGTTTTCGGACAACCGAGAGGTCCCATCCACACCCGGAATGTCCCGGGCGCTGTCGTAATTCGCGATCTTGTTTGCCATGAATGACCCCAGCCGTCCGCGTGCTCCGTCTTCCCCGACGGTCATATGGGGCGCCAGCACCGCCGCACCGCGCTGCATGGCCGCGCCCATCTGCCAGTCGTCCAGATCGTCTGAGGCTGGCCAACCCTCGGGTCCCGGCACGGATCCCGGCGCCGCCAACGGCTCCGCCACATCCCGGTCCCGCACCATCTTCCACATCGGCGTGTAAACCTTGTAGAAGCCGCCGGTTTTGGTCTCTACCGTCCAGGGCTCAAACAGCAGATGGCCTTTGAACGACTTGGCCTCAATCCCATCCTCTTTCAGAGCGGATTTCACAGATGTGTCCCGCGCCTTGGCGTCGGGGTCATACATGCGGTTCCAGTAAACCGCCTCTGCCCCGGTCTCGGATATCAGGTCGCGCAAGACATCAAGCGCTTTGCCCCGCCGCAAGATCAACCGCGACCCGACACTGTTCAGCGCCTCACCAAAGACCCGCACGCCCTCGCCAAAACGAAACTTCGGCGCGGCCCCGTGGCTCTCTACCACGTCATCCAGGATGAAAACCGGGATCACCGGCCGCCCGCTTTCGCACGCCGCCGTCAGCGCCGCGTTGTCGCTCAACCGCAAATCGCGGCGCACCCAGTACAGTATTGGTTTCAAGGCCTGCCCCCGTCTTGTTGAGCCGGAACCTAAGCCAAGAAACCCCGACGCCAACCCTTCTTTGGTTCAAAAATACTCAAACCGCGGGACGGCGGGCGGGGCGCATTTGAGGCCCGAAGGCCTCAAACAGCGTCGTCCCCGTTACGCGTTCACATCGACGACGACCCGGCCCTTCACCTGCCCGGCAAGAATATCTGCTCCCAGCTTCGGCAGATCGGACAGCACAGCAGGCTGCACCATCGCCTCGAGCTTGTCCATCGGCAGGTCTTGGGCGATCCGCGCCCAGGCCCGCACCCGATTGTCATAGGGCTGCATGACGGAATCGATGCCAAGCAGGTTCACACCCCGCAACAGAAACGGGATGACCGTTGCGGGCAGACCCGCCCCACCGGCCAGACCGACGGCGGCGACCGAGGCTCCGTATTTCATCTGACCCAACACGCGGGCCAACATGGCGCCGCCCACAGCATCGACACAGCCGCCCCAGGTCTCCCCTTCAAGTGGGCGTTTGGTGGTCTCGTTGATCTCTTCGCGGGCCACGATCTGGGTGGCACCCAGAGAGGTGAGGTAATCCGCCGTCTCAGGCCGTCCGGTGACGCCAGCCACGTCATGGCCAAGTTTCGCCAGAATGGCCGTGGCAACAGACCCGACGCCACCCGCAGCGCCAGTGACCAAGACCGGCCCGTCCTTGATCCCATGATCCTCAAGCGCCATCACGGCGAGCATTGCCGTGAACCCGGCGGTCCCCACCGCCATCGCCTGCCGCGCATCAAGGCCTTCGGGCAGCGGCACAAGCCAGTCGGCCTTCACCTTCGCCTTTTGCGCGTAGCCGCCCCAATGGGCCTCTCCCACGCGCCAGCCTGTCAGCACGACCTTGTCGCCGGGCTTGTAGCGATCGTCAGACGAGGCCTCCACGGTGCCTGCAAAGTCGATCCCCGGCACATGAGGGTAGTTCCGCACCAGACCGCCCCCCGGCCCGATGCACAGACCATCCTTGTAATTGACCGTGGAGTACTCGACCGCGACGGTCACCTCCCCATCGGGCAGCTGATCCTCACTGATCTGCTGTACAGAGGCGCTCGTCTTGCCCTCGTCGTTCTTCTCAACAACCAATGCGTTGAACATCGCGTTTCTCCTCAAATCCAAAAGGTTTCATTGACCACAGCCGGGAACACGCCCGCTTGGGTCACAACGTCCAGATCCACGCCGGGATCCCAATGGGTCATCCGCACCATGCCGATGGCCACGTTCGTTTCAAAATCGGGGCTGTAGGCGGCAGAGGTCACCTGTCCGACCTGCTTCTGCCCTTCCATCAACGGCCAGACCCGGTCACAGGGCGGCAGATCGCCCTCAATCCGGATCGCGCGGATCTGCTTGACCGGTCCGTCCTGCGCCACGCGCAGCAAGGCGTCGCGGCCCACGCAGCCAATCGCCGTCTGGGTGGAACAAAAACGCCCCAGCCCGGCCTCATGCGGGGTATTCTCACGGGTCATGTCATTGCCGTAACTCAGCAACCCGCCCTCGATCCGCTCAACCAGGTTCGGACACCCAGCATAGACATCAAGATCTTTGCCGGCCTCCATCAACGCATTCCAGAGCGGCATGCCAAGGTCGGAGCCTTCGACATAGACCTCAAACCCGCCCTGCTTGGAATAGCCCGACCGCGCTACAACAAGGCTGCGCCCCATGAAATCAAGCTGCTTGTAGCGGAAAAACCGGATGTCGCGCACCGCGTCTCCAAAGACCCGCGCGGCCAGCTCATCGGCCTTAGGGCCTTGAATGGCGAGCGGGGATACGTCCGGCTCATCAACCAGAACATCAAGTCGAAAGCCATAAGCCAAGCCTTTGATCCACAGCAACAAGTCGCTGTCGGCGATGGACACCCAGTAGCGGTCCTCGCTCAGCTTCACGGCCACCGGATCGTTGAGCATCCCGCCTGTCTCATCCACCATCGGCACATAATAGCACATGCCCGGCAGCATGCCGCGCAGGTCGCGCGGCGTGAGCATTTGCATCAAGCGCCCGGCTTCCGGTCCGCGGATCTCAACCTGCCGCTCCACCGCGACATCCCAGACCTGCACCGCCTCCTTGAGGTGACGGTAATCCTCTGTAATCGAACGAAAAACCGTTGGCAGCAACATCCGGTTATAGACCGTGTAGCCTTTGACCCCTGCCGCCTCGACCCCGTCCGAAAACGGGGTGCGCCGCACCCGGCGTGACCCTGCAATCGTCGCCATATTCGCCTCCCTTACGCGTCTGGCATAATGAAAAGGTCCGTGTCGTCGGGGCGTTGCCCGGCGGCTGTCATCATCGCGTGGACCTGTCCGCGGTGATGGGTTTGATGGTTAAAGAAATGCGCAATACAAAACGCCAATGGTTTCTTAACATCGCGCTGCAAAGCACCGGAATACCAAGATAAATCACCAACAAGATCGACCGCATCAAGACTAAGAGCCCATTCACGGATGCGCCCGTCCGTGAGAAATCGAAGCCGAGACCACTCGCGCGCCTTTGGCGTCAGGTCAACGCTGTCGCCGATCCCACCATCCGGCCCCTCACCGCCGTCAAACCGGCTCATCCAGAGCATATCCCCCCAAAGCAGATGATTGAGTGTGGCGAAGATCGATCCAAAGAACGCCCCGCGATCCTTGCGCAGATCGTCCTCGCCCATTGCCTCGACAAGGGTCCGCAGCCCCTTGTTCTGCCATGCATTATACCGAGCCATCGTGACACAGTATTCGGGCGTGATCACGGCTTGGGGCCTTTCCAGTCGATCGGACAAATCTCAGCCGACATGCCGCCGAAATCCCAAACACGCCCGTAATCGCGCACCTTCGATTTCAGACCTTTCGCGGCGATGATGTCCGGCCCCATCCAGTACTTGGAATTGGTGATCATCACTGGATGATCCGGGTCACCGCCGTCGATCATCTCAATCTCACCTTGGATCTTGCGTCCGATATAAAGGCCCCGCTTGCGGCCCTCGCGCACGATCTCAACCTTTTCGCGCTCCGCCCCGATGATCTCGGACACAAGGAAGGTGAACAGACCGGTCGTGCCGCCGGCAGCCCCGGAGAAAATCTTGAGCAAGCCGTTATAGGCCTTCTGGGTTGACCGCTCATCGACATAGGCCGCGACGCGCCAGTTCCCTTCACCCATGCGGCCCGGAATATCGACCATCAGACCGACATTCAGACCTGACAGGTCTTCACCTTCAAAATGGCCTTCGTCGATGGCAATGGCCATCCACGCATGACAATGCCCTTCAGTGGGCGGATGCGCACCCAGGCTGACCACGCACGGGCAGAACACCGTGCAGGAGCAGTTCAGAAACAGCTCTCCCTTGATGGCCCAATCGGTCGGGTCCATCTTGCGGCGCAGCGGATGACTTTCCACCCGGCTGTCGATGCGCTGACTGACCGGCAAGCGGTCCGCCGGCTTTCTGTCTTTGGTCGCCATGTC
>JBCBCS010000077.1:0-15144 GCA_038530475.1 Pseudomonadota bacterium
GGGCATTACGCTAGCGCTCATTCCGTCCGATCATGACGGTGTGAACATGGGTCGTCGTCACTTGCCGTCTGGTGCCGCCTTCCCGAACGGCCCGAATTGGGGCAAGGACGTTTTCATTCCGATGGACTTCCTGATCGGTGGGCAGGAGCGTGCAGGCCAGGGCTGGCGGATGCTGATGAACTGTCTGAGCGTGGGGCGTGCGATCTCTCTGCCTGCGTCCGGCACCGCTGGCGCCAAGGCGATGCTCCACCACACAACCGCCTATGCCCGCATCCGTAAGCAATTCGGTATGCCGGTCGGTAAGATGGAGGGGATCGAAGAGGTCCTCGCCCGGATGGTGGAAAGCGCCTACATCACCGAGGCTGGCCGTGTGATGACCGCCGGTATGGTCGTGGCTGGCGAAAAGCCCGCCGTGCCGTCCGCTTTGCTAAAGTATCAATCCACCGAATACATGCGCCGGAGCGTCAATGACGCGATGGACATTCACGGCGGTCGCGCGATTTGTGATGGGCCTGCGAACTACCTGCAGGGGTCGTATCAGATGGTGCCGGTGGGCATCACCGTGGAAGGGGCCAACATCCTGACGCGGACGCTGATTACGTTCGCCCAAGGGTCGCTGCGCTGTCACCCGTATCTGCTGGCCGAGATTCAGTCGGCTGAGATGGAAGACGCCAAAGAGGGCCTCAATGCGTTCGACGCGGCGTTCCGTGGCCATGTGGGCTTTGTCTTTGCCAATATGGCAGGCGCCTTCGTGCACAACCTCACCGGTGGGTTCTGGACCTCTGCGCCTTCTGGCAAGGGCGCTGCGACGAAGCATTACAACCAACTGTCCCGTGCCACGCGGTCTTTCGCATTGGTCGCCGACCTGACGGTGAGCCTGCTGGGCGGTGGTTTGAAGCAAAAGCAGCGGATCACGGGCCGTCTGGCGGACGCGCTGTCTGAGGTTTACCTGATCTCTGCCATGCTGAAGCGCTGGGAAGAGGATGGCCGTCAGAACGACGATCTGGACGTGCTCGACTACTGCATCCAGAACGCGCTTTACCGGTTCGACCAAGCGCTGAACGGTGTGATCGCGAACTTCCCGATGAAGCCCGTCGCAGTGCTGATGCGCGGTCTGGTCTTCCCGCTGGGGATGCGCCGCAAGCTGGCCTCTGACGATCTGGGCAAGGCGATTGTAGCCCGCGTGCTGGAACCCGGTGCGTTCCGGGATCGCCTGACGCGCGATATCTTCACCAGCAACGACAAAGACGACTTCATGGGCATTCTTGAGCACACGCTGGCCAAGGTCATTGCCGCTGAGCCGGTGGAGAAAAAGCTCGACCGTGCCGTCCGCAAAGGCCAGGTCCGCCGGTTCCACGGGATCGACTGGTTTGCCGAGGCCGAAGAGGCGGGCGTTCTGACCGCGGATGAGGTGGCCCAGCTGCGCGAGGTTGAGGCGCTTGTGGCCAAAGTGATCGCGGTCGATCACTTCGACCCCGACGCCGTGGTGCCGCATTGGCAGCAAACGCCGCCTGCGTCTTTCGGGCTCGCTGCGGAGTAAGCTCAGAGGTTCTGACGAGTGCCAACAGTAAGGAAGGGTCGGGGGGAAACCTCCGGCCCTTTTTTCTATGCCACTCTACCGGGTGTCAGAGCGCGGTAAGTGCCTTGCCCGCGAAGAACAGCACGCCACCGATCAGCGCCCCCAGAACAGCGCCGTTGATGCGGATGAATTGCAGGTCCGGGCCGATTTCGCGCTCGAACCGATCCGACAGCTCCTGCGATTCCCAGCTTTCGATGACGGAGGTGACATAATCGCCGATCGGATCGCGCAACTCGGTGATCGCGGTCTGCACCGTCTGGGACAGCTGACCTTCGAACCGGGCGAGCGTCTCCGGGTCGGATAGCAGCTTGCGGGCAAACCCTTGGATCGCGCCAGCAATGGCGGCTTCCGCTTCGCTGGGGTCTTCGCTCAACCCGTCCGAAAACCTGTCGCGGATCAGGGCGAGGGTGCTGTCGATCGTTTCATTGAATGCGTCAGATTGGGCAAAGCTGGCTTTGCCGTCGTGGATCGCGGCATCCAGGGTGCCCTTGTCCTGCAGGTTCTTCACAAACCCTTCTAGGCCCCTTTCGAACCGTTTGCGCAAGCGGCTGTCGGGCTTCTGAAGGTCATCAATGACCCGCAACACACCTTCGACCAGCACCGTCGACAATCCCCGGTCAATCTGTGTCGCGACCCACCAGCGGCTTTGGTTCTGGACGATCTCAAGCACCCGGTCGCGGTTGTCATCGAGCGAATTGCTGATCTGTTCGAGCATGTCGTCCAGAAGGGGACCGTGAACGGCGCGGTCCAATACAGGACCCACGGCTTTGGACAAGGCCTTGGTGGCATCACGGCTTTCGATTGCGGTGCGAATTTCACGGCGCAGCCCCGCATTCAGGCCCTGACTTTCGCCGTCTTTCTTCAGGGCAATCGCGACCGCGCGCGTGAGGGGCCCCGCGACGAGCTTGGCGTTCTGCTCCTCCTGCAGCCATTCGGCTGCGCGTTTGGCGGGGGCGATTTCGGCCACGCGGGCGGTGACCGCCTCGGGCTCAAGGAAGTAGCTCTTGAAGAAGGCACCGACGCTGTCGGCGGCGCGTTTCTGGTTGCGGGGCAAAAGCGCCGTGTGGGGGATCTTGATGCCCAGGGGATGGCGGAACAGGGCGGTCACAGCAAACCAGTCGGCCAGCCCGCCAATCATCCCGGCCTCCGCCATGTGGCGGATCAGATGGACCCATTCAGGGGGATCATCGGGGACATGCGTGCCCAGCCAAATCCCGACAAAGCCCGCCAATGTGCCGCCTGCCAAGCGGCGCGTCCTTTTTAGGCGCGCCTCTTTCTCAACGTCTATTGCGGTCAGATCAGGCTGGGGTCGCTTCGCTGGCGCTGTCATCGTCAAACACCTCTGCGTCCAGCACAACGCCATCATGGATGAACGCCTCAATCCGCTGCGCGGTCTCATGCGGTTTGGACAGAATGAACAAATGCCCGCAATCCATCACCACCATGCGGGCGTCGGGCAGCCGGTTCATCAGGATCTTGCCGTTGACCACCGGGATCAGGGGGTCGTCGCCGCCCATGAGCAACAACGTCGGCACCTCAATCTGCGGCAGCCAGAGCCAGCTGGTCCAACCGATGCCGCAGAGAAGCTGATAAAGATACCCCCGCGCGTCACCCGCCTTGAGCGATCCGGCATGCATGTCGAGCAGTTCGCGGTTCATCCGCAATTGGCCGCCATAGATGTCGGGGCCGATGTTCATCATGTGCTCAGGGTCCATGTAGCGCTTGGGCGTCGCCATTTTGCGCAGGACCTGAATGTTGCCGGGGATCATCACCATGCCAGCCGAGGTGGCGCAGAGCGTCAGAGAGTTGACTCGCCCCTGATGATCATAGGTGAATTGCTGGGCCGCGGCACCGCCCCAGCTGACACCGGCCACGTCCACCTCTCCTATCCCAAGCTGGTCGAGCAACCGCGCGGTCATCCGGCTCAGCCACGAAAAGCGGTAGGGGATCAGCGGGGTGGGTGAGCCTCCGACGCCGGGGACGTCGAAGGTCAGGATGCGGGTGCGCTCAAACATGGAAGCCACGGGGGCCACCGCGTCGAGCGACGCGCCGATGCCGTTGAAGACCAAAAGCGTGCGATCCGCGTCTTCAGGTCCGAAGAGCGCGTAGCGGATCTTTTGGCCCTGAATGGTGATCGTATCGATGATCTTGGTCTGCTCTTTTTGTTTTGGCACCGAAGCGTCCTTTCTGATCTAGACCTTGGCCTTTTCGAACACATAGGTGCCCGGTGCATCATCCATAGGCTTGAATTTCGCATTACCAAAGCTTTTCGGCGCTTTGATCTGCTTTCCGCTGCGTTCGTTCATCCAATGCATCCAGTGCGGCCACCAGCTTCCTTTGTTCTGTTGAGAGCCTTCGAGGAACTCCTCAGGGGAGGCATGATCACCGTCATTGGTCAGGAACTTCGCGCGCGGATTGCCCGGAGGGTTAATGAGCGATTGGATGTGCCCGGCTTGGGACAAGATGAACGTGCTGTCACCGCCAAAGGCGTGATGTGACAGGTAGCAGCCATCCCAAGGCGTGATGTGGTCGGTTTCACCACCCACAATGAATGTGTCGCATTTCACGTCCTTGAGCGACAGCTTGTGACCGTCGATTTCCCAGCCTTCTTCGCCGGAGAGGCCACCGCGCTGCAGCAGCTCAATCAGGTCGCCATGCAGGGCAGCGGGCAGGTTGGTGGTGTCGGCGTTCCAGTAAAGGATGTCGAAAGCGGGTGGATCGTTGCCGATCAGGTAGTTGTTCACCCAATAGGCCCAGATCAGGTCATTCGGGCGCAACCACGCGAAGGTGCGTTCTAGGTCCTTGCCTTCCAGCACGCCCTTGCGGCCTGAAAACGCGCGCGCGAGCTCCAGCGTTTCGAGGTTCGCAAACAGCCCCATTGTGGTGTTCTTACCGCCTTCCACGTCGAGGATCGCGACGAGGCAGGTGAAGGTGTTGGCTCGCTTTTCATCGCCCCGCGCGGTCCAGAGCGCCAGCAACATCGCCGCCGTGATGCCACCCGAACAGGCGCCGATGACATTGAGGTTGTCGGACTTGGACACGTCCATTGCCACTTCGGAGGCACGGTCGAGCGCTTCGACGTAGGAGTTGAGACCCCAATCGGATTGCTCTGATGTCGGGTTGCGCCAGCTGACGATGAAGACCTGATGGCCAAGTGTCGTGAGATACTCGATAACAGAGCGATTGGGGGCCAGATCCCAGACGTAGAATTTGTTGATCTGCGGCGGGACGATGAAGATCGGCGTTTTGTAGACCGTGTCGCCCTGCGGCAGGTAGTGCAGCAGCTCAAGGTGGTCTTCGCGGTAAATCACCTTGCCTTCGGAAAGGGCGAGGTTTTCACCCACTGTGAACTTCGACTTGTCGACCATCGATGGAAGGCCGTTGTTGTTCTGCATGTCGCCGATGAACTGCTTGAGCCCCTTGGCGAGGTTCTGGCCGCCATATTCCAGCGTCACTTTCATCGCCATGGGGTTGCCCAGCAGCGTGTTGGTGGGCGACAGCGTGTCGGTGACGACAGAGGTCAGCAGCTTGGCGCGCAGCTTGTCGCGGTTGGACAGGGCCAGACCATCGACCCAGGCTTCCATGCCACGGGTCCAGGTCAGGTAGCTTTGCATCATCACGCGGTAGGCGGGGTTGGTCATCCAGACCGGATCGCGCCAACGTTTGTCGGTGCGGTCGGGGCCGACCGTGGACTTGCCCGCGACGGAGCGCACCATTTCCTGACCGAGCTTGAGGCTCTCGCTCAGGGCGACTTGGGGGGCCATCAGCGCCTTGCCGTAAAACCCAACCATCGCTTTGGCGAGATCTGCGGCGGTTTCTAACGACGCGTCTTTCTTCTTATCTGTCATAGTCTTGTTCCCTTATCTTAAGGTAGATTAGGTCACGATCATCGCGAGGATTTCAGCGACAACAGCGGGTTTCGGCATGCCTTCGATGGTGGTCGTTGCTTCGACCTTCACGAGGATACGGCCTTCGCCTTTCTCTTCAGCAGACACCAATTTGTAGGAATTGACCACCTTGCTGTCGACCAGAACGGGGGTGAGGAACCGGACCTTGTCGGTGCCGTAGTTCAGAACGCCCTTCGCGTCCTTCGGGATGATGCCCACATCGCCGATGGAGCCTGCAAGCATCGACAGAACCAGAAAGCCGTGGGCGACGGTCGTGCCAAAGGGGCTGTGCTTTTTGGCCATTGCGGGCTGGGTGTGGATCCACTGATGGTCGCCGGTTGTGTCGGCAAACGTGTTGATGCGGATCTGATTGACCAGCATCGGCTCGGAGCTTCCGAAATCGTGACCGATGAAATCTTGCAGGGTAGCGCAGGTGTAACCTTTGGGGGCAGCCATGGTGGGCTCCTTTCTTCTCTCGTGGGGTCAGGCGCGCAATTCGCGCCGCAGGATTTTGCCCACGTTGGATTTGGGCAATTCGTCAAGAAACGCGATCTGCTTGGGGACCTTATAGCCCGCCAGATGTTCGCGGCAGTGAGTGATGATGTCCTCCTCCGACAGCGCCGATCCCGGTGCCTGGACGACAAACACTTTGACAGCCTCACCGGTTCCGGCGTCGGGGACGCCGATGCAGGCATTCTCAGCCACGCCAGGGCAAGCGGCGACGACGGCTTCGACCTCATTAGGGTAGACGTTGAAGCCGCTGACAAGGATCATGTCCTTCTTGCGGTCGACAATGCGCAGGTAGCCGGCATCATCGAACACACCGATATCGCCGGTGCGGAAATAGCCGTCCGGGGTGAAGACCTCATCATTGGCATCATCGCGGTTCCAGTAACCCTGCATGATCTGCGGGCCAGATGCACAAATCTCACCGCGTTCACCAATCGCGACCTCGTTGTCATTCTCATCCAGCAGCTTGATGTCGGTGGAGGAGACGGGCAGTCCGCAGGCGCCGGTGAAGTGGGTCACGGACATCGGATTGATGCAGAGGATGGGCGACGTCTCGGACAGGCCGTAGCCCTCTTTGATGTGGTGGCCGGTGATGGCCTTCCATGCCTCGGATGTGGCCTCCAGCACGGCAGCACCGCCGCCGATGGAGATTTTGTAGCCGCTGAAATCGACCTCTTTGAACGCGGGGTGCATGCAGAGCCCGGCAAAGAGCGTGTTGACCCCGGCCATGATGGAAAACTTGCTGTCTTTGATCGCAGCGATAAAGGCGTCCATGTCGCGCGGGTTCGGGATCAAGACGATCTTTCCACCGATGCCCAGATAGACGAGCGACAGGGTCAGGCCGAAGATGTGGTAGAGGGGCAGGGCGCCGACAACGACCTCACGGCCCTCTTCGGTTGCTTCGGGCAGGTAGGCGCGGAATTGTTCGGAATTGGCGACAAGGTTGCGGTGGGTCAGCACCGCGCCTTTGGACAGGCCCGTCGTGCCGCCGGTATATTGGAAGAAGAGCGTGTCATCGCCAGTGAGCGCCACAGGCTCAAACGGCAGATCCGCGCCGTCCGCTAGCATGTCCGCGAATTTGATCGGGGACGGAATCGCCGGATCTGCGGGCGGGGTCGGTATCGGCAGGCCCTTGCCGTCGCCCAGATCAATGGTTGCGACTGTTTTGATTGGTGTATCCGCCAAACAGGCGGCGAGGGTCGGGGTGGAGCCTGCAAAGATCAGGATCGTCTCAACGCCCGCATCATTCAACTGATGTGCCAGCTCGCGCGGGGTGTAGAGCGGATTGACGTTCACTTGGGCCGCGCCAGCGCGCAGGATGCCCAGCATCGCCACCGGGAAGGCAAAAATATTGGGGCACATCAGCGCGACACGGTCGCCCTTCTTTACCCCCATCTTCTGCTGAAGATAGGCGGCAACGGCACGGGAGGCAGTGTCGAGCTCCGCGTAGGTCATCTGCTGGCCGAAGCATTCAAACGCGGGCAGGTTGGCGTATTTTGAGGTTGCATGGTCCAGCAGGTCAACAACGGAAGCGTAAGCATCGGGGTTGATCTCAGCGGGGACGCCCGCGTCGTAAGATGTGGTCCAGTGTCGTGTCATGATCCCTCCCAAAGCCGGGCCTCCTCAAGCCCGCGCGGTCTTTCGTCGTCTTTTAAGGTCGTCTTTTAAGAAGGCCGCCGCGAAGGTCTCGCGACGGCCCTGTGTGTTGTAGCACGTCAGCGCCAGATTTAGGCGGCGCGCTTGCCGTCCAGCAGCTCAACGATCGGCTTGATCGTCTGCTCGGCCTGCACGCGGGCCACGTCGATGAACTCTTTGCCGTGTGCGGCGGAGTTTTCGATGCGGGTCTGTGCGAAGGCGGCCTGCAGTTCAGCGACCTGCTTGAGCGACCGGGCCTGGAAGGTCTTCGTGGCGTGGGAGGAGACTTCGCCATAGAATTCCTGACCAAAGCCCCAGAGGGTCTGGCCCAGGGTGGTGAGGCCGGAATAGTACGCCTTGCCGAAATCAACAGCAGCGCCGGAGGCTTGCGTGGACACACCGCGCACGGTGTCGGCAGAGTTCATCACAGTCTCACGAGCAGCGGACACGCGCTCGGTGACGTTTTCACGAACAGCGGCGACGGTGGTCTTGGCTGCTTCTTTGACTTCCGGGGTCTCGGTCTTTTCAGTCTTCTTTGCGGTTGCCATGATGGTTGCTCCCTTACTGGCGTTGCATGTCGTTCCCGACGGCTCATTGCCTCGGTTGACGTTTAGGTAAGGTATGAAATGCTGCATTGCAACAATAGTGAGCAGAAAAATGCTGCGCTGCGGCATCTTCTTAAATTACTGTATTTGCTTAATAAAATCGTTGCTTTAGGTCCAGCTCTCAATCTGACGTTGCGTTACATCCAGTTCCGGCGAATGTCTTGCCGCAGCGTCACAGGCCCGTAAGATGGCCGCAGAAGGGGCTGTGCCGTAGCGTCACGCCGCAATTGCTTGATCCGGGGAGGTCCGATCGGCTACCGGCCTTGTGCAGGAGAGTTATGAGGGAGGGGGGCATGGCCCAAAACACACGGCCGTGGACGGCCTTTTACGGCCCTGATGTGCGGCCTGAGCTTGAGGCGGCGAGTTACCGGAACCTACCGGACCTGATCCGCAGCGTTGCCGAGGTGTACGGCAAGGCCAAGGCATTCACCTGTTGTCTGCCCAACGGCATGAATGGGACGCTGTCCTTTCAGCAGGTCGATGAGATGTCGGATGCCTTCGCGGCCTATTTGCGTGAAGTCGCCGGCTTGCAGGCAGGTGACCGGGTCGCGGTGCAGATGCCCAATGCGTTGGGCTTTCCGGTGGCGGCGTTCGGGATCTTCAAGGCGGGTTGTGTGCTGGTCAACGTCAACCCGATGTATACGGCCGAAGAGATGGCCAAGCAGTTCGAGGATTCAGAGCCGCACGCGCTCGTGATCATCGACCTTTTTGCCGACAAAATCCCGGCGGCCACTAAGGGTCACCCGATCCCCAACATCATCGTCACCCGCGTGGCTGAGTTCCTGCCGTCCATGCCGCGCGGCATCGTCGGGCTGGTTCAGAAATACTGGGACCGGTCGCTCAAGCCGATTGACGTCGCCCATATTCGCCTGCCAGAGGCCTTGCGCGCTGGCCGGGCCAAGATCCGCGACGAGAAGGTTGAGGTCGACGCCTATCACCAAGCCATCACCGGTGATGACCTCGCCGTGCTGCAATATACCGGCGGCACCACCGGCGTTGCCAAGGGTGCGATGCTGACCCATGGCAACCTGATCATGAACATGGAGCAGGCGATGGAACTGCTCGGAGGGGATATGGAGAAAGGCAAAGAGGTCATCCTGACCGCGCTGCCGATGTACCACATCTTTGCGTTCACAGTGAATATGTTGGCCTTTTACTGGCTTGGGGCGCGCAATGTGCTGATCCCGAACCCGCGTCCCTTGTCGAACCTCAAACGGGCGTTTGAAAACTACAAGATCACATGGATGACCGGGGTGAACACCCTGTTCAACGGTCTGGTAAATGAGGTCTGGTTTCAGGATTCCCCGCCCAAGCACATGAAATTTGCAGGGGCCGGCGGCATGGCGCTGCAAAGCTCCGTCGCTGCCAAATGGCGGGAGGTCACAGGGACAGAGATCGTGCAGGGCTACGGCCTGACCGAAACCTCGCCGGTCCTGACGTTTGAGCCCCTCGGCAAAGCCCGCGACGGCACGATTGGCATCCCGGTGCCGTCCACCGACATTGTGCTGCTGGATGATGACGGCAAACCGGTTCCGCAGGGCGAACGCGGGGAGCTTGCGGCCAAGGGCCCGCAAGTGATGAAGGGCTATTGGAAGAAGCCCGAAGAGACCGCAAAGGTCATGGCGGGCGAATATTTCCTGACCGGCGACATCGCTGTGATGGACGAAGACGGCTATTTCCGCATCGTGGACCGCAAGAAGGACATGGTCGTTGTCAGTGGCTTCAACGTTTATCCCAATGAGGTCGAAGATGTTGTCGCAGCCCATCCGGGCGTGCTTGAGGCGGCGGTGATTGGCGTGCCGGACGGCGCCACAGGGGAGGCTGTGAAGCTGTTTGTGGTGCTCAGTGACAAAGCGCTCACCAAAGACGCGTTGCGAGCCTACTGCAAGGAGCATCTGACCGCCTACAAGGTGCCCAAGCTTGTTGAGGTGCGCGAAGAGCTTCCGAAATCCAATGTCGGCAAGATCCTCCGCAAGGATCTGCGCGCCGAAGAACTGTCCAAGATCGCGGCGGAGTAACGAGACATGGTTGATGAAACAACACAGACCCTGCTGGGGCTCATGGTGGCCATCATCATGTTCGGTCTTGGCGCCTCGCTGACACCTCGGGACTTCTACCTCGCGCTGAAACGGCCCTTTGGCCTGATCATCGGGGTGGTGTCGCAATATGGGATCATGCCGTTCCTCGGCTTTTTGTTCGTGACCTTCCTGACGGTGCCGGAAACCATCGCGCTTGGCATCCTGCTGATGGCCTGTATGCCCGGCGGGACGACATCGAACGTGTTCACCTACTTCTCAAAGGGCAATCTGGCGCTGTCTTTGCTGATGACGGTGACGTCGACGGCGACGGGGATCATATTTATCCCGTTGATCCTGATCACCTACGCGGCCGCCCTCGACATCGACATCCCACGCGAAAGCATCATTCAGGTGCTGGCCGTCTTGCTGGTGCCTGTGGCGCTGGGGATGATCACCCGCAAGCTCAACCCCAATGCAGGGGCGGTGCTTGAGTTCATGGGCTCGATCCTTGGGGCGCTGTTCATCGTGCTGATTGCGGTGACCTGGGTTCCGCAGAACTGGCAGTTCCTGCTGGGCACATCCGGGGCAACTTATGTGGCTGCCATCGGTTTGGGCCTGATTGGGATCACGCTAGGCTATTTTTTTGCCAAGGCGTTGAAGCTGCACCCGCGCAATGCGCGCACTGTGGCGCTTGAGACCGGCATCCAGAACGGCCCGTTGGCGATTGCCATCGTGGTCTTCACCTTCCCGGCCGAGCAGCAACAGGCGATCATGGCGGTGCCAGCGCTGTATTCGCTGTTCATCGTGATCACGTCGACGATCGTGACGTTTATCTTCCGTCGGGCGAACACGGCGGCAGAGCAAAAGCTGCCGGACAGCCTGCTGTAAAACCGTGGGGCAGGGGCGCGGCATTGCGCCCCTGTTGCACACCCCGCTTGGTTCCTTGCACGGCGTCCCCTAAATAGAGGACAAGCCAAGGAACACGTCATGACCCCCTCAAAAGCCGCGCGTCAAATCACTCTTCCCGTCTCCGGCATGCATTGCGGCGGCTGCGTTGGCCGGGTGGAGCGGGCGTTGCTGGCCGTGGACGGCGTAAAAGACGCCCGCGTGAACCTTGCCACCGAGAAGGCGACGATCGTCGGGACAGCGGACCCCGCGGCGATCTCTGACGCGCTGAACGAGGCGGGCTATCCTGTCCGTCAAAGCTCTGATGAAGCGGCGGCAGAGGCGCGGGAGCAGGAGACCGCGACTCTGCGCCGTGATGTGGCCCTCGCGGCTGCACTCGCCCTGCCAGTCTTCGTGCTGGAAATGGGAGCGCATCTGATCCCCGCCTGGCATCACTTCATCATGCAGACGATTGGGATGCAGGCGAATTGGCTCATCCAATTTGCCCTGACGACGCTGTTGCTTCTCGGGCCGGGGCGTCGGTTCTTCGCTTTGGGTCTGCCGGCGCTGGTCCGCCGTGCGCCAGACATGAATTCGCTCGTCGCGGTGGGGGCGGGGGCTGCGTATCTCTATTCGCTTGTCGCGACTTTTGTGCCGGGGTTGCTGCCTGACGGCACCGCCCATGTCTATTTTGAAGCGGCTGCGGTGATTGTCACCCTCATCCTCGCAGGCCGCTGGATGGAGGCGCGGGCAAAGGGCCGCACGTCGCTGGCCATCGCACGGCTTGTCGGTTTGCAGCCCAAGGTCGCGCGGGTGCGTCGTGAAGGCGCTTTCGTTGAGGTTGATTTGGCCGATGTGATCCCCGGCGATGTGCTGGAGTTGCGCCCGGGCGCGCAGGTGCCCGTCGATGGCGTGGTCGAAGAGGGCACTAGTTTTGTCGACGAAAGCATGATTTCGGGTGAGCCGATCCCGGTCGCCAAGGCAGCTGGTGACACGCTGGTCGGCGGCACCGTCAATCAGGCCGGGCATCTGGTGATGCGGGCGGAGGCTGTGGGCGAAGAAACTGTCCTGTCCCAGATCATCCGGATGGTCGAAGACGCGCAGGGCGCGAAGTTGCCTATCCAGTCGCTCGTGGACCGCGTGACGATGTATTTTGTGCCCGCCGTGATTGCGCTCGCGCTGATCACATTCGGGGTTTGGCTGACATTCGGCCCCGATCCGGCGCTGAGTTTTGCGCTGGTCAATGCGGTCGCGGTCCTGATTATCGCGTGCCCCTGTGCGATGGGGCTGGCGACGCCCACGTCGATCATGGTCGGCACCGGTCGCGCGGCAGAGCTTGGGGTCCTGTTCCGCAAAGGCGACGCGCTGCAAAGTCTGGCTAATGTGTCCGTGGTGGCTTTCGACAAGACAGGCACCCTGACGCAAGGCGCGCCAATGCTCACCGATGTGATCCTGCAAGATGGGGTCGCGCGGGACGATGTGTTGGCCAAGGTCGCAGCGCTTGAGGCGCGCTCCGAACATCCGATCGCGCGGGCGTTGGTCGCGGCGGCAGAGGGGCTGTCTCTGCCGGAAGTCACCGGGTTTGAAAGTGTGACCGGTATGGGTGTGAAGGGCATGATCGCGGATGAGGCCATCGTGCTTGGTGCGGCCCGGTTCATGGTCGCCGAAGGCATTGCGCTTCCGACTGATGAACCTGCCGCCGCCCTGTCGGAGGCTGGAAAGACACCGATTTATGTAGCGCTCAACGGTCGCCTCGCCGCGACCCTTGCCGTGTCCGATCCGATCAAGGACACGACGCCAGCCGCGTTGACGACCTTGAAGGAGATGGGCGTCGGGATCGCGATGATCACCGGCGACGCGCAAGGCACGGCGGATGCCATCGCCACGCGGCTGGGGATCGACCATGTGGTCGCTGGTGTCCGACCAGATGGCAAGGTGGATGCGCTCAAGGCGTTGCAGGACGCGCAGGGCGCGGTCGCTTTCGTCGGCGATGGCATCAACGACGCGCCCGCCTTGGCGCAGGCGGATGTGGGACTGGCGATTGGCAGTGGCACAGACGTCGCCATTGAAGCGGCAGATGTGGTGTTGATGTCCGGCGATTTGGGCGGCGTGCCCCGCGCATTGGGGCTGTCACGCATCGTGATCCGCAACATCCGGCAGAACCTGTTTTGGGCGTTCGCCTATAACGTCGCTTTGATCCCGGTGGCCGCCGGTCTGCTGTATCCGGCCTTTGGTGTGCTGCTGTCACCGATCTTTGCCGCCGCTGCGATGGCGCTGTCATCGGTCTTTGTGTTGGGCAATGCGCTGCGCCTGCGGCGCTGGGGGGCGGCGTCTGAGGCAGGATCGTCGGGCGCTGCTGTCAGCGGTCACGTCGCCGCCGCCGAGTGATCAGTTGAGACGTCCGTAGAACGTCATCCGCGCGCTTTCGGACAGGGACACGCCGGGTTCGGCATTATAGGCCAGAACGGCGAGCATGCGGGTCGTGTCACTTTCATTGGGCGAGACCCGGTGGATGGAATTGCGGCCCAGGAAGAGGACAAGCGCGCCGGGCTCCATCGCCAGAACCTCTGGGTCTGTTTCGCCGCTCAGAAGGGCTGCAACGCCGTCGTAATTCATCTCACCCGCATCGGCATCGCGTAGGTTGTGGATATATTCGAACCGGCTGCCTGCGTCGGGTTTCTGGATCAGCAAGGTGATGGCGAAGGACGAATTGTCGAAATGCCAGCCCAGCTCCTGCCCGCGCTTAGCGTAATGCACATTGATCGAGGACAGCGGGTCGGCATAGGGATGCAGGCTTGTTTCACCGGTGGTGGCCATGACGAAGGCGCGGAAGGCCGGCGCGTCGTAGAGCGTGCGCAGGGGGGAGGCGTCGCCCACCAGATCATCGCAGATGCACCCTTTGGAGGAGGTGACTTGGGCATTGGCGGGGTGATGGGGCGCAAAGTCCGGGTTCTGGGGCGTGAGGTAAACCGAATGGGTCTGGGTGCAGAAATAGGCGTTGGCCTCCTCGGCCTTTGCCTCATCGGCCATGGCGGCGAGCGCGTCGGGGGTGATGAAATTCGGCAAGACAAGGACACCTTTGTCATCCAGTGTCGCCTTGCAGCGGGCCAGAAAGTCCGGATCATCCAAGGGGTAGGCGGCGTGATCGACGATGTACGTGAGGTCCATCCGGGTCATGTGTCGCCTCCTTGGGTGGCGTTGCGATACCAATTGGCGATGGCTGCGCGGTTTTCTTCGGTCATGGTGCGGATCGCGTTTGGTGGGGGCATGGCGTGGCTCACCCCCGCTTGCAGGTAGATAGCGCGGGCATTGCGGGCGATGTCGGCTTCGGTCTCAAGCACCACGCCCTTGGGGGGCCAAAACATCGTGTCGGACCAGAACGGCTCCCGCGCGTGGCACATGGAGCAATTGCCGCGCACGATTTGCGCCGCCTCATGGAACCCGTCAGCCTCGGCAAAACGCTGTTCGTGTTTGGTCAGGGGGCGGGCCTCGGCGGGTGCGGGATTGCGCATGCCAGCGGTCGATAGCCACGCGATTGCGATCATCAGGATCACCGTAACGCCCCAGGTCCAGTGCGGCCCGGTGCCGGTCTTGTGCAGTGTGTTGAAGTAATGCCGGATCGTGACGCCGGTCAGGAAGATGAGGCTTGCGATGATCCAGGCCGTGTCGGTGCCGAAGGCGAGCGGGTAGTGATTGCTCAGCATCAGGAAGACGACGGGAAGCGTCAGGTAGTTATTGTGGGTCGAGCGCAGCTTGGCGATCTTGCCGTATTTGGCATCCGGCGTCCGCCCGGCTTTCAGATCCGCAACCACAATGCGCTGGTTGGGCATGATGATGAAGAACACATTGGCCGTCATGATCGTGGCGGTGAACGCGCCCAGATGCAGGAGTGCGGCGCGGCCCGTGAAGATCTGATTGAGCCCCCAGGACATCAGCACGATGACCACGAAAAGGGCCAGCATCATCGTATTCGGGTAATCGCCCAGCTTTGATTTGCAGAGGTAGTCGTAGATCACCCAGCCGAC
>JBCBCS010000078.1:0-15128 GCA_038530475.1 Pseudomonadota bacterium
CCGGCCAAAGCGAAAAACGGCGCGAGCGCCTTTTCCAGCGGCGCATCCGCGAGGGCCATCGCTTCGATCGTGTTGGCAAAGGTCGGCGCCGAACCATCGGTAATGGCCGCGATATTGGCGCGGGCCTCGGCCATTGCTTCTTCGACGGCGGGGGCGAAATGGGCGTCTTCGATCAGATCGAACGGCGGCAGGTCAAACTCGGTGGTCCATGGGGCGCGCAGCGGATTGGTCATGTCGGTCTCCTTTGGGTTCTACCTAATCGCTCGGCGCGCAGGTTCCATCCCAAAGCAACGAGCGGCGGGTTGTTACCCGCCACAGACCGGGCAATCCGCCCTGCGTTTGGTCGAAACGATCCGGGTCTCACCATAAAGCGCATCATAAATGAACAGACGGCCCCGCAGCCCTTCGCCTGCGCCGCTGATCGCCTTGACCGCCTCAACGGCCATCAGCGCCCCGACGACCCCCGGCAAGGGGCCCAGCACGCCACCCTCAGCACAGGACGGCACAAGCGACGGATCGGGGGCTTCAGGAAACAGACATTGATAGCAGGGGCCGCCTTGCGCGGGATCATAGACACTGATCTGCCCCTCCCACTGAGTCAGGGCTGCCGCGATCAGGGGTTTGCCCGCAGCGACACAGGTCGCGTTGATAAGGTATCGGGTGGCGAAGTTGTCGGACCCGTCGAGTACAAGATCGTAGTCGTCGATCAGGTCGCGCGCGATGTCCTGTGTCAGGCGACGGTGATAGGGGCGGACAGTAACGAACGGGTTCTGGTCGCGGATCGCTTCTGCCGCGGAATGGACCTTGGGCATGCCGATCCGGGCGTCGATGTGAATGATCTGACGTTGCAGATTGGCGTTCTCGACCACATCGTCATCGATGATGCCCAAGGTGCCGACGCCTGCTGCTGCGAGGTATTGCAACGCAGGTGATCCAAGCCCACCAGCCCCGACGACGAGCACCTTCGCCGCCTTGAGGTCCGCCTGCCCTGCCCCCCCCAGTTCGCGCAACACGATGTGGCGGGCATAGCGGTCAAGTTCGGTGCTGGAAAACGGCCCCGCATCGGCGGGCGGCTCGTAGTGAAACGACGGGGCGCCGCTCGCGCGGCTGCGCACTTTGCCAAGGATTGTCGCATAGCCCCAGACAAGCAGCCCGCCCATCATCAAGAAGACCCATAGGGCCGCCTCCCCGCCCGTGCTTTCCCGCAAGGGGTGGCCGTCTGGCAGGACCACGTGCAAGGCGATGACGGCGAGCAAGAGGAGGGCAATGAGAAAGGCCCGCGCCTGCCGAGGCAGGTCCACCGCCCACCCGGCGGCCCAGATGCCACCTGCCAATGCAAAGACAAGGATCATGCCGCGCGCCTTGTTCTAGTCCGTTCCGGTTGAGCCAAAGCCGCCCTCTCCTCGCGCGGTTTCATCAACTTTTCCAACCGCAAAGCTAGCCTGCACGACCGGCGCCGCCACCATCTGAGCGATGCGCATACCGTGGGTGATGCGAAACGCCGCATCACCGCCGTTTTGCACGATGACGCCCAAGGGACCGCGATAATCGCTGTCTATGGTGCCCGGGCTGTTGGGCAGGGTGATCCCGTGTTTCAGCGCAAGGCCCGACCGGGGTCGAACCTGCACCTCATACCCATCAGGGATTGCTATGCGCAGCCCGGTCGGAATGAGCGCCCGCACGCCCGGCTCCAATAGAACCTCACCGCGATCCGCAAAATTCGCCCTCAGATCCGCCCCCGCCGCACCGGCTGTCGCATATGAGGGAAGACCAAGCGACGGATCAGCGTCAGGGAGCCATTCAAAGGTGATTTCGACCATCGGTGTCCCTTTCATCTGACCCAAACAACTTCCGCCGGAGGCCCTGAATTTCCTTGAAATTCAGACCCTTTACGTCACTGTGTCCGCGATCCGGGCGGCAAGTTTGCGGGCGACGTCCTGTTTGCTCATCCGGGGCCAGTCCTCGGCCCCTTCTGCCGTGATCAATGTCACGTCATTTTCAGACCCACCCATGATGCCCGTCGCTGGTGAGACGTCATTGGCCACAATCCAGTCGCAGCCTTTGCGGTCGCGCTTTGCCGTCGCGTGGGCCACCACATCCTCCGTCTCCGCCGCAAAGCCCACAACCAGCCTAGGCTTGTTGTCCGACGCGCAAACCGTCGCGAGGATATCTGGGTTCTCGCTGAAGCGTAGGGCGGGGATTGTCCCCGCCGCCTTCTTGATCTTCTGGTCCGACGCCCCCTCGACTCGCCAATCGGCAACGGCAGCGGCGAAGACACCGGCATCCAAATCCTCAGCCGCCAGCACCGCGTCCAGCATCTCATTGGCCGTCTCAACCTTGATCACCTCAGCCCCTATTGGCGGCGCAACATCCGCAGGGCCGGTCACGAACGTGACCCGCGCGCCCAGCGCGAGCAAGGCGGAGGCAATCGCCGTCCCTTGCGCGCCGGAGGAGCGGTTGGCGATATACCGGACCGGATCGATCGGCTCATGCGTGGGGCCGGACGTCACAAGGATATGTTTGCCCCTGAGCGGACCGTCGCCCAACGCTCGTCGAACATCTTCAACGATTTCAGCGGGTTCCGACATGCGACCCGGCCCAAACTCGCCGCAGGCCATGTCGCCCGAATTGGGACCGGACAGGAGGATGCCATCCTCCTGAAGCTGGCGCAGGTTGCGCTGGGTGGCGGCATGGTCCCACATGCGGACGTTCATCGCCGGGGCAATCAGCACCCGCTTGTCCGTGGCCATCAGCAGGGTCGAGGCAAGATCATCCGCGTGGCCGCCTGCCATTTTGGCCATCATATCCGCCGTCGCCGGGGCCACGACCACCAGATCGGCGGCGCGGCTGAGCTCGATATGACCCATCTCGGCCTCATCGGTGAGGTCAAACAGATCCTGATAGACCTTTTGCCCCGCCAGCGCCGACACGGACAGTGGCGTGACAAACTGCGCTCCGGCCTTGGTTAGTACGGGCGTCACACTGGCCCCTTCGCGGCCCAGCGCCCGGATCAGCTCAAGCGATTTGTAGGCTGCGATGCCGCCGCCTATGATCAGCAGAATTCGTTTCCCGGCGAGCATCCGCGCCCCCTTTGTTCCCTTAGGGGTCAACCTAAGCGCTCACATCGCCAAGGGCCAGACACGAAAAAGGCGGCCCTCCGCCCCGGGAACGACAGGGAGGAGGACCGCCGAAAAAGTCCGGGCTGGTGACCGGACTTAAGCGAGGAAGTGCAGAACCTCTTTGGACTGGCCTTCAAGACTCTTGCGCATTTTGCCAAACGCCGCCGCTTCGAGCTGGCGCACGCGCTCCTTCGACAGACCAAGCTCAACGCCAAGGCTTTCAAGGGTGCGCGGCTCATCGCGAAGCTTGCGCTCGCGGACGATAAACTGCTCGCGGTCATTGAGAGCCGTCAGCGCAGTGAGAAGCCACTGGCGCAACGTGTCGGTGTCGTGATTGTTCTCGACCGTCTCGGAGGCCTGTTCGCTGTCATCTTCAAGCGCGTCAATCCACTCACGGCCTTCGTCATCTGTCGATTGGGTCGCGTTGAGAGAGAAGTCAGACCCGCTCAGGCGGCCCTCCATCATCTCTACATCATGCAGCGGGACACCGACCTCGGTCGCGATCATCTGGCGCATCTCGTGACGGTCCAGAACCTCACCCCGGGCCAGGGCCTCACGCTCAAGACGGGCCTGAACACGGCGCATGTTGAAAAAGAGCGACTTTTGGGACGATGTGGACCCGGTCCGCACCATCGACCAATTGCGCATCACATGATCCTGAATAGACGCCTTGATCCACCACACGGCGTAGGTCGAAAAGCGCACACCACGGTCGGGGTCGAACTTGTCTGCCGCTTTCATGAGCCCGAGGGATGCCTCTTGGATGAGGTCGTTCATCGGAGCACCGTAGCGCTTGAACTTCGCGGCCATGGAAATCGCAAGACGCATGTAAGCGGTGATCAGGCGGTGCAGGGCTTTCTCGTCTCGTTGATCGCGCCAGGCGTAGGCGAGCGCCAGTTCTGTCTCTGCGTCAAGCAATTCCGCCTTCATAGCGGTTCGAGACAGTGATTGATCGTATCGAGCGTCGAAAGCCATCCTACATCCCCTGTGTCATGCGTTGGTTGTTGGTCTTCTTTTTTTGTGTTTGATCTTGTTACGGCCCCAAGAGGACGTTGGATCAGCGAAAATGACACTTTCTGACTTGCCCAAATTGACGCTCGTCATAGGTGGAGCATGCTCTGGCAAGTCGGGATACGCCGAAAGTCTTTGTTTTCAGTCCGGTAGGTCGCGCGTCTACATCGCCACGGCTCAGGCGTTCGATGATGAGATGCGGGAAAAAATATTGCTCCATCAAGCGCAACGGGGCGAAAACTGGCGCACGATTGAGGCTCCGCTCGATGTCGTGGCGGCGTTGGATAAAGCGTCAGAGGAGGATGTTGTCCTGCTTGATTGCGCAACGCTGTGGCTGTCGAATGCGCTGTTGGCTGAGCGAGACCTCGATCAGATGTCGAATAGGTTGCTGCAGGCTCTGGCCGCCTGCCCGGCTCCCGTGATTGTTGTTTCGAATGAGGTCGGCCAAGGCGTCGTTCCGGACACAAAGCTGGGCCGGGTCTTTCGGACTGCTCAAGGCAGATTGAACCAGAGATTGGCGGCACAGGCTGATACGGTCATTCAAGTGATCGTTGGTCTGCCGCAAGTCCTCAAAGGGACGGCGCGATAGAATGCCAGTGCTCTATCTCGTCCGTCACGGCCCGACCCACGAGCGCACCATGGTCGGTCACCGCGATGTGCCGGTCGATTTGTCTGACACAGCTCAGATTGCGCGCGTGTCTGCTGCGCTGCCGCGCAATGGGCTGGTTGTGTCATCGGATTTGCAGCGGGCGGCGCTCACAGCCAGCGCCCTAGAGGACGGTCGGGACCGCCTGCCCCATGATCCGGATTTGCGGGAGTTCGATTTCGGGCAATGGGACGGCATGCCCTTCGCGGACGTGGCCCGCGACTGGCCCGACCTGTCGCGACGGTATTGGGAGGCCCCCGGCGATATTGCACCGCCCGACGGCGAAAGCTGGAACGCCGCAGCGGCGCGGGTGTCCGGGGCGGTCGACCGCTTGATGCGGGCTCACCCGCGCCGCCCCCTGATCATTGTTGCCCATTTCGGCGCGATCCTCACCCAAGTGCAGCGGGCGGCAGGTGTGACGGCCTATCTGACACTGGCGCACCGGATCGACAATTTTTCGATCACAGAGCTTCAGCACAGCCCCCGCTGGGGCGTCGCGCGGATCAATCACCTGCCGTGAGGGTCAGGCCCACATTTGCTGATTTGTCCGACCGCGCCGATCCGCATAGCGTGGCCTCATGACCTATGACCTTTTGATCGGACAGCGGCTTTATTCCAGCTGGTCCTTGCGCGGCTGGTTGCCGTTTATCGTGCACGATATCCCCGTCCGGGTGCAGGACACCCTTATCTACGGGCCGGATTTCTACAAAGATGTGCAAGCTTTCGGCGGGCATCGCACCGTTCCCGCCATTCGCACCCCGGAGGGTGCCGTGCTGAGCGACAGCCTCTCGATCGGGTGGCATCTGACAGAGGCCTTTCCCGAGAAGGGGCTCTTGCCAGCCAATCCGACAGATCGCGCGGCGGCGATGAACGCGATTTCCGAGATGCACAGCGGGTTCACCGCGCTGCGTGGCGCCTGTCCGATGAATCTGGCGACCGGATGGGCCAATTTTCAACCGAGCGAGGCGGTACGGCAGGACCTTGACCGGATCGACGCGATCTGGACGACAGCGCTTGATCGATCGGGTGGCCCGTTCTTGTTTGGCGACTACGGTCTGGTCGATGCTTTCTACGCGCCTGTGACCATCCGCATCGCCGGTTACGGCCTGCCGGTGTCGGACACGGCCCAGGCCTATGTCGCCGCCCAATTGCAGCACCCGGCGCTGCAACGCTGGCGGTCGGAAGGTCTGGCGCGGGACACCGAGCTCGATCAGTACGACATGAAACTCGACCGCATCCCCTTTCCCATGCCCTGAACGCTCGAACTGGTCGCGTTAACCATTCCTTCACCCTGTTTCAGCAAACAGGTCTTAAGGAAGGTAAAGACGGGGTGATTGATGGTCGCGCGGGCCTACACGGTGGCGTTTGAGGGGGTCGATGCCCGTCTAGTTGAGGTGCAATGCGCGACCTCGCCCGGCATGCCCGCGTTTTCCATCGTTGGCCTGCCCGACAAGGCGGTGAGCGAAGCGCGCGACCGGGTACGCGCGGCGTTGGGGGCTTTATCAATCGCACTGCCGTCCAAGAAGATCACCGTCAATCTGTCGCCCGCCGATCTGCCGAAAGAAGGATCGCATTTTGACCTGCCCATCGCGCTGGCGCTTTTGGCGGCTCTCGACGTGATCCCCCACGACCAAGTCTCCGAGGCCGTCGCCTTGGGGGAATTGTCTCTGGACGGATCACTTGTCCCGGTTTTAGGGGCCCTTCCCGCCGCGATGACGGCAGCGACTGAGGACAAGGCGCTGTTCTGCCCCCATGCCTGCGGGGCCGAGGCCGCTTGGGTCGATGCCGCTGCGGTCTATGCGCCGCACTCACTCGCCGAAGCCTTGCGTCATTTTACCGGCCAGTCGCCGCTTGCGCCGGCGGAACCGGGCGAAGTGCATCATCACGACGGCACACGCGATTTCGCGGATGTGAAGGGGCAAGAAAAGGCCAAGCGCGCGTTGGAAATCGCGGCAACAGGGCGCCATCACGTGTTGATGGTCGGCACGCCGGGCTCTGGCAAATCGATGCTGGCGGCCCGGTTGCCCGGGATCCTGCCGCCCCTTTCACCGGTGGAAGCGCTTGAGACTTCAATGATCCATTCGATGGCGGGATTGTTGTCCGAGGGTGGCATCGATCGCGCCCGCCCCTTTCGAGAGCCACACCACACCGCGTCCATGGCCGCCATCGTCGGCGGCGGACGCGGCGCAAAACCGGGGGAGATTTCGCTCGCTCATAACGGCGTGCTCTTTCTTGATGAGTTTCCGGAATACCCCCGCGCTGTGCTCGAAACCCTGCGTCAACCCATTGAAACCGCTGAAGTTGTCGTGGCCCGCGCCAACGCCCATGTGCGTTATCCGTGCCGTTTCATGCTGGTTGCGGCGGCCAATCCATGCCGCTGCGGATATCTGACGGATGCGGCCCGTGCCTGCGCGCGCGTTCCTGTGTGTGGTGAGGAATACATGGCCCGAATCTCGGGTCCGCTGATGGACCGCTTCGATCTGAGGATTGAAGTGCCCCCGGTTGGGTTTGCGGATCTTGATTTGCCGGAGGCCGGGGAGCCGTCGGCGGATATTGCCGCACGGGTGGCATCGGGTCGGGCCGCACAGGCGGCGCGGTTCGATGGCACCGCTGCACGATCAAACGCCGACCTTGAAGGCCGCGCGTTGGAAGAGGTTGCGACACCGGATGCCGAGGGCAAAGACCTGCTGAACAAGGTCGCCGAACGGTTCGGCCTCAGCGCGCGCGGATATCACCGTGTTCTCCGGGTCGCCCGCACCATTGCCGATCTCGCTGGGTCCGGTGACGTGCGCAAACCCCATGTCGCGGAGGCTGTCGGCTACCGGCTGGCCTTGTCGAAAGAGGTTTGAAGAAAAGCCGCCACGTCGCGCATAGCGGCGTTGGCTTCGGGCAGGCGGCCATCGAAGATCTGCCAGACATGCGGCACGTGCGGCCAGATCTGCAGCGTGGCACCGGCTTTGGCGGCGATTGCCCGGCTGTCATCCAGAAGAATCTCGTCTTCCCCGACCTGAATGAGAATCGGAGGGGGATTGGGAAAGTCACTGCGTACCGGGCTTGCCCGTTCATCCTTTGGGTCTGCCCCCGCCAGGTAAAGCTCAACCAGTTCCTCCATCCGGCGGCGCGGCAAGAGCGGATCGCGTCGCTCATTGTCCGCAAGCGACGGCGCGGTCAGCGTCAGGTCCACCCAAGGGGAGAAGGCGACAATTGCCGCAGGCCGTTCACCGTCGGCCAACACACGCGCCAGCAAACCGAAAACCAGATTTCCGCCCGCGCTGTCGCCCGCAATGGCGATGCGGCCAGCGGGAATCCCGGCGGACCTCAATGCCGCCCACGCCCTATGCACAGCCTCGCAGGCCGCGGGAAAGGGCGCCTCTTGAAGGCGGGGGTAGTCCGGCACGTAGACGGTTGCGCCGGTGCGCTTGGCCAAACGACCAGCCATCGCCCGATAAGACCTCGATGAGCCACAGACGAATGCGCCGCCGTGCAGATAAAGGATATGAGTGTCTTTTGCTGTGCCAACACGGAACCGAGGCAGTCCGTGGGCTATGTCTTCGATCAAGCCCCTTGGGGCGCTGAACAAGAGCGGCGCACCCCGTTCAAAATCACGGTCCGCCTGGTCCGGTGTAGCTGTCCGGCTGAGTTTCGGTTTGGTCAGCAAGCGCATGCCCAAGGTGAGCAGACGCAGATGAAGGCTTGGCCGTGGCATCTTATTCGGCCGGGCGCTTGGCCTCGATCGCCTCCCAGATCCTGGCGGCGATGTTGACGCCGTCAAACCGCTCAAGCTCTTGAATACCGGTGGGCGAGGTCACGTTGATCTCGGTGAGATACGGCCCAATCACGTCGATGCCGACGAAAATCTGGCCCTTGTCGCGCAACAAAGGCCCGATCCGATCGCAAATCTCACGGTCGCGGTCGCTCAGCCCGATCTTCTCTGGCCTCCCGCCGACATGCATGTTCGACCGCGTCTCGCCCTTGGCAGGCACCCGGTTGATCGCGCCCACGGGATCGCCATCGACAAGGATCACCCGTTTGTCGCCGGCGCTCACATCCGGCAGGAACTTCTGCATGATCAGAGGCTCACGATTGATGCCGCTGAACAGCTCATGCAGGGAGGCGAGGTTGCGATCGTCGGGGGTCAGCCGGAACACTCCGGCGCCACCGTTGCCATAGAGCGGCTTGAGGATGACATCGCCGTGCTCCGCCCGGAAGTCTTTCAGTGTCTCAAGATCGCGGGCGATGGCGGTCGGTGGCGTCAGGTCCGGGAAGTCGAGGACCAGCAGTTTTTCCGGGTAGTTCCGCACCCAGAACGGGTCATTCACGACCAACGTATCGGGATGCACCCGGTCCAGAAGATGGGTGCTGGTGATGTAGCTCATGTCGAAGGGCGGGTCCTGACGCAGCCAGATCACGTCAAGTTCCGACAGGTCCTGATCGCGCATCGGTCCCACGTCAAAATGATCGCCGACCTCGCGCCGCACGGTCAGATCCTGCCCCCGCGCCATGATCTTTCCCGCCCGGTAGCTGAGCTGATCCGGCGTGTAGTAGAACAACCGGTGACCCCGTGCCTGTGCTTCTTCGGCGAGCCGGAAGGTACTGTCCGCGTTGATATCGATCGCCCCAATCGGGTCCATCTGAAAAGCAACGTGAAGAGATGAGGGTGCCGTCATGATGCGTCCTTGTCAGTCGATGACTTAACTTCGACCTTACATGGACGCTGGCGCGGCGGCGTGCAATGGGGTGTCAGGCGGCCATGAACGCGTTCTCGATGACATCGATGCGGCCCGCCTCATCGACGAGCGCCACATCGAAGCGCACATCTGTCAATTGACCCTTCGGCTGCGTGGCGAGAAATTCAGCGCCGGTGTTGTAAATCCGTTCGATCTGGGCAGGTCGCAGGCGCGTTGCCGCCTGGGCATGGGTTCTGCTTTTCTTGACTTCGATAAACACGACCCCGTCGCCGTCCTGCGCGATCAGATCAATCTCACCACGCGAGCCGCGCCATCTTTGTGCAAGGATAGGTCGACCAGTATTTCGGTATTTCTCCGCCACGCACTCTTCAGCCGCCTGTCCGGCAAGATAAGACGTCGATCCACGACACTTTCGGCCCACGGGGACGCGTCTGGCGCCCTTGTGCCACGTATCCGGCGTCTCATATCCCATCGCTCTTATCCTTCATCGTCAGCGCGAGCTGATAGACATCCCTGCGGGTTCGACCGCTGGCCCCCGCAACCGCATTGGCGGCATCCTTGACCCGCATCGTCGCCATCGCATCGCGCAAGGCGTCCTGCACAGCCTGGTCCGTCCAATCCTGCGCGTCGCCCGCCCCGATCAGGACGACGATCTCACCTTTGAGGGTGCGATCAGCGATCCGTTCACGGATTTCAGATGCTGGCCCGCGCAGCACTTCTTCAAACTTCTTGGTCAGCTCCCGGCAGATCACAACCGGTCGCGCCTTGCCCATTACCTCACACACATCCCCTAACATTCCATGAATACGTCTTGGAGATTCATAAAAAATCAGCGTCGCCGGCGCATCCCGCCAACCCTCGAGCGCGGTCCGGCGCGCCTGGGCTGAGCTTGGCAAAAACCCAGCAAAAACAAAAGCATCGCTGGGCAAGCCTGACACAGTCAGAGCCGACAAGACGGCCGAGGCACCGGGCGCTGCGGTGACGGGCAGGTTCTGTGCATGGCACGCGGCAGCGAGCTTGTATCCCGGATCCGCGATCAATGGAGTCCCGGCCTCAGACACATAGGCTACAGAGCGTCCATCCCGGATATCTGCCAACAGCCGGGTCCGCACCCCGTCCCCGGAATGGTCGTGGTAGGCGACGACCTTTCGGTCGCCCAGCGGAACGCCGTGCAGCTCCATCAATTTGCGCGCGGTTCGGGTGTCTTCGGCCGCGATCAGGTCCGCGCTGGCCAGAATATCGAGCACGCGCAGGGTGATATCCCGCAAGTTGCCGATAGGCACGGCGCACAGGTAAAGTCCCGCCGACAGGGGAATTTGCGTGTGATTCATCCCTAGACCCTCCCCTGATGTGCCTTATGATACCGAGCAATACGCCGCGGCCGACGCGCGGCCGACAAGTGGGAGTGAATACGTCATGTCAATCCGTTTGCCCAGCCTGCCGACCTTAGGTCTGCGCTTCACGCTGAAGTCACTGGATCCCCGACCGGCCGCCGCGCGCATTTTCGCTCTGACGGCGCTTGCCTTCCTCGCCGCGTGCGAGGTGTCGGTTCCAAGCAGTGGCGGCGGACAGGGACAGCAGATCGATCCGAACGCTCCAGTTCAGGTCGCTCTTCTGGTGCCTGGAGGGACAGGGTCTCCGGAATTCGACGCGATGGCGGCCAGCCTTGAAAACGCGGCGCGACTGGCGATTGCGGACCTCAACGGGGTGGAGATTGACCTGCGTGTCTACAATACCGCGCGGAACCCGAGCCAAGCAGCAACCGTTGCCGCGACCGCCGTGGCCGATGGTGCAAAGATCATCCTCGGGCCGCTTGATGCGGCCAGCGCCAACGCGGTTGGTGTCATGGTTGCACCCCGCGACGTCAATGTCCTCGCTTATTCCAACAACCCGGCCATCGCAGGCGGCAATGTCTTCGTCCTTGGCAACACATTCCAGAACACCGCCGAGCGGTTGGTCAGCTATGCCAGCGCGCAAGGCGTCCGCAATTACATGATCGCTCATCAGGATGATCCGTCAGGGGCCGCCGGACGCGATGCGATCGCGACCGCCATTCGCAGCGGGGGCGGAACCGTCACCAGCATCGAAAGCTATCCGTTCAACCAAGCAGGCATCTTTCAGCGTGCGCCGGCAATTGCGGCGGCGGCCAACACCAATGGCGCTCAGGCGATCTTTGTGACCGATACCTTTGCCGGCGGTCTGTCGATCCTTGCAACGTCGATGATGGATGCGGGCATGAACCCAGCCCGCACCCCGCTCATTGGGATCGCCCGGTGGGACGTGAACCCGCAGGCCGCGTCCCTGCCGGCCGCGCAGAACGGCATCTTCGCGATGGCCGATGCCGGGCGTGAGGCCGCATTTGAAAGCCGCTATTCTGCCACCTACGGCACATCACCCCATCCGCTGGCCTCCATCGCCTATGACGGGATCGCCGCAATTGGCGCGCTTGCTGCCACGGGCGACCAGAACGCGCTGACCGTTGCGTCGCTCACCCGCGCCTCCGGCTTCCGAGGAGCCACGGGCATCTTCCGGTTGCGCCCCAACGGCACCAACCAGCGGGCCTTGTCGGTTGCCACCATCAACAACGGACAGGTCTCGATCCTTGATCCGGCCCCACTCTCCTTCGGCGCCGGTGGGTCTTGATCACCCCCTAAGCTCGGTCCCCGATGACCTGATTTGCCCTGCGGACGACATTCTCGACCGTGGGGCTTTGCGTCGCGACATCGACGCCTGTCTCGATCAGGAAGAGGGGCCGCCCGCAGCCCAGCGCAAAGCGATGATCGCGCCGCTCAAGGCGGCGCTGGCCACCGGGCGTAAGGTGATCGCTGATAGGTTTCAGGCCCGGCCCTTCGCTGCCGCCCAAGCCACCCGGTCCTATGCCTGGCTGACCGACGCCGTCGTCATCACGGTGTTCGAGGTCGTGCGCGACAGGTTACATCCGCTGAACAATCCGACCGACGCGGAACGGGTCGCCTTGCTGGCCGTCGGCGGGTCCGGCCGCGGGGAGATGGCGCCCCATTCCGACGTCGATCTGCTGTTTTTGCTGCCCTACAAACTGACACATTGGACGGAGAGCCTGATTGAAACGATGCTTTACGTCCTGTGGGACCTGAAGCTGAAAGTCGGCCACGCCAGCCGCACGGTGAAGGAGTGTATCCGCCTTGCGCGTGAGGATTACACGATCCGCACTTCGCTGGTGGAAGAGCGTTTTCTGGCTGGTGACGACACGCTCGCGGCGGAGCTGACCAAGAAGCTGCGGACCGATCTCTTTGCGCAGACTGTACCCGACTTCATCGAAGCCAAGCTCGACGAGCGTGCGGAGCGGCACCGCAAACAAGGCGGGCAACGCTACATGGTCGAGCCCAACGTCAAAGAAGGCAAAGGCGGGCTGCGCGATCTGCAATCGCTTTACTGGATCGGCAAATACATCCACGGCGTCAAGGACGCCTCCGAATTGGTGAAGCACAAAGTCTTCACCGCCGATGAATACGAAGAATTCAAAGAGGCCCATAATTTTCTGTGGGCCGTGCGCTGCCACCTGCATCTGATCACCGGCCGGGCTGTCGACCAATTGACCTTTGATCTGCAGGTCGAGGTGGCGGACCGGATGGGCTATGTCGACCGCAGCGGCCGCCGCGCGGTTGAGCATTTCATGCAGGACTACTTCCGGCATGCCACCGATGTGGGGGAACTGACGCGCATCTTCCTCACCGCCCAGGAAGCGGTGCATCTGAAATCAGAACCCGTGCTGCAGCGCCTGCTGGCCCGGCGCAAGAAGGCAAAGCCGCCCTACGCCATCAAGCAGAACCGTTTGACGGTGGAGAAGCCCAAAGCCTTCCTCAAGGACAAGCTGAACCTGCTGCGGATTTTTGAGGAAGCGCTCAGAACGGGCACGTTGCTGCACCCCGATGCAATGCGGCTGATCAAGGCAAACCTGCACCTTATCGATGATGAGCTGCGGCAGTCGAAAGAGGCCCAGCGCATTTTCCTTGATACGTTGCTCAAGCACGGCAACCCGGAGCGGGGCCTGCGCCGGATGAATGAGATTGGTGTTCTGGCCGCCTTCATCCCGGAATTTGAGCCGATCGTCGCGATGATGCAGTTCAACATGTATCACCACTACACGGTGGATGAGCACACGATCCAGACGATCAGTCATCTGGCTCAGATCGAGCGGGCAGAGCTGGATGAAGAGCTGCCCGTGTCGTCCGAGATCATCAAGGGCGGGATCAATCGCAAAGTTCTCTTTGTAGCGCTGCTCTTGCATGACATCGGCAAGGGGCGGGACGAGGATCATTCGATCCTCGGCGCTCGCATCGCCCGCACTGTCGCGCCTCGGCTTGGGCTCAATAAGAAAGAGTGTGAGACGGTCGAGTGGCTGGTGCGATACCATCTGGTCATGTCGGACACAGCCCAAAAGCGCGACATCGCAGACCCGCGCACCGTGCGCGGCTTTGCCAATGCGGTGAAATCGGTTGAGCGGTTGAACCTGCTCTGTGTGCTGACCGTTTGTGATATTCGTGGGGTTGGTCCAGGCACTTGGAACAACTGGAAAGCCGTGCTGATCCGGGCGCTGTATCGGCAAACCAAGGATGCGCTTGAAAACGGGATGGAAGCGCTCAACCGCGAAGAACGCGGCACCGAGGCCCGCAAGAACCTGCGCGACGCGCTCAGCGATTGGTCCGAGAAAGACATCCGGATCGAACTGGCGCGGCATTATCCGCCGTATTGGCAAGGCTTGCATGTCACCGCCCATGTCGATTTCGCCAAGCTGCTGTACGGGATCGGCACCGACGAAGTGCGGATTGAGCTCACCCCGGATGAGGACCGCGACGCCACGCGCATCTGCTTTGGCATGCATGACCACCCCGGCATGTTCAGCCGGATGTGTGGCGCGCTGAGCCTTGTCGGCGCGAACGTGGTCGACGCACGCACCTTCACCACCAAGGACGGGTTTGTCACGGCAGCCTTCTGGGTGCAGGACGCCGATGAAAGCCCCTATGAAGAAAGCCGCCTGCCCCGCTTGCGGCAGATGATCATGAAGTCGCTCAAGGGAGATATCGTCCCGCGCGATGCCTTGGCCGACAAGGACAAGATGAAGAAACGCGAAAAAGCGTTCAACGTGCCGACCCACATCACCTTCGACAACGACGGGTCAGAGATTTACACGATCATCGAAGTCGACACCCGAGACCGCCCCGGCCTTCTGCATGATTTGACCCGCACGCTGGCCAATGCCAATGTCTATATTGCAAGCGCAGTGATCGCGACCTACGGGGAACAGGTGGTGGATACGTTCTACGTGAAAGACATGTTCGGGCTGAAATTTCACAGCGCCGCGAAGCAAAAGACGCTTGAGCGAAAACTGCGGGAGGCGATCCTGCAAGGTGTGGAAAGGGCAAGGGCATGATCCCAGCAAAGACATTTTCGATTGGCAATTTCATCAAGACGACGGTTGGGGCGGCTGTGATTGCTGCGGTGCCGCTTGGCGCACAGGCACAGACCTACGCCTGCGATCTGCATTATTTCTCATCGCCTGACAGCGACCCGCGCGACGCGCACCTGATCTTTGACGCCCGAAACGAAGACAACATGCAGCTCGCGCTGTTCTCAGACATCGTTGAGGACCTGAAATTCACCTGCGAATACGTGGCCTTTGTCGAT
>JBCBCS010000079.1:0-15005 GCA_038530475.1 Pseudomonadota bacterium
ATATTGGACAGCCCGCCAAGGGCTTGACCCGCCTCTTTGGCTTTTTGGCCCTGTTGATTTGGAAGAATGCTCCCCAAAAGCTGGCCGATCACCGGGCTGACGCCACCGACAATTCCAGCGATTGACGGAAGCGCCGCCAGAATGGTCGGTGCAGCCTTGGCGATCATGGGGCCTAGGACTGCCGCAAGGCCACCGATGCCAGCTGTAATGCCAAAATCCTGTTGTACCGAATATTGCGGGGCCTCGCGCCACCGCATTTGTCCCATTTCGGTGTCGGTATGTGGTCGTGTTGCTATGCTGAAGGCAACCGGTGGCAGATGATCTTTGCCATTCGGGGCGACTTGTACCGATACGATGTCAGAAACGGCCGGTCCATTTCTGTAAGCGTCGTGGTAGCTCATCAGTTGCATGAAACGCACCTCCCTATCGACGACACCGGGCGGCACGTCAAACCGCGTGCGGCCCATATCTGCCTCTCGCAAAGGGCCTTGAAGGGGCGAAACCCACGCGGGATTTGCCAGAAGTTCCACACCTTGACTGATGCGCCGGGCCTCATCCCCCAATGCCACGCGCCAGTACCGATTGCTGCCCAACTGAACGTCATAACCGCGCCCCGTAGGATCGGAAGGATCAGGAGAAAGAAGCGCCAGCGCCATGGTCTAGCCTCCATCATCATTGCCGCCCTGCCCGCCTCCGGCCGCCGTTCGGTCGGAATCGGTGACCGGGCCGTACATGGTCGCGAAGTTATCGAGCTTGAAGTAGTCGGATTTGAACTTGATATCGACGCTGCCCGCGATCTTCGCAGCGAGGTCCGTTGAGGCTTCTGACTTGACCGAGGACAGGCTGATCTGGGTCTTGCGACGCGACCGGGTCTTGCCGGCATTGCCACCACCGATCAGCTTGCCGATCAGACCGGTCCCGACATTGCCTGAGACCGAGCTCGACATGCTGTCCTTACGCGCGGCCTTGTCGCCTTTCTGGATGGTCTCGCCCGCCTTGATGTCAAACAGAACCGAGGCCTTTACATTGCCCTCCTCAACGACGAGGCGCGTCACACCCATCAAAATGACCTCGCGCAAGAGCGCGCGCTGTTCTTTTGCCATCGCAATCTTGGCGTCCATGATGCGGCTCTTGACCTCGTTGTCACCAATATCAACGGGCTCACCTGATGCGTCAGTCAGGACCGCGGCGGGCTCGCCATTTTCATCGGTTTCATCATCTGAGAAATCGATGTTGAAATCGTCCGAGTTGTTCTCCGCCAGATATCCGAAGGCGCTGGTATCATCGATCGCGTTCACAAACTTCGAAACGCTTTCTGTCGCGGTCTTCATCAAACTCTGGAAATGATCCATCTGCGCAAGAGTCACTTCGAGGTTCGCGTCAAAGACGCCCTTTAATAAGTCCCTGACAAACCCGGGAAAATCGACGTTCTGGACAAAATCTCCGGCCAATTCTCCAGCCTGGTCGATACGTTGATTTGTGTGCCTGCTGTCGTCGATCATGTCGCCAGCACCACCGGTGTTCATCGCCCGTGACGTGCCGTTGGATTTGGCCGTCGCGAGGCCGGTATTGTTGGCCAGATCGCGATAGTTCGACTGGTAGATATCCTGGAACAGCGATTTCTGTTCGGCGACATCGAGCGTCATGAAACTGGGGGAGCGGCGGAGCGACTCGCGGGTGCGGGCTCGAGCAAGTTCACGGAGTGCTTCATAGTCCTGCATGTGTTTGGCCTTTGCTGGTCCGACAGGTTACAGAGAGACGGCTGTCACGAGCCGCGCCACCAATCAGAAATCTTCAAAATCCGCGAAGTCGCTTTCGAAATCGTCGAACTCGGCGGCCTCTCCGGAACTCGGGCTGGAAGAGGAGCTTTCGCCGATGAGGCTGGAGTTGATGATGTAGCTTTCGCCCATGCTCACCAATTCAACCAGGTCATCTGGAGAGAACGTGGCCTCATCGAAGTCGGCAGCGATCTGGAAAATGCGGTTGCCATCAACAGCAACCCGCACAAGCGGAGCCACCGGCATCGTGGTCCCGAAGCTTCGTTTGCTGAGCTCTGAAATGACGGTCCACATGTTGCGCCGACGTACTCCGCCAAAGCTCGCAATCACGTCAGGGTCTCTTAGAAGATCGAAAGCATCTGTCAGTTGCGCATAGATCTCGCGGGTCTGCATGAATGCCATGCCCGTACAATGTTCGGACAGGTTGTACTGAAGCTCTCTCATCGCCTGATAAATCGGCTTAGGCGAAACAGGCGAGATATCCGTGCGTCCGCTGTCGATCTTCTCAGACTTATCAATGTATTCGGCGAGCTCGCCCATGAGCGCGCCCCAAACCGTCGGGAAGCCTTCGTTTATGACCGCACTGTCAAGTGTCGCCATCCCGCCCTTGTTGAGCACGCGCCGGTAGAGCATTGCACGTTCGTCAGGTGAGGATCGGTCGTCCAGCAGCTTCCAATAGCGATAGAGCTTGGCTGCGGCGGGCCCTTCAGCCACATCCACCCTACCCGACGCCCAATCAAGTACGAGGGACTCGGCCAGATCAAAAATCCGGAGCCGCTCGCCCATTTCGTAGACGTAGTCAATCGCACCACCAGCTTTGATCGACGCGGGCAAGACGCCCTGATCTTCGATCGTCTCGAATGAGTCGACCGTAAAATCCCATCCATCGACGCCGTCATTGGCGAGCAAATCACCGAGCGGATCTCCGCCTGACCGAGACCTTAAGGCATGGTCATAGGCGGAATACAGGATTTCGTCATACTTTCCGGTGTTCAGATCGTTCTGATCAAAGCCTGTCTTGATCTGCGCACCGCGTTTGTCGAGGTATCGCCACATCTTTTGCTGCAAGGCCAACGGATCGTCGGTGACCTCATTGGGGTCTACCTCGTTTTTGGCGATGTATCCGGACACCCAGTCTGGGATTGTACCGAGAGCCGAAAATTCAGACAGCGCGCCGCTGAGGCTCTTTTCCAGTTGGCCGTCGGTAAAACTGATGGTTGAGTTAGACATGTTCGGTCTCCGAATGCTGGGCCGCACCTAGGTGCTGGCGCAGATTTTGGCCTTAAGGATTTCGTATTCCGGACTACCGGCCGGAGCGTTGAGATTCAGGTTCTTGACCGCGATGGTCGTCATCAGATCAGAGAAGACATCGCGCGGACTGCCGGCAGTCTTGGCATCCAGATCGAGGGCGATGGTGTCTGCCAGACCGGTATGATCCTCGGCCACTTGAACCTTCACCACGAACGGCTGGTCACCTGGTTGCTGTTGTTGCTCGTCTTCCAGCCGATTGCGCAAGAGCACCGGGTAGGTGCGTGCCAGAATCTCCCGCCGCACGTCGCTGATACGGCGACGGTTGAGCTTGCGGGTTACGGCGTCGATGTCGCTTCCCACGCCTGCATCAAGTGTGGATTTGCGAACCACCTCATGAGTGGTCTGGTCAGCGGCCCATCTTTCAAGTGCGGCAAACGCATCATCCGCCCAATCGTCGTAATCGATGCGACGGGTCTTGATGGTCAGGAAATCTTTGATCGTCGCCTCTCCTTGCTTTCGGTAGAGATCGACCAAGCCACCCAACGGGCGCTGTGGTGGTTGCTGTCCGCCCCCCCCTGCCGCCGCAAGCGCCTTGCCCATCTCGTCACGCTTGGCGGCCATCTCCTTGAGGATCTCGGCAACCTGCGCCTCTTTCTCAAGCCGGTCAGTCCGGGCTGCTTCGGTCTTATGGCTTTGGGCGTCGCGTTCTTGGGATTGCTGCTCTACACGCGCCCTGAGCTGTTCAAGTTGCTCAACTGTAAGTTTGACTGCTGCTTCTGCGGCGGCCGCCTCATCGGAGGCGTTGTCGCGGTCAACACTGGCGGCCTTCAGGGCGTCGTAAAGTGGCCGCACATTATCATTGGACAGACTTTGCTTATCAGCTGCCTTTTCGAACGCATCCCGAGCGTCCTTCGCGCTCTTGGTGGCCGCACGCAGTACCGCGTTGGCTCTCTTGAGGGCGGCTTCCTGATCGGACAATTGAGTTTCGAACGCTTGAAACAGGGTGCTACCCATCCCGAGCGTGCCTTCAAGTTGGGCAAAAACCTGACTTTCCTTGGCATGGGTTTGGGTTGCCTTGCCAAGCGCGTCATTTGCGTAGTCGAGCTTCTTGGCAAGGTCCTCAAGTTCAGTATGAAGTTTTTCGGCGTCGCTCATCTCGATGCTCCGTCAATTGATGCGTGATTGGGCAAGGTGAACCGCGTCTGCGGCGTTTAGGCGGCCATAGCCCGCGTGGCGGTCGCGAAAGCGGGGGGTCGGGCGGTCCGCAGAATCGATCAAAATTTGCCCGACTTCACGGTCCGAAAAGCGCCCCCCAGCGCGATGTGCGACAGACTGGACGAGCGCCGCAGCACCCGCGACAAAGGGAGCGGCCTGACTTGTGCCAGAGGCCGCGCCATAGCGCGCCCCCGGCTGGGCCGAGACGATGTTTTCACCGGGCGCCACAATCTTGACCTGTCGGCCGAACGTGGAAAAGCCAGCGACGTCTCCGTCCGGAGCGGTCGCCCCGACAGTGATCACGCTTTCGAACGCTCCGGGGTAGTATAGCGTTTCGGTTCCGTCATTTCCGGATGCGGCGACCAGAAGCACACCTTTCTGGCGCGCATAATCGACCATCTCCTGATGAGGTAAACCACCGCCGGTATGTTCGACACCAAGGCTCATGTTGATGACATTGGCGCCCTGATCAATCGCGTGTTTAAGGCCGGCATTGATGTTCTCAATAAGGCCCGCACCAAGACTTTCGCCGTCGCGGGTCATCGTGGCAAGAACGCGGACCGGCATGATCTGGCAGTTCGGAGCCACACCCACATCCATGTTGTGGCCGGCAGCGGCGGCGATGCCTGCCACGTGACTGCCATGACCAACTTCGTCCTTCGGATCCGGGTCAGCATCAATGATGTCGCCTACGAAGTCAGCGGCGCCGTCAATGATGTTCACGAAATCCGCTGCGTCGCGCAGCCGCCCCTGGAATTCTGGATGAGCCATATCAATTCCGGTATCGAGGATCGCAATTGTAACCTCCGGCTCGCCTCGGGTCATCCGATGTGCTGTGGGCAAGTTGATGGACTGGGCCGGGCGTCCCGCGCGGCGTGACATCGGCTCGCTTGCGAGCCGTGCAGCCCCAATCCGCCCCATGCGCGCTTCTTCGACGCTCGACAGCGCGCCAAGCGCTTCGATCAACTCGACAGGGACAGGCCGGTTGTGGGTTAATACAAGACGAAACACGCGGTCCAGACCGGCCGCCCGTTCCTCTGCACTCCAATCAGCCCCGTCGGGTTTATACTCCGCGCAGCTCCAGACGCGGACCCCAAAGCGATCAAACAGATCAGCGATGTCCGGCAAAAGCGGCGACACGTTGGACTTGTCGGTGCGCGCGTCAATCCAATGAACGCGACGCGGCGCATGGACAGAACGCGAGAGACGTACGATCACATGGGGTTTCATTCGTAGCCTGCCTCGCTGATCTGAAACCGGGTGTCTCCGCTGCGTGAGGCGAAGAAATTCATAAGTCCGGGAATCGAGTTGAAAACCCATTGATCGGACGTTCGGTTGTCGATGACGGTGGCGATCCATCCTTCCGTGCTGCCGTTCTCGCCGCGATGAACCTGCATGCGGACCGTGAAAGATGAATGCACGACCTCGGCCAGGTCGGACGGGTTGTGGCGGGACTGCATTCACCTTGATCTCCGTTCGTTTCGAATCACACCCCTATCTGAGCGTGCAACCGACACCGAGGCGTCACAATCTGTCACCACAGTGTCACCGCATTGATAAGCAACGAAAAAAAAGGAGGCCTGAGAGGCCTCCAGCAATCAGTTCACAGGATGTCGGTTGGTCAGTGCGGCAGTCGGTCCAGCAAGCTCAGGGCTTCGTCCAAATCGGATCCAAGCGTGTCCACGGTCTTGCGACTGTGACCGAGCCTTCGCGCCACAGCACGCGCAATTTCGAGCGATCGTGTCGAACTGGACGGTGCGCGTTTGCGGTCAATGCGCGCGACCAAGTCTTGATACAACGATTGGGTCTCGGCCATAGGTTCGATACCCAGCGCGTCGGCCAGCTCGCCTTGACAGATGCGGTACTGGGCAATGGCTTTTGCCCGGGCCCCTCTTGCGAGGTATCCCCGCATCAAGAGACGGTGGACGTCTTCACGTAGCGGTTCCAGTCGCACCAGGCGCTCCGCGATTTCGATCATGCGGTCGGTTTTTTGGCGCGCTTCAAAGTTTCGCGCAAGTTGACCCAGACCGTCGACCAGTAGCTGTCTGAGGCGTTCGCGTTCGACATAGATCCATTCCGCATCAATCTGATCGAACGCGTCCCGCAGATAGAGCGTGGTCGCATCCAGCGCGCGCGCCATTTGCGTCTCGGTCGCGTCGCTGCGCTGGCGCAGGAAGTCGGTTAATGCATCTTCAAACTCGACTATATCGACAGCAACGGCGCTATCGGGATCGATCCGGACACGGTTCGTTAAACCAGTATCAAGCCAGTCCTCCAGACCACTTACCCGACGCAGACGCCAGAGTGCGGTTGCGAGACAGCGCTTGGCGCGGTGCTCTGGACGATCCGGCCACAATACCGTGGCCGCCTGGTTCCGGTCGACAGGGCCATCACGATGACAAAGAAGATAAGCGACCAACGGCGCGCAAGACAGCGGAATAGGATGGGTTTCACCGTCTCCACGCTCAACATCAAGCCGTCCAAGGAGTCTGAGTCGCACCATCAGCGCCACCTGAATTCAATAGACTTTCGCCGCGAAAACGTTGCGACCTCGAAGAAATCGTCACAATAATCCTCCGAGCATAGGCTCACGTTTCCCTTGCGTAAAGAGATTGTCATTCTACTTATCAGTGCATCGGCGGATTCCGGATCACTGGTCCAATAGCGGTTATCCTATTTCCGACCACCGCATGCGCGATACAGGTCTCCTGACGTCAAAACCCGAAAACTTCGAAGGGACGGAAGCTTTGTCCTTCTCACCAGAAACCATGGTTGCACGCACCCGGAGCAAAGGCCGGCGGAAGGAAAAATAGGTTTGAGCATCTTGCAGATGCCAATCGGCTGTCGCATGGCAACTCTGGCTCGACCACTGCCTACACCTTACCCGCCCGGACGCTACGGCCAGACTGTGCAGATTTTTGGTTCAAACGGCCTCAACAGAATGGTCGAAACGAATGTCATCGGACAGCCATATGGATGAAATGGTGCCCCCACACGGACTCGAACCGCGGACCTACTGATTACAAATCAGTTGCTCTACCAGCTGAGCTATAGGGGCGCTGACGGGCGGTTTAAGCGCTCTCATCAGGGCGCGCAAGTCACTTGATTGCGCCAATATGGTTTCCCTGACCATTGATCGCGCCTAAGGTGATCCCAACAGGCAGCAAACAGGCACGGCAGGTCAGCACCACTATGCAGATCGTCTATCACATCGGCGCGAATTGCACGGATCAGGACCGGCTGCTCAAATCCATTCTCAAGAACGCTGATACCTTTGCCGAACAGGGAACCAAAGTGCCTGGCCCCGGCAAATACAGACGCTTGCTACGCGAAACCGTGCAGGCTCTCGATGGTCAGTTGCCCGAACCCGATACGCGTGAAATCCTGCTTGATGCGATTATCGACGATGAGCGCTGCCACCGCCTTGTAATGAGCCATTCGCAATTCATTTGCATCCATCGCCGTGTCTTCGAAGACGGCGTATTTTACGGGTTGGCAGAGGATAAGCTGCGTGGTCTGGCGAGCCTGTTTCCCCATGACGAGATCGAGATTTTCATGGGCCTTCGCAATCCGGCGACATTCATCCCGGCTGTCTTTACCGACAGCCCCGAAGATAACTACGCCACGTTCATGCACGGATTTGACCCGATGTCATTGCGCTGGTCGCAGCTGATCGCGCGCATGCAGCAGGCGATCCCGCAAGCGTCCCTGACGGTCTGGGCGAACGAGGACACGCCGCTCATCTGGGCGCAACTGATCCGTGAGATTGCCGGCGTCGATGCCTTGACCAAGATCACCGGCGGGTTCGACCTCTTGTCCACGATCATGAGCGCTGAGGGCATGAAGCACTTCGTGACCTACCTCAAGAACAACCCGCCCCAGACAGAAATGCAAAAGCGGCGCATCATCGCCGCCTTTCTTGAGAAATACGCGCTGGAGGAGGAGGTCGAAGAGGTCGTGGACCTGCCCGGTTGGACCGAAGAGACCGTCAACGCTTTGACAGAGATCTACGAAGAAGACTTGTTGCAGATCGAACGGATGGGGGGCGTCAATGTCATCGCCCCGTAGCCGCGCTTTTATGCAGGCCGATGTGTTCAGCACCGTGCCGACGGGGGGCAATGGCCTTGCTGTGGTATTGGATGGCGACGGGTTGTCGACCCAAAGGATGCAAGCCTTTGCCCGCTGGACCAACCTTGCAGAGACCACGTTCATTTGCCCGCCGACGGTCGACGGCGCGGATTATGACCTTCGTATCTTCACCCCGGCGCGGGAGATGAAGTTCGCAGGTCATCCGACGCTGGGATCGGCGGAATGCTGGCTCAAGGCCGGAAACAAGCCCGCCCGCGCAGGTGTGATCGTGCAGAATTGCGGTGTGGGGCTGGTTGAGATCGACCTTGGCGGAGACGTGCCCGCTTTCGTTGCCCCGCCGACGCAAATCGACGAAATGCCGGAGGATGTCCTGGCGCGGCTGACCTCGCAATTCAACCTCGATCCGGCGCGGATCCGAGGCCATGCCGTCCTCGATAATGGTCCGGTTTGGCATGTGCTTGAACTGGCCCATGCAGACGACATCCTTTCAATCGACCTCGATGAGGTCGCATCGCCCGAAAAGGTGGCACTTGGATTGATTGCACCGCACGATCCAGGTGGCGAGGCTGCGTATGAAGTCCGCATGTTCGGAATGCTTTTCGGTATTAAAGAGGATCCGATCACCGGATCGCTGAATGCCGCCCTCGCCCATTGGTTTCAAGCGCAGGGTCGTGCCACGACGCCCTACACGGTGGCGCAGGGGACCAAGATCGGACGCGTGGGGCGGGTATTCGTCAGACCCGGCGCGGACGGCTCAATCCGCATCGGCGGCAACATGAGTGTGCTGATCGAAGGCCACGTGACCCTCTAATCGATCACATGCCCAGCGCTTCCTTGTACATCTCAAGCACTGCTTCTTCTTCAGCGATGTCGCCCGCATCGCGTTTGCGCAACGCGATGAGCTTGCGCATGACCTTGGTGTCGTAGCCCCGGCCCTTGGCCTCCGCCATCACCTCTTTCTGCTGATCTGCGATATCGCGCTTTTCGGCATCCAGACGCTCGATCCGTTCGATGAACTGGCGCAGTTCGTCTGCGGTGACGCGGTAGCTGGTATCGGTGGACGTGTCGGTCATGGAAAGGCCTCATCTGCTGGATCGGCCCCTTCCCTACCCGGCCCGTGCGGAACGCTCAAGTCATTGCATCCGCCCGGGACAAACGATAGGCGATCAGCGCGCCAGTCGGAGGATGAGCATGGAGATTTTGATCTGGATCGGAGCCGCGATTTCCCTCGTCGGGCTCGCGGGCATCGTGCTGAGCATTTTGCAAGTGCGCAAGGCAAAGAAGACCGCCGCAGATGACGCTGAGCTTAAGGCCCGTATACAAGCGGCCATGCCGCTGAACCTCGGGGCGTTCTTCGTGTCGGTGCTGGGGCTGATGTGTGTGGTCGTGGGCGTGGTGCTCGCCTGACCTCAGACGGACTCGTCAGACGGCGTCAAATCCGCCAGCCTCAAGAACCGCGCGATTGAGAAGCTCAGGCGCCGCCCAACGGGCGCTGTCGCTCTCCCATTCCCGCATATCCTGGCGCAATTGCAACAGTCCCATCGTTTGCGCCGCGCGCATCGGTCCGCCTTGGCGTCGAGGGAACCCCATGCCGTGGACCGCCAACGCATCCACGTCTGACGGGCGCTGCACGGCCCCCTCTTCGACCAACCCGGCCCCTTCAACCATCATGGCGGCCACCAACCGGCGGGCCAGAGCTGCGTCGCGGGCTGCATCCTTGCCGCCATAAGGCCCTTTACGGAAGCCGTAGTCGATCAGGGCACCATCAATACGCGCCGGATCCGCGTGACCCAATGAAACAAGGTCATCCGCCGCCGACCGCAAGGCAGTACGCAAGCGTTGGACCGCGGATTTGCCCATGGGTTCGACCGGTTTGAAGGCAGCACCCTCTCGGTCCAGCAAGGCGCTATCGGCTTGGCGCTCGGCAACATAGACGTGCCTGAGAGCGATGGATTGCGGGTGCGCGAGGCAGCGGGCCAGCGCGTCCTCTTCAAGGGCGAGGCCTGCTTCAAACGGCAACAAGGCTGCTGCCTCAACACAATCGATGACACGCTGCGGCGCATGCAGCGGGTTCTGCGCCAGCGCCGCCCGCGCCTTGGTGACCTGCGTCTGGTAGGCCCGCCCATCCTTCAAAAAACGGCGGTCCTTGCGCGTCGGGCGCGGCCCTTTGCCCGCTGCCACCAGACCTTGCGCGAACCGGACCACGGCTGAGGTCAGATCACCGTCAACCTTGCCATCAAGCACGCCGATCTGATGGGCGGCAGCGCTGTCGATTGATTGGGTCGAGATCAGCAGCTGAAGCGCGCGCTCCGGCCCGATCAGACGAGGCAAGCGTTGCGTCCCACCCCCGCCCGGCACCAACCCGAGGGAGACATCCGGCAGACCAAACCTCACGTCCTCTGTGGCCAGCCGGTAATGCGCCGCCAAAGCCAGTTCTGCCCCGCCGCCCAGCACCTGACCATGTAGCCCGGCCACGACCGGTTTCGTGCAATCCTCAATCCGGGAACACAGCTGCGACAAGCTGGGAGGCACCGGGGTTGCATCAAACTCTCTAATATCTGCGCCGGCTGAGAAAAGCGCGCCTTCGGCCACGAGCACGGCTGCTGAAATGTCATCATTGTCAGCAATCCGGCCAAAGGCCTCCCACAGGCCTGCCCTGACCTCCGGCGACAACGCATTGACCGGTGGCGCGTCCAGTGTGACCACCGCAATTCCATCAAGAACTCTGAACCGCACAACCCGTGCCATACCTGCCTGCGATCCCCCCGATTGCGTGCCTGCCCATGTCGATCCTGTCCCAAAGGATCTCTCTTCTGCCTCACCATGCCGCGTCATCGCTCAAAGGAAAAGCCTTTCTGCGTCAGAGGCTTTGCTGCGCCATATCCAAGCTGGACGCCGCCCATCGGCATTTCTAAAAGAAGCGCATGGATATCCGCCCGCTGACCCCCGCTTATGCCGTCTCACCGCAGATCGATCCCGAAGACCTTCCCGTGATTGCGGAAGCCGGGTTCACAACGGTGATCGACAACAGGCCTGACATGGAAATTCCCCCCAGCCACCGCGCCGACGTGATGGAGGCGGCCGCCCAGAAGGCAGGCCTCGCCTTCGTGGTGTTGCCGGTCACCCATCAGGGATTGACGCTTGAGCTTGTGGCCCAACAGGCGGCGGCTGTGACAGCGTCCGAAGGCCCGGTTTTGGCCTACTGCGCCTCAGGCACCCGTTGCACCATCGTCTGGGCCTTGGCCCAAGCGCGCGGCGGCATGCCCTCGGATGCGATCATCGCTGCGGCGGCCGCACAGGGGTACGATATCACCATGCTGCGCAATCAACTCGAAACTCTCGCGGAAGGTCGCGCCTAAGCCTCAGGCGGTGTATCCGCCTCCGGCGCGATCGACGTTGGTGAATTGGCTTTGGTGAGCGGAGGCGCCTCCGACAATTCAAGCGTGACCCCTTCAAGACGGATCGCCCGTTTGCCGGCGATCTGACCCAATCGCGCCGTCCCGACCACTTGATCCCCCGGCGCCATGATCTGAACCGATCCGACTGTGGTGCCGGGCAGTTTCACAACCTGTCCCACCGCAAAGTCATCCACATGCGAGAGCGGCAAGGTCAGATGGCCCAGCACCGCCTCCAGGTCAGCCGGGGCCTCACCGAGTGCGGCGCTCATTGCGGCGGACCAACCGGTCGCGTCGGACGGCTGTGTTTGCTGGTCGGTCACCGTCGAACGGACAGCCAACATCGCCTCGCCCTGAATTTCGCCGCCGCCGATCTGGACCGAGACGCGCCAGAGGCGGTACGCCCCCGGTTTCAGCACCAATCCCGCCGTTCTCAGATCATCAAGCGGGACCAAGTCTGCATCCATGAGGCCCGCTCCGCCCGCATCGAACCCGGCCTCGATGAGTTCGGCGATCCAGTGTTCAGCGAATGACTGGCACAGTACTACATCCGTCCGGGTGACCTTTCGCGGCTCTTCCGCCGGGGGGAGCAAACGACCCATCGTCTGCACCTCCACCAAGGCGGAACGCAACGCTACATCAAAAAGAACAAGCCCGGTCAAACCTGGCGCTTCATCGGATCGCAACCCCATAACCACACAGTCAGGCGCAGCTGAAGGGCTATCGCTCTCGTCCTCCTCAAGGCCGCTTATTCCGCCAAGGCCGCGCACGACAAGGTCCTCCGCATCAGCCTCATCCTCAGAGAATCCAAGAACAGATGCTGACAGCGCTACGGCTTTGTCCGCCGCACGGCCAAGCGCGCGCCGCATTTGCCGGGCGGGCGTCGCATTGCGGGCCTCGTCGGTGACTTTCGCGGCATCAGGCGTCAGCCCAAGCTTCTTGGCAAGGACGGGATTGACCCTGTCCATCGTCGCGTCCCCTTCGGTTGCGTTCTGCCAAGGAAATTACGCCAACACCCTTACCAAGTGGTGAATTGCGACTCTGCGATCTGACCCTTTTCGCGGCTATTGTGCCGCCATTGCCTGCGGTCTCGGGAGCCGGACCCGAAAACCAGCACCACCTTGCCCGGGCAGATACGTGATGTCGCCACCTAGCGCGCGCATGATCTGGCGGCAGATTGCAAGGCCAAGCCCCGCGCCGCCTGCTTTGCCTTCATCCTCAAGCCGCGAGAACTTTTCAAAGATCACCGATTGGCTGGCGGTCGGGATGCCGCTGCCGTTGTCGCAGAAATCGACAAAGGTATCCGGTCCGGACGATCGCACGATGATGCGCAGCTCCGGCGCCTCAGCGTCGCAATATTTCGCAGCGTTGGTGATCAGGTTGATAAAGACCTGCGCCAGACGGTCGAGATCGGTGTCGACTTCAATCGCCTCGTTCGCAGCACGGCGCGAGATGGAAAGCGCCGCGTCCGACACGCCTGACGCAAACACGGCGCGGTCCAAAACCTCCGCCAAACGGCCCGTCGTCTTATTGAGCTGCACCTGACCGCTCTCCAGAACGCCAAGGTCCAGCAGATCATCAAGCAACCGGGTCAGTCTGTTCGCTTCTTCGTGGATAATCCCGGCAAACCGCTTGCGCGCATCATCCTCGATCTCTCCGTCCCGCAAGATGTCCGAGAATGACCGGATCGACGTCATCGGCGTCCGCAGCTCATGGCTGATCTGGCTGAGAAACGCATCTTTCTGAACGCTGAGCGCGGTCAGCTTCTGGTTGGCCTCCCGCAGCGCGCGCGCCGTGCGCTCCTGCTCGGCGCTTTTGGCCTCAAGCTGGCTGGAATATTCCTTCATCTGGGCGGTTTCATCCGCCACAGCAATCAGGTCATCGACGGATACAGACGTGCCTTCGGTGAACTGACCGATCATCGCATGTGCGGTCGCGGCCCCGACAGAGCCGGACAATTCCCGCTCAAGCGAAGTGACGAAATCAGAGGTCACATCGGGCAGGAACCCGCTCTTGCCCTGCCGCTGGGCCTGTTTGCGAAAGAACTTTTGCGCCTCTGCCCCGCCCAGGATGCGCTGTGCCATCACAAGCAGGTCCTCTGCACCGGCATCGCTGCGCGACCACATCCGCGCGCCAGACGAATAGTCGAACACATTCACGAATTGCGCGCCTTGCAGCCGCTCGAGCGGGTTTGGGAATGACAGGATCGAGACGAGGAAGAATGTGCTGGTATTCAGCAGCATCGACCAGAAGACGGCGTGAACGAGCGGATCAAGCCCTTCGATTCCGAACAATGCACGCGGTCTGAGCCATCCAAGCCCAAATGGCCCTTCGGCAAAGACCGATGAACTGATGACTGCACCTTCTCCGAAGGACGGCAGGAACTGCGTCCATCCCCACACGGTAAATCCGACAGCGATGCCCGCCGCGGCCCCCAAGCGCGTCGCTCCGCGCCAGAACACGCCGCCCAGCATCGCCGGAAGCACCTGCGTCACCCCTGTGAACGACACCAGCCCGATCGCCGCGAGCGCAGTGCCACCGCCCGACATGCGATAATACAGATAGGCCAGCCCGAGGATCACCGCGATCGAAATGCGGCGCGACATCACCACCACGTCGCGCACATCGCCCGACACCATAGCGCCGGGCGCGCGCGCGTTGAGCCAGCTGGGCACGACAATATGAGTGCTCACCATTGTGGCCAGCGCCAATGTGGCAACGATCACCATCGACGTGGCGGAGGAGAAGCCGCCAAGGAACGCCAACAGGGCCAAGCCGCCCCGTCCCTCGCTCAGTGGCAACGTGACCACGAAAAGGTCCGGGTTGGCCCCGTCTGGCATCAGGTTAAGACCGACCACGGCGATCGGCACAACAAACAGGCTCATCAGCAGCAGGTAAGTTGGAAAAGCCCAGCTCGCGACGCTCAGATGCCGCTCGTCCGAGCTTTCGACGACCATGACCTGGAACATCCGCGGCAGGCACAAAAACGCAGCAGCCGATACGAAGATTAAACCGATCCACCGGCTGGGACTTGGCCGCCATAGCGATTGGGCGGAGGCATCAATCAGCGCCAGCGTCTCCCCCACACCGCCAGCCACACCCCAGACGACGAACACGCCAACCGCCAGAAGAGCTGCGAGCTTGACGACCGCCTCGACAGCAATCGCCATGACGATGCCGTGGTGACGTTCATGCGCATCCAGTCGACGGGTGCCGAAGGCGACGGTGAAGATGATCAGACCAATCGTGACCCAGATCGCAGCGGCATAATTGGGGG
>JBCBCS010000080.1:0-14827 GCA_038530475.1 Pseudomonadota bacterium
CCGCGAGTGCGATGGCGAGGCCCGAGGCCCACCATTCGGGGCGCAGCGACAGGCTGCCCGCGACCTCGGCCCCGTAAAGCCCGCGCAAGGCGCCTGCCACGTCCGGCAAGAGGGTCGCGGCCATGACATAGCCCAACGCGACCCCCAGCGCGCCGCCGATCAGGGCCAGCAGAGCAACCTCCGCCGCCAGCAGGCTGACCAGCGTGCGCAGCGGCACGCCAAGCGCGCGCAGCGACCGGATCAGGCCGCGGCGCTGTTCGAACGCCAGCCCGATGGTGGAATGTACGATGAACAGCCCCACCGCAAAGCTGAGCAAGCCAAAGGCGGTGAGGTTGAGGTGAAAGCTGTCGGTCAGCTCGCCCACATCCGCGGTTTGGGCGGCGGGCAGCAGGCGCAGCTGCGGCGCGACCTGTGCCAGTGGCGGCTGGCTGCGCGGCTGGTCGGGCAGCACCAGCAGGCGGTCAAGGTCATCGCGGCCCAGGAGCCGCGCCACCACGCCGATATCGCCCACGGCCATGTTGGGCGGGGCGTCGGCGGCTTCGATCACGCGGGCGCCGGTGTCGAGGTCCGTGTCGAGCCGGGCGACCGTGTCGGCGTCGGCAAAAAGCAGACCGGGGCCGATGAAATCGTCCATCCCGCTGTCCTCGGCCACGCGGCCGATGTCGAACCGACCGGGGGAGGTCAGCGGCTCAAGCCCCAGCACGCGCACGTCGCCAATGCGGCCCTCGATCACCGGGCTGACGCGCCAGCCTGCGCGGCGCAGGGTGATGTAATCGTCGACCGTCATCACCTCGCCCCGGCGCGGCACGATCTGGTCGAACTGCCCTTCGCCCAGCGTGCCCGCAGCGGCGTCATAGCTGGCGCGCGCCTCGGCGTTGATCGCCTGCACCCCGGCCCAGAGGCCGGTCGCCAGCGCCAGCCCGGCGAGCAGCGCAAACAGCTGCAGCTTGTGGCGGCGCCAGTGCGAGGCCAGCGCGCCGAGGGTGGTGCCGATCATTCCACGGCCCCGTTATGCAAGTGCACGTGGCGGCCCATGCGCCCGGCCATCAGCGGCGAGTGCGTGACCATCAGCAGCGCAGCACCTGCGTCGCCCACCAGCGCCAGCATCTCGTCCATCACGGCGCTTGCGGTGTCCTCGTCGAGGTTGCCGGTGGGTTCATCGGCGAGCAGCAGGGCCGGGTCGGCGGCGAGCGCGCGGGCGATGGCCACGCGCTGTTGCTGACCGCCCGACAGCGCCTCGGGGTATTTGTGCAGGTGATCCTTGAGCCCCAGCGCATCCGCCAGCCGCGCGCTGCGCGCGGGGTCGTGACGGCCTGCCAGCCGGGCCTGAAAGTCGATATTTGCGCCCACGGTCAGCGACGGGATCAGGTTGAACTGCTGAAAGATCACCGCGACCTTGCCGCGCCGCATTTCAGCCCGTCCCGCGTCGTTCAGCGTGGCCATGTCGGTGCCCTGCACCGAAACCGTGCCGCTGTCAGCGACCTCGAGCCCTGCCGCCACGTGCAAAAGCGTGCTCTTGCCCGATCCGCTTTCGCCGGTCAGCGCCAGCGTTTCGCCCGCCGCCAGCGACAGGTCCACGCCGCGCAGCACGGGCACCGGCACGTCCGTGCCGGGATAGGCCTTTTGAACGTTTTCGAGGGTCAGCACGCTCATGCCGTGTCTTTCAGGTAAGGGGCCAGCAGGTCGGCCACAGGCACCCGCGCGCCCAGCCGCGCGGCCAGCAGGAACATACCCGCGATCTTGCGCTGCAGGAACAGCAGGTCGAGTGGCACGGGATCCTCGGGCACAAAGCCTGCGCGCGCGAGCGCCTCGCCCTCGCGCTGCAGGCGGCGCGAGAGGTCCGAGGTGCCGAGATCCAGCACGGGGGCGGCGCGCAGGTCGTCAAAGACCATGGTGGCCATGTTCAGGATGCGGCCCAGATGCGGTTCGGGCGTGGTGGCGGGGACAAGGCCCATGTGGTCGAGCTGTTCGGCGACACCGGCATGATCGCCCGCCATGCCCGCGCGGATCAGCGCGCGGCAGGCCGGGGGGATCCAGCCCGGCACCGCACGGGTCGCCCCGAAATCCAGCAGCACCAGCCGCCCGCCGTCGGCTATGCGATAGTTGGCAAAGTTCGGGTCGGTCTGCATCCAGCCGAAGTCAAAAAGCTCGCGCAGGGTGAGCGCCAGCAGGTGCGTCATGGCGGCATCGCGCGTGGGCTGGTCGGCGGTCTCGAGGCTTTCGATGGGTTTTGAGGCGATGAATTCCATCGCCAGCACCTGACCGGTGCAGAGCGGGTCGTGGACTTGGGGGACGATGAAATCATCGTTGCCCGCCATCAGCGTGCCAAAGCGGCGCAAATGGTCAGCCTCGGCGGCGTAATCCGCCTCTTCGCGCAGCTGTGCTGCGGCCTCGGACAGGTAGGGATCGAGGTCAAAGCTCTTGGGCAGGAGGCCCGACAGGCGCATGAGCCGCCCGAGGTTGGCCACGTCGCTGTCGATGGAACGGGCGATGCCGGGGTACTGCACCTTGATCGCCAGATGGGTGCCGTCGGGCAGCCATGCCTGATGCACCTGCCCGATGGAGGCCGCCGCAATGGGGCGCACGTCGAACCGTTTGAACCGGCGGTGCCAGTCCGGGCCCCACGCGGTGTTCAGCACCTGCCGCAACTGCTTGGGCGGCATGAAATCGGCGTCAGCCCGCAGGCGGGCGAGGATGTCGGACAGCTCGGGCGGCAGGGCGTCGCCGCTGTCCATGGACATCAGCTGGCCCATCTTCATCGCCGCCCCGCGCATCTGCGCCAGCGTGTCGGCGAGCCGCCGCAAGTTCGCGGGCGTCAGCAACAGATCACGCCGGTCAGGCCGCTGGCCGGTGCCCAACGCGCGCAACCCGCCCACGGCCATGTTGCCCGCCACGCCCGCAGCCATAGCGCCCATGCGACTGGCACGGCCAAGGCGGGTCTGGGGAATGGCGGCGGGGCGGGACGGGGTGGCGTCGGTCATGGCGCTGGAGGTAACGTGGGACGGGGCGGTTTCAAACCGGTGCGGCAATCTGGGACCGACCTTGAGGGGAACGCTCTTTGCTGCGCGCATCGCGATCATGCGGCAGGCTTTACAATCAAGGCGCGGCGTGGCCTGACTGTGGCCCATGAGCAGTGACACCCCGGCTTCCCCCTATGCGGACCTGCCCGCCGCCGCGTTCTGGCGCAGCGCGGTGGTCAAGGGCGATCCGGCGGCGGCTGCAGCGCTGCACCGCCCGCGCTTTGCCCTGTCGCCCGACACGCCGATCCTGACCGCCGGAAGCTGCTTTGCCCAGCATATCCACCGGCACCTGACGGCGCTGGGCTGGGCCGTGATCGACGCCGAACCCGGCCCCGCCCGCCTGCCGCCGCATGTGGCGCAGCGCTATGGGTTTGGCGTTTATTCGGCGCGCTACGGCAACGTCTATACCGTGCGCCAATGGGTCGAGCTGATCGAAGAGGCGATGGCCCTCACCGCCCCCGCCCCGATCATCTGGGACCGCGGCGGGCGGTTTTACGACGCGCTGCGCCCGGGCATCGAACCCGACGGGCTGGAGAGCGCCGAGGAGGTCGCGCAATCGCGCGCGGCCCACCTGTCGGCCCTGCGCACCGCACTGGCCGAGGCGGACTGCGTGGTCTTTACCCTCGGGCTGACCGAAAGCTGGGTGGACGCGGGCACGGGCCGCACGCTGCCCACCGCACCGGGCACCATCGCGGGCGATATGGGTACGACACCGGCGCGGTTCGTGAACCTTGGCTACGAGGACGTGTTGCGCGACCTGAACCGGGCGCGGGATCTGCTGCGCGCCATCAATCCCGACATGAAATTGCTGCTGACCGTGTCGCCTGTGCCGCTGACCGCCACGGCATCGGGGGCGCATGTGGTGCAGGCCTCCACCGCGTCCAAGGCGATCCTGCGCGCCGCCTGTGACGCGATGCTGCGGGCGCACGGGGACGTGGATTACTTTCCGTCCTACGAGATCATCACCACCCCGGCGCTGGGCGGGCCGCATTTCGCCAGCAACCTGCGCACCCCGTCGGACGAGGGCGTGCAAACGGTCATGCAGACCTTTCTGCACAGCTACGGCGCGGGGCAGGCGGTGGCACCCGTGGCGCGGGGCACAGGCACGGGCGGCGATTGGGACGCGGTGTGCGAGGACATGCTCCTCGACGCCTTTGCACGCTGATGCGGATCGCGCTTGTCGGTAATTCGCACCTGACTGCGTTCAAGGAGGCCGAGGCGCAGGTCCTGGCCGCGCATCCGGGGCTTGAGCTGTCCTATTTCGGCCTGCCCAACCCGATCTTTTTCCAGTCCGAGCGCATGGGCGGCACGGCGCTGAACCTGACAGAACCCGCGGCGGTGAACCGGGCGCAGATGATCGTGGAGAAGGGGCCGCACCGTCTGGATTTTGCCAGCTTTGATCTGGTGCTACTGACCTCGCACGGGTTTTTCCTGCGGCAGGTGGTGCAGGCGCTGGAGGCCGTGGACATCCTTGGCCATCCGCGCGCGGATGACGGGCCGTTGATTTCGCTGGGCTGCGCGGCGGATATGGCCGAAACCAGCATGCGCCACTATGCCAAGCGCTTGCGCCGCTTCATGCCCGAGGTCGACAATATGGCGGTGATCCTCGCGCCGTACCCCGCCACCGGCGCGGCGGCGCTGGACAGCGGGTTGGCGTGGCTTGCGGCCCATCCGGCGCGCGACCGGCTTTTTGCGGCGTGGCGCGAGCGGTTGATCGCCACCTGCGGCACCCGCGGCCTGCACCTCTTTGAACCGCCCGAGGCGCTGTTGGCCGGTGCGTTCCAGACTGACGCCGCCTATGCGCGCGCAACCGTGGTGTCTGGGGAAGACGCCACACAGTTGGGCAATCACCTGCACATGACGCCGGCCTACGCCGCCGCCGTGATGGACGAGGTGCTGGCAGCTGTGGGCTGAACATGTGCGGGGCCGGGCCGGTACGGTCCACATCGGTCTGCCCGGTGTCCGTGGCCGCCGTGACCTTTGAGGTTCCGACATCCGCCTGATCCAAGGTCCTGAGGTCACCATGGGCGCGAGCGGTGCCCACACAAGGGCACACGCCCAGCCGGACATTTTCAGAGACAGGCAACGCAACGCATTGGTTCCAAAGCCCACGGCCGCGCTTGCGCGCCGGGTTCTGACGGTCGGCGCAGCCCTGCGTCATGTGCAGATGCTTGCCCGGCTGCACCGCGTCGCGCCCCGACACCACAATTGCCCTTGCATGTGCACGGTTGGGCACCGGCCAGCAGCGCACGATTTCAACGGTCAGAGCCGCGACCGCGCGCCCTGTGTGGTCGCACCTGACCTTTGCCTGCCCGCGCGCCGGAAGAGCCGGTCGCCACAGTCTGGTGTCGTGTGCAGTCTAGATCGCGACCGCAACGCCCGGTGCCCAACGCCATGATCGCCCTTGCATGTGCACCGTGCGGCTGGAAAGCACCAGTCAACAGCCGCCCGATATCAAGTCCCGCAACCGCGCCTGCGCGCCCTGAAAGGTCAACACTTGTCCTGTGCTTGCCAGCGCGCCAGATCCCGCTGATCGGCATAGAACGCATCCGGCACCCGCGGCGACGGATTGGCCTGAATGATCCCCGATATGTCGGCAAAACATTCGCAGTTCACCCCTTCGAGAAAGGCGTCGCAATGGTTTTGCTCGCCTTCGACCAGCAGATCGAATTCATCCTGTGGAATCAGCGCCAGCGGCGAAAACCCACCGCTGTCGAGCGCAGGCACAAGCGACACGATCCCCGTGATCCAAGCGACCGCCGCAAGGATCCCAACAATCACCCGTCCTTCCGTCGATAACCGCATACGCCACCTCTGACGTGTGGGTAGAAGGCGGGGATTAAGGCTTTGCTAAAAGCGGGAATTTTTGCGGCGCAAAACGGCCCTTCGCAGGCGCTCAGGGCATCAAATGCCTACAAACGATCCACCGGATCGTCTGTTTTGCTTCGCAAACCGGGATGTGATGGTGCTGCTGCGGAGATTTGAACCAGCGTGCCGCCAACGGCGGTGCGCGCGAGTCGCGGCCCATGGCTTAACACGGTACAAACGTCACAATGGGAAGCGGAAAGTCTGGTGCAGCTCGATAGAGAATGTTTGAACACTCTCTTCGATACACTGCTCATCTGGGAAGAACATCTCGCACAACATGATCTGAACGATCTGAGGTGCGATGATGAGCACTTCGGATAAAAATAACAGAGGCTTAGGAACTGCGCAGCGCAGCAAAAAGCTGCCGCCGTTTTCACTGCGTCTAACATTTGAAGAACGTGCCCGCCTTGAGGAACTGGCGGGAAACGAACCTCTGGGCTCGTACATCAAGCGCAAGGTCTTCGATGGCAAAGGCGCAGGCACGAAGAGAGCGCGATCCCGAAAGCGTCGCCCGATCAAAGATGAACAGCGGCTTGCCCAGGTGCTGGCGATGCTCGGGCAGTCGCGGATCGCCAACAATTTGAACCAACTCGCCAAAGCTGCAAATCTGGGCACCTTGCCAATGATGCCGGATACGGAACGCGACATTCGGCGCGCATGCGCCGACGTGGCGCTGATGCGCCGTGAGCTTCTTCGCGCGCTCGGCCATCGTACCGATGTGGAGCCGTCATGATCCTGAAAGGATCACAACGAGGCGGCGCGAAGCAGCTCGGTCTTCATCTCCTGAAGACGGAAAAAAATGAGCATGTCGAGCTTCATGACATTCGCGGTTTCATGTCTGAGGATGTGGTCGGCGCATTGCGGGAAGCAGAAGCGGTGTCCAAGGGAACGAAATGCAAGCAGTTCCTGTTTTCGGTAAGCCTCAATCCACCTGAAACCGAAAACGTGCGCGTTGAGACCTTCGAACAAGCGATTGCGGCCATCGAAGAAAAGCACGGGCTTACGGACCAGCCCCGTGTGATCATCTTCCATGAAAAAGAAGGACGGCGGCATTGCCATGCCGTTTGGAGCCGGATCGATGCCGAGACGATGACGGCCAAGCCGCTTCCCTTCTTCAAGAACAAGCTGATGGAAGTTTCAAAGCAACTCTATCTGGAGCATGGCTGGCAGATGCCGAGGGGCTTCGCCAACGCCAAGGATCGCGACCCGCGCAACTTTTCTCTAGCCGAATGGCAGCAAGCCAAACGTGTTGGTCGCCATGCCGGAGAGCTAAAGGCTGATATCCAAGAAGCCTGGGCAATCTCGGACACGCGTCAGGCATTCTCGCATGCACTCGAAGAACGTGGGCTCTATTTGGCCCGTGGTGATCGACGCGGTCATGTCGCCGTCACTTTCGAGGGCGAAGTAATCTCTATACCTCGTGCCATCGGCAAGAAGTCCAAGGACGTTGCCGAACGCCTCGGCAAACCTTCGGAGCTAAGAAGCGTTCAAGACACTCGGCAACGCATCGCGAAGGATATCCTGCCGAAGATCGCGTCGCATGTCGCGAAGGCGCAGGCTGACACGCAGAAGAATTTGGCTGGCTTGAATGAACGCCGTTTAGCCATGAAAGCTCAACATGCCGAAGAGCGCACAATGTTGGACGCAGGACAAAAACCCCGCGCTGATCAGGAAGCAAGAGACCGCGCTGCACGGTTCCGAAAAGGCCTGCGCGGCCTCCTGGATCGCGTGACAGGCAAACGCGCTGCTCTGGAGAAGCAAAACCAGATGGAAGCGCTCTGGGCTTTTCAACGCGACCGTGAGCAACGCCAAGCCCTTGTCTTCGAGCAACTGAAAGAACGCCAATTGCTACAAGTGCAGATCAAAGCGGAACGGAGCCGCCACGCTGCCGTGTTGCGCGAGTTGCACCATGATCGAACGAACTACAGGCTCATGCGGCGCGGGTTGGAACCTTTGGCCAAGAAGGTCTTCACGCCTGTCAGAAGCGCTATGAAGTCAGCCACCGAGTTGGAGGTACCAAAGAAGCATGTCTTGAAACTGCGTGATCAGATCAGGGACAATTTCACCGCACCTGCAACCACGAAGGACGCCTATGTCTCAAAGCAGAAAGACACTTCCAAAGAGCGCTCGGCTTCCACCCAAGACCGCTTGAAACGACTCCGCGCAAAATCTGACAGTGATTACCGAAAAGACCAGAACAAGGAGAGATTGCGTCGCTTGCGGGAGCGCAGACGCGACGACCCTGACAGGGGGCCTGAGTTCGAACGCTAGCCATTCGCGTGTTGAAGACCACTCGCCAAGCGAGGTTCAATTTGCCAATGTAAACACGAAGGAGGACCGAGTGATGGTTGAGTTCACGAACGTACGAAGTCGGTATCCTTGGCAGGACGATTATCTTGATGAGGAATTCGACACGATCATCGAAGCTCTCAGCTTCAAAGGGGAAAGAGTCATAGATATCGTTCAAACTCCCAATGGCATTCGGCTGACCACAGGTCCGAGTCGTGATAGTGGCAGAACACTCTCAAAGGATCGGCTTGATCGTTTCATTCGTGAATTAATGGCTCTATCTGAAAGACTTGAAGGATCAGAGGCTTCTGGCAATAGCCAGTGAGCCTCCGAAACTCGCATGGGGCGCTCAGTCACAGGCGGTCAAACAGGTCTGCCTGTTTCGGAACTTCGCTGTCAGACTTGGGAACGAAGGACGCGCTAGGCCCGACGAGGATGAAGTGCTGTTTGCCATGTCGGACACGCATGCCGTGGTAGAAACCCTCGGGCTTGAACCGCTCGGCGGTTGGCAGCCAAGCGACCTCTTGATAGGTCGTTGGCTCGCCGTTGAAGAAGCGTTCAGGGACAAGTCGATAGGCTTCGGCATAGCGGCTTGAGTCCATTGAGCGCATGCCGGTGCAGACCCAAAGGGCGTTCTGCCACGCAAACGGTTTTCGAACTTTTCCTTCCAATCCGATTTTGTCGCAACTGTAGGATGCGCTGATATCGCCTTCGCCGATCTGTCGATCTCGCGTGTGGCACCAAGTGCCGGAGGCGAGGCGTGCAGGATCGACGCGATACTCTTTGGGTGTGACGGGGGCGCTCATGTGCGCCCCGCTGTGTTGTCGTTTGCATCATCGAGCGGCTGACGAAGGACGATGCGTCCGCCAATGGGCAAGGATTCGAGCTGAAGCGTGTAGCCTTTCTCGTCCCGATGCATCCAGGCTGCGCCGACCTTGTTCCAGTAAGATTTCTCGCCTTTCTGGGTGACGTGCCACGCCAGAAACTCCGGCGCGCGGAACTCGCGGGATTGCTCTTGCGAGGACTGGGTGTTGTTACGTGCCATGATTGATCTCCTTTGTTCGGGTTGGCTTGCTAACGCCCCCCGATGAGACCGAAGGCAAACGGTCGCCGCGTCATTTCCAACACGGGTGAGGCCACCGCCGAACTGGCGCGGGCAGGATATTGATGCGCGATCCGCATTCGGTCAGGGGGACAGGCGAATTGCTGCAAGCCACGCGCGGGCAAAGGTTACCTCATGCTGCGCAAACTCCTGATATCGAAAGCATGTTCACGCGTTTCTCAAGCGGCACCGTCCGATTGATGTGTTGACGAGTAACCCCGATCCATCAGCGCCTTCACTGGGCCATGGATGATGTGTGCGAGGGCCGAAAGGCCCTGAACGGTTCGGGGCCTCCTGACAGTCAACAGGAGGTAACGATGAGACTCATCACACGCTTCGACGCAGCATCCCGCAGCACACCGGAACTGCTTGCGCTTCACACTGAGGCTTTGCGGGCATTCACGACCGCAGCACGCGGATCGCAGGAGCGCAGCAATGCTTTGGCATCCCTGCACAATATCGAGTGCGAATTGGCGTCACGTCCACGTTCGATGTGAGGCAGGTGGAGGCTCGCATTGCGCTGATCGGTCACATAAGCCAATGAGGCATTTGAACCTACTTCGAGCTTGCGCTTTCATCCTTAATGAGAGGAAGGTCGAAATAGAACATAATGTCGGAGGATTTCGCATTTTCTGGCTTTTGGGACATCTCAAACTGAAGTCCCGCCTCCACTCCATGTGCCTTGAGAACACTATTTGTCACCGGAAGCCCGATTCCGGTTCCTTGCCGGCGATTCAACATTTCATTGCGCCGTTCGACTCTCGGCGAAAATACTGTGTGCGGTTCAAACCATGTTCCAGAGTTTTTTATCGAAAACTTGAGGGTTGAGTTGAAAACATTTACCTTCCATGCGACAAATGATGAGCGATCACTGTATTTCACAGCGTTATCAAAAAGATTCATCAACGCGAGAAAGATCATTTCCCCATCTGCAAATATGAACCGTGGAGCATCGCTGGATATATGGCTCCTGAACCCAATATTTCTCTGCATTGCTGAGTACTTGATAATATCTTCGGCATCATGAACTAGGGATAAGAAATCAAGCCTTTTACGATTTATGTCGCCGTTTTGTATTGAGCCAGTAGAAAATCGACCATTCTGAACAACCAGAGCAGCGGAATGAAGGGCATGAACTGAATTCGAAACTTCTTCGTAGAACAAGGGGTCCTTCCTGAGCGCCGCCCAATAGCGCTCGTTAGATTGCCCCTTTGTCCAATGCCTTTCGATGCCCTTCAGGCTATACATTGCCGCAGAAATCGGATGTACGACCGCATGGCTCACAAAGGCGGCGTGAGCTTTAGCCTCGGCCAACTGTTGTTTAAGCAATGCGTTTTCAGCCTCAAGTTCACGAGCTGTCTTGGGTGCGTCATCATATGAGCCTTTGCTATTTGGCACGTATCATTACCCGTGGCTCTCAGCGCTGTCATGCGCCCAGCATACTGATTGACGGTTGTAAGAATGTGAAGCGTAGTCTTCAATTGCCTCACAACAGGGCGGTGTGTCCGGTTCGCATGGACGATCCTTTACTTGCCCGAACGCATGTGCCGCCAGCCAAAGTGACGCCAACGCAGCTAAGGTTCTTATCGCTGCCATGATCAATTCAAAGCACTTAACCATCTTGGTACTCCTCTCTTGAGAACTACCGGTTTCGTAGGTGCTTGACGCGGTGACCGTCTCGGCCACTATCTGGACATCAGCAGGTCAGGAAGTAGTGGCTGAGTGACATGAGTATTGGCTATCATGATAGCGTTCGAGCAAACGGCGAACGAATAAGACGGGAGCGGCAGCGGCAACAGTTGTCCAGAGAAGCTCTAGTTGAAATATCAGAACGTTCATTTTCGGAGAAGACACTTTCTCGGGCTGAGGCTTCGGATACGATATCCAAAGAGAAAATCTCAGCGATTGCAGACGCACTTGGAGTTCCATTTGAATCTCTTTGCTTTGGCGCTTCTATGGAAAGCTCTCAGGAACGGCCGAGGTTGTGCTTTCATCATTGGGACGATGAGTCCAGAGAGCTTCTATCTATCACCACAATCTTAAAAATCTTGGTTGAAAAACATTTTTCTGTGCAAGCAGAGCGAAGGAAGTACGATAGTCCCGCTTCTAATCAGAACTATGAAATACTAACGCACCCAGACGTTGGTTTTTCGTTGCACTATATCTTCTATGATAATTTTTCAGATTTCCTAAGTACTAGCACAACGGTCATTTCTAGCGGCGATACGGTAATACTGGATTTGATGAATTTTTCTGGTCTCGGGAGATTGGTTAGCGATGGATTGTCAGCCGCGCTTTCGATCGAGGGAATTATTAGTCGCGATAATATAGTTTTTTACACTGCTGCGCCGAATATTTTGGAAATGGCCGGAGAACACTTCGACGGTACAAGGATTATTAGCAAGGAAAACACCGAAGAATTTGAGAGAATGCTAATCGAAAAGGTGGTCGAGTTTCATTGTAGAATCAAAGAGCAGCAATAATTTTCTGGAATCTTCAGAAAATATCGCTTGGCGTTAAATACTCCTTCTCGAAATTGTCATCGTTTCTTGTCCGGCTGGCCAACGGCCAGCCGAAAAAATGGCATCGAACCTATGCGGCGACTGCTTCGTTGCTGCTCTCCTCGATCACAGGCAGAAACCCATTTAGAAAATCAGCGGCACGCTGCGCATGGGCGGCAGCGCTGAAGATCGCTCGCTTGTCTTCCCTCAGGACTTTCAACCAGCTTTGGATATAAGCGGCATGATCAATGCCCGGCTCGGGCGTCAGTTCCAGATCGGCACAAAGAAAAGCTGCACCAAGCTCCGCAACGAGTTCTTCACGAGCATAGCCTTCGTCACCCCATTTCTTGCGCCCGAATTCACGGTCAAGGCGGCTCTTGTGCTTCGTCCAATGAGTCAGCTCATGCGCCAAAGTTGCATAGTAGCTTTCAGGGGTTTGGAACGTCTCGAAATACGGCATCTGCACATGATCGCTGCCGCCGCTGTAATATGCGCGGTTTCCGCCGTGGCGAATGTCTGCGCCCAGTTTGTCGAAAAAGTCTTCGGCGTGATCGATGCGGGTTGCGGGATCAATGATCGGCTCGGGCTTGGCATAGTAGTGCTCGGGCAAGCCTTCGATCTGCTCGACATTGAACACTCTGTATCCCTTCATGAAAGGAATTTTGCACTCTTCCTCTGATCCGTCGTCCTGCTCTTCGGTCTTGGTGATCGTGTTGGCGTAGACGACCAGATTGCCGCGCTCACCCTTCCTGACGTGAGCGCCGAGTTCCTTGGCTTGTTTGAAGGTCATCCAGAACGGCGAGAGAAAACCCGCCTCAACGGCGGCACCCCAAAGCATCAGGATATTGATGCCGTTGTAGGGCACGCCGTTGTACCGCATTGGCTTGGTGATCTTGCCTTCAAGGTTTCCGCTACTCCATGGCTTCAGCCATGTGAGCTCGCCTTGCTCCAGATCGGCAATAATCTTGTCGGTTACTTTCTGATAAACGTCTTGCTTCATTGGCTTTTCCCTTTCTTGGGTAGTCGGTTGCGCATGCAACCGGACTAGGCCCGCGCCAATGAGCGGGGGGACGTCCGTCCAGACCGAAAGACATGGAAGTGGTGCGGGCGCAGGCGAAGCCGAGCCACGGTTCAGTGGCTTTCGCCCGAAGTTACAACGCAGGGCTTGGTCTTGACGGGGGATGGGGCTGCAAAGCCCCCAAAACGAAGAAGAAGTGTCAGCCGTTCACGGCTGGCCAAAGACGCGCAAGGGATGGAAGGCAATGGCCGAGACTACAGGCTCGGTTCACGACAGTCCAACCCAAAGGGTGCGCCAATATTTTCTAACGCTGTCGCTTATGCCAATGGGAAGAGGCCAAAGCGGCCTTCATCCTCCCAACCAGAAAAATGTTCAACGCGAGACCCCAATTCCACATCGGATGGAGGATCGGTGTTCTCGACAATGATGACCTGCTTGTTCTCCGACAAAGTGAGTAGATGCTGATAAAACTTGCTGTTCAGATTGGTGTCGCGGAGGTCATCATCTGATCCTTCAGGTTCTTTGTAGGATAGCAATGGGGAGTCTAAAATTACAAAGCCTGGATGCGGCAGATCGTTGGCTACGCAATAATCTAGCAAGGACAGCGAAAACGCCGTTTGAGTGACTGCCCGAAGCCCTTTGCCAAAGGACGTTCTGGGCTTGCCTGATATGACGAGGTCTTTCGCTTCAAGATCGAAGTGGACCCTTCGGGTCCCAGGAAACTCCCAGCGGTCGAGTAAGGATTGAACCATCGCAGAGAACGGTTCGACCATTGAAGCGGTCAACCGAAAGCCATCTGAGGAGTAGTTAGTTTTCTTGGAAGTAAGGGCCTCCAAAGTTGATCGTCGCTCGACTAGATCGCTAAGGCCATCGAAGAGGCCGATTGCCTCGCGAACATTCGCACGTTTGTCGGCAAGCTCCTTGTACGTGGCTCGAAGTTTTCGAAGGTCCGGAGACACGACCGACTCAATCTTTTGCGACAACTCACCGAGGCGTTCGTCAATTCTGGGGAGGCCCTTTTCAAGGGTCCTGGCTTCCTTGTTCAAGACCTCAATTGTGCCGGACAGTTCCCTTTCTTTGTCCTCAATTTTTTGGATTTCGGACGCAGCCGCCTTAACGACGATTTCAACATTTCCGTCGCATATCGCGTCGGGGTCATGATGTTCCGGCAGCGCTCCGCAAATCGGACATGTCTCCACCTCAAGGGTGGAGAAAATATTGCCTGCTTCTTGAATTCCAACAAGGCGCTCCATATCAGAATTGTAATGTTGCCTCAGAAGCTTAAATCGTTCCAGAAGTGTGGCGATCTCGACAAAACGCGCACGGTTGTTTTCCCGTCTTGCCATAAGCTTGCGACGATTTGAGGATAGCTCCCGAAACTGGGCTTCGGATGTGGAGAGCTGCTCTGAACGCACAGTCAACGCAGCGTCCAGACGCTCTTCCTGCTTGGAAAGTTCGTCTTTTGATCCCGAGATTTTCGCGATACGCTTTTGTGTGTCGGAAATGAGCTGATCTAATAGTTCAAGTTGAGCTTCTGCCTTCTGCTCTGCCGGTGTTCGCTGGGATTGTGCGACAAGTGCAGAGTCGTCGACACCAGTCAGCAGCATTCGGAAAACTGAAGTGTTGGCCGTATCGGCTGTATAATTGCCGTCGGACAGCGGAGATCGTCTTTGAATGATTTCTTCTTCGTTCACCACAACCAGGCGCGCAAGATTGCGGAAGCTTAGATTTTGGGTGTCGCCCCGTGCATTCTTTCTAACCTTTCTGCCACCCAGTCCGATCTTGGATAGGAGGAATGCAGAAAGATTGTCCTCGTCGCGCTCGCTATGGGTTTCCGCAAGGACGCGTCCTTCTACTTCGGGCAATGAGTCGGAATACAGCCCCTCAAAAATTTCGAAGGCTCCGCCACCCATGCTCCGTCTCACGGTATGTTCGCTGCCATCCTCGAAGGTCATGGCCAACATCGCTTGTCCGTAGCCATTGGATTGAGGGATATCGGTGAGCGGGCCTTTTCCCCCAAGCATAAAAT
>JBCBCS010000081.1:0-14757 GCA_038530475.1 Pseudomonadota bacterium
ACAAGCAGCAAAATCATCAACACATTGTAAATTGCCAACAAGCCCTCATTCAGTGTCTCAAAGACACGAAGGTTGGCCAAAATCCAGCCCAATAGGAAATACATGAGCATTAACCACATGAAAGCTGAGTTTGTGGCTCTGACCGTTCGAGGAATCTTTGTTTGATCTTCCCTGAGTGCTCTAAGATAATGCTCCCATCCAACCTCTTTCGCAAATTGTGACTCAATGACTTCTTCGATGAACTTGCCAACACGCGAAATTGCCGAGACCTCTTGAATAAATAAGAACGAAACCGCGACAACCATGATAGGCACAAGAATAAGAAATTCGCCAACCAAAGCATCGGTGAAATTGACACCACTCAGACTTGGTATTCCAAACGCAGCCCCAAGAGTTAGATAAAAGCGACGTGATTGGTGCTCTAAGATTTCCTGCCGCAATGACCGATATTGAGCATCAAAAACGAGATTTATCGGATCGCGGGTTTCGGTGATTTCAAAATGCCCATCGACTCCCTTTGGTCTTTCGGAATTGGTTTCCTTAGTTTTCATGACCATACCTCTGTCCGTCATCTACAATATGGCTCATGGTAAAAGACTTCAAAAAACCGAAGCAAACAGAAAGATCTGCTTACAATCGCTCCAAAATCAAATTGAAGTCCGTTTTCGCATCCGGACGCGGAAACAAGTTTTTGCCACTACAGATACTACTTTGATGCGGCCGACCTTGCGAAACAGAATCGTGACAGTTCTTCGCAAGTGTCAAATGGTCTCTAAAGACTGATTTTTAATCTCTATTTGCCTTCGGTGCTCTTCGTCACCGCCCATTAAATTCATCTCTCTCCTTCCGCCATAGTTGCTCCGTCCGTTTCAGAACCGCCTTGCGCGGCCTCAGCCTCCTTTTCTCCGGCAATCCATGCTCCCTTGCATAATCCCGCGCGCGGCCGTCGCGCTCGGCGCGGCGGAGACACAGGGCTGTCTGCGGCACTTGTTCAGCAGACAGTCCGAGCCCTGCCTCTGAACGCCCCGTAACCCTTGCAAATCTAGGGCAAAACGGGCCATATCGCGGGCAGTCAGGGGGACAGATCATGCACGCAGCCGCCATCACCGGAACCGGGGTGTTCACCCCCGAACACGTCATCACCAACGACGAATTGGTGGCCGCGTTCAACGCCTATGCGGACCGGTTCAACGCCGAACATGCCGCCGCGATTGAGGCCGGTGAGGTTGAAGCGAAACCCCATTCCAGCTCCGATTTCATCGTTGCCGCCTCCGGCATTGAGAACCGCTATGTCCTTGATAAATCCGGCGTTCTGGACCCGGACCGGATGTATCCGTCCCTGCCCGTCCGCGCGGACGATGAACCTAGCCTCATGGCGGAGATGGCCGTGGACGCCGCGTTGCAGGCGATGGCGCAGGCGGGCAAGTCCGCCGATGACATCGACGCCGTCCTCTGTGCCGCCTCAAACCATGAGCGCGCCTATCCGGCGATTGCCGTGGAAATTCAACAGCTTCTAGAGATCGACGGCTTCGCCTTCGACATGAATGTCGCCTGTTCGTCAGCCACCTTCGGGATCCAGACGGCGGTGGATATGATCCGCTCAGGCTCCATCAAGTCGGCGCTGGTTGTCTGTCCCGAGATCTGTTCAGCCCACCTGGAATGGCGCGACCGGGACTGTCATTTCATCTTTGGCGATGTGGCCACAGCCGTGCTGATCGAACGGGATGAGGACCTTCAGGTCCCTCATTTCAAAGTGAAATCCACGCGGCTGGCCACGCAGTTCTCCAACAACATCCGCAACAACAACGGCTATCTGCGCCGCACCAAGGACCAGATGGAAGACCGACGCGACATGCAGTTCATGCAGAACGGGCGCAAGGTGTTCAAAGAGGTGCTTCCACTGGTGAGCAAGCACATCGCCAGCCACATGGCCGATGAGGGCGTTAAAGCCCAAGATCTCAAGCGGTTATGGCTCCACCAAGCCAACAAGACGATGAACGATTACATCGGCAAGAAGGTGCTGGGCCGCGACCCTGAACCGGGCGAGCAGCCGAACATCCTGCAAGACTACGCCAACACGTCATCTGCCGGATCGATCATCGCGTTCTCCAAGTATTCCGGAGACTTGGCCCCGGGTGATCACGGCCTTATCTGTTCGTTCGGAGCGGGCTATTCGGTCGGATCGGTGATCGTCGAACGCGCCTAGGCCTTCATGTCGAACTGATCCGGATCGGGCCCGGTCCTCTCGCCCTGATCAAGGGTGGCGATCGCGTCCATCTCCTGCTCGGTCAGCTCAAAATCGAAGATGTCAAAGTTCTCTGCCAGTCGTTCTGACTTGGTCGACCGTGGAATGACGGAGCACCCCATCTGAATATGCCAGCGCAAGATCACCTGCGCCGGGGTCTTGCCGGCGCGCGCTGCGGCGGCGGTGATTGGTTCGGCATCAAACGACCGGCCCTGACCCAGCGGGGTCCAGCTTTGCGTGATGATGCCGTGGGAGGCGTTTACTCTTCGCATTTCGGCCTGTTGCAGGCGGGGGCTGACCTCGATCTGGTTGAGGACCGGCACGACCCCGGTGTCCCCGATGATCCGATCCAAATGGTGGGCGTGAAAGTTCGACACGCCGACCGACCGAACCTGCCCATCCTTTCGTGCGTCAATCAGAGCTTTCCACGCGGTGACCATCACATCCGCGTCCTGAAACGGCCAGTGCAACAGCATCAGGTCCAGGTAGTCGAGCTTCATCTTATCAAGGCTCGCCTGCACTGCGTTCCGGACATCATCGTGGGACATGCCATTGCTCCAGACCTTGGAGGTCACGAAGATATCCGCACGGTCGACACTTGACGCCGATACACCCGCGCCCTGCCCGTCTTCGTTGCCGTAAATCCATGCTCCGTCGATCAGTCTGTAGCCTTGCTCAATCGCGTCACGGGTGATGTCGGCGGCCTTGTCGCGATCGACCTGCCACAGGCCCAGACCGAATTGCGGCATGGTGTGGCCGTCGTGAAATGTAAGCGTGGGTTGGGTCATCGGATGTTCCTTATGGCATTGGGCTCCAGGTCAAGCGCTGGCCAAAGAGCCGGTTCCAGACGCCCTACTTAGACACCCGCTTGTGCACGTCCTCAAGGCTCTCGACCCGTTCCGAATAGCGATCAACCAGCATGTCCTTGCGGTGCCGGGTCATGACCGTAAAGCGGGCGAGTTCTTCCATCACGTCGACGATCCGATTGTAGAGCGGGCCTGGCTTCATGCGTCCGCCCTCGAACTCTTTCCACGCCATTGGGACCGAGGATTGGTTCGGGATCGTCACAAGCCGCATCCAGCGCCCGAGGATCCGCAGCTGGTTGACCGAGTTGAAAGACTGCGATCCGCCTGAAACCTGCATCACGGCCAGCGTCTTGCCTTGGGTCGGGCGGACACCGCCGATCGGGGCCAAGGGCAGCCAGTCGATCTGTGTTTTCATCAGGCCGGTCATGGCGCCGTGACGTTCCGGCGACGACCAGACCATGCCTTCGCTCCAGAGCGCCAGTTTCCGCAGCTCGGCCACTTTGGGATGTTTGTCGTTGGCCCCGACATCATCCACAAGCGGCAGACCGCTGGGATCAAAAAACCGGGTCTCACAGCCCAAGGCGCGCAATACGCGAGCGCCCTCTTCGGCGGCCATCCGGGAGTAACTCGCCTCTCTCAAGGAGCCATACAGAAGGAGGATACGTGGGGGATGGTCCGGTGCGCCCGGCCCGGCCAGGGCTTCGATATCAAGGGGGTGAAGCGCCCCATCCACGATGTTGGGCATATCGGAAAGGTCGATGCCCGCCATCTCTCAGCCTGCCGTCCCGTCCTCAAGGTGCAGCTTCATATCAACCAGCACCTTCTGAAGCTCAACAGTTTCGCGCAGCAGCCGCTTTGCCTCGTTCACGGTGATCACGCCGTCCTCGATGCTCTGCTGATATTCGCTCATGAGCATGGCAAAGCGCTGGCTGAGTGCGATCACGTCGGAATTGATCCCGCCGCTTTGATCGTTCTTACCGTTTTCTTCGCGGTTGAGCGCATTGCCATTCAACTCAGCGAGCGCCGAGGTGACGTGCGGATAGCTCGCTGCGGCCTCAAGCTGGGCGACGGCATCGACCGGCATGTAGCGGTCCATATGCTCTTCGTTGTCCGAGTAATAGCGCCCCAGCGTGGCTTTGCTCTTGCCGGTCAATTCGCATGCCGGCTCGATCCCCACATCCTTCACCAGGGCCTCGGTGTGTTTCTTCAGGTAAGAGCCTAGTCCGGCCATGTCCTGCATCCTCTTTGTTGGTGAGGGGAATGACCCCAACATATTCCCATAAACCAACCCATCCGAGTTCGAGCAATATAGCCGCATCCCAATGATGGGAAGAGTGAACATACCAGTGACGGTTTTGCGAGTGCAGTATTTCGTGACGGCGTCCCCAACGCCGTAGGGCCAAGGGGCCGGACCCCATCCAAGGCCAGGTGGGCATCCATCTGGTTATCCGGCTTCCTTGGCCCGCTGTTTCCGACAGGTGCGTCCCGCTTGCTGGGGGCGCCCCACACTCACGGACGAAACAGTCAGACGGCCACCGCCGCCCGGGTCTTGCAACAGCCCGGGCGGCGGTCCATCACGGGCTATGGCCAAGCTTTATTTCAATTACTCCACGATGAACGCCGGCAAATCGACGTTGCTGCTGCAAGCCGCACACAATTACGCCGAACGCGGTATGGAGACGTATCTGCTGACCGCACAATTCGACAATCGCGCGGGCCATGGTCAGATCGCCAGCCGCATCGGGATCGGCGCAGAGGCGGACACGTTCAATGCGCAAAGCGATTTATATCGGAAGATCGAAGCGCGGTTGGCGCAAGGCCCCTGTGCCTGTGTTTTTGTCGATGAGGCTCAGTTTCTAAGCGAGGCGCAGGTCTGGCAGTGCGCCCGCGCGGTTGACGATCTGGGCGTGCCGGTCATGTGCTACGGGCTGCGGGTCGACTTCATGGGTAAGCTGTTCCCCGGCTCCGCGACATTGCTGGCGTTGGCGGACGAGATGCGGGAAATCCGCACGATCTGTCATTGCGGCAAGAAAGCCACGATGGTGATCCGGCAAGACGCCGATGGGCGGGTCGCCCAGGGTGGTGATCAGGTGCAAATCGGCGGGAATGAGACCTATACCAGCCTTTGCCGCAAACACTGGCGCCAAGCGGTCGAAGGCAGTGATGACACGCTGGTTTAAGTGGCTCCTCGCCGGTTTTGGAGGGGCGGCGATACTGGCTGTCGCGGCCTTTGCTTACCTTGCTTGGTCGACCAGTCAGATCGACTGGAACATCCCCGTCACCAAAGTCTACGCCTCCGAGGCGTTGATCGACTTTAATGATGGTCTGTGGCGGCAAGCCGATGAGACGGGCTGCCTCACCGCCGACATGATCCGCTCAGCTGCGAACGCGCAAGAAGCATCGCTGACCCCCGTTGCTGAGCCTCCAGCCCAATGCATCGACCCCATCGACCTGCAGAACTGGCTCCGCGTTGATCTGTCCGAGCCACAAGACCCCTATCAGGGCGAGGTATCAGATCACTACGGCTTCGATGCGGAAGGGTGTGCTGTCCCCTGGACCTACGGAACCTGCTAGGACGCTACATGCCCGTCTTTGGTTCTTAAATACTCAAGAAAGAAGCGCGCAGCGGGTCACTCCGTCTCCGACAGAAAGCGCGGCTCCAACACGATGACGGTAGGCTGTGATGGCAGCGTGCTGAGCGACAGGGTCAGTGGCACTGCGCCCGGACGCTCGACCTCATAGCCGCTCTCTTCCATCTCAGCCACAAACGCATCAAGGGTCTGGCGTCCAAACCAATGCATCGGGATCACCACCGAGGACCGCAGCCGGTCCATAACCCGCAACAGCGTCGGGTGGTCCAGCGTCAGACCGCCATCCACCGCCGCCATCACCACATCGACCCGTCCGAGGGCGGCGTATTGGGCATCGGTCGGTTCCTGATGCAGATGGCCAAGATGCCCGATGCAAAGGCCTGCCACTTCGAACACGAAGATGGAGTTGCCGTTGGGCGTGATATTGGTGCCGTCCCCGAATCCACCGCGCCGCGTGTCGGTGTGGACGTTGCGGATGAGCATATCGCCCATTTCAAGGTAATGCGCCCGCGCGCCATCCTCATCCGCCCACCCTTCCAGAGCCTGCGGAATGTCCGGATCCGGGAAAGCCGTCCAATGGGTGGAATGGGCGTTGTTCATCGTGACCACATCCGGCAGCCAGTCGACATTGCCAACAAAGCCCGCGTAATCAGTGACCACGTCCGTGCCGCCCTGCCCTTGGATCAGGAACATCGCGTGATCGATATAGATGATCCTGACCTCTTCCGGCTGGACGGCCTCCCGGAAAGTGGCCTGATGCACATACTCACTGCCGGGGGCGACCTCCGACAGGGCAATGCAGTGGGACGGGATCCGGTCCTGAGCGACGACCGGCGCTGCAAGGATGCAAAGGGCAAAACAAAACGCGCGCATGGGCGAAACGGTAGTCCGCCAGCGGCGGGCGGCAATTTCTTTGCAAAGAAATTGGCTCAGACTTTTGCAAAAGTCTGGGCGCACCCGACAGAGGCGTCAGCCGATATCGGTTTTGCCGCGGCGATCATGGCGGAGGTTGGCGTAAAGCACATGGTTCCGCCATCGCCCGTTGATCTGCAGATAGGCCTGTGCGACGCCTTCGTATTTGTAGCCGCAGCTCTCCAGCAGGCCACGGGAGGCAGTGTTTTCCGGCAGGCAGCCTGCCTCAATCCGGCTCAGGTCGAGCCCGGTGAAGGCGTAGTGGACCAAAGCCTCAATCGCCTCGCGCATATAGCCCTGACGGGCATATTGCTCGCCGATCCAATAGCCGGTCGTGCCCGCCTGCGCGGGGCCCCGCCGGATGTGGTCGAGCGTGATCGCCCCCAACAGCGTTTCATCCTCGCGCCGGATGATAAAAAGCGGGACAGCAGTGCCATTGGCGATGGAGCGCTGCGCCCAGTAGACCCTGTTGGTAAAGCTTTTGCGGGTCAAATGATCGGGCGCCCATGTCGGCTCCCACGGGGTGAGGAAGTCACGGCTTTCAGCCCGCAACGCCGTCCAGGCGCGAAAATCCGAATGGATCGGCGGGCGCAGCGTCAGACGCTCCGTCTCAATCCGGACCTTCCGACGGGCGCGCAGCATCAGGCCGCGAACCGCGCTTTCAGCTCGTCCAGCGACGGCGCTGCATCAATCGGTCCATAGAGCGCCATGGCGGCCCCAGCCTGCCCGGCCACTTGCGCCCCGAAGGCGCGGACATCACCAGTTGTCACAGCATCGATGCGGGCGATGGTGTCTTCAATCGACGGCACCTTGCCCCAGATCGCGACCATGCGGGCCAGACGTTCGGCGCGGTTGGACGGGCTTTCAAGCCCCATCAACATCCCGGCTTTCATCTGCGCCCGGGCGCGGGCAACTTCTTCAGCGCTCATGTCATCAGCCCCGCGCTTAAGCTCATCCACAGCCAGCGTGGCAAGCTCCCCAAGCTGTTCAGCGGAGGTGCCCGCATAGACCGTCAGCATGCCGGTATCGGCATAGGCCCCGGCCTGCGCAAAAATCGTGTAGCAAAGCCCCCGGTTTTCACGCAGTTCCTGAAACAGTCGCGACGACATGCCGCCGCCCATTGCGATGGCGTGGATCTGGGCGGCATAGATCGACGGGTCCCGGTAGTTCGGGCTCTCGAAGGCCAGCGCAAAATGCGCCTGTTCGAGCCTCTTCACCACGCGACGTTCGCCGCCAGCAAATGCGGCAGCCTCGGCGGCTTGGGGCACCGATCGTGGGGACAAATGGCCAAACAACTTATCAGCCAAAGCAAGGATCTGATCCGGATCGACCGCCCCCGCCGCCGACAGGATCATCTGATCAGGACCGTAGTGTTCGCCGATAAAGGATGACAGGTCAGCCCGGCTGAAAGCAGAGACCCTCTCGCTCGGCCCAAGGATCGTCCGCCCCAGCGCTTGCCCCGGATACGCCTCTTCCTGCAGCCAGTCGAAGATGATGTCGTCGGGCGTGTCGAGCGCTTGACCGATCTCTTGCAGGATCACGCCGCGTTCGACCTCGATCTCGCCCTCGTCAAACACCGGGTTGAGCAGAATGTCCGCCAGCACATCAAGCGCCAGCGGCACGTCATTTTCCAGCACACGGGCATAATAGGCCGTCATCTCGCGCGAGGTGTAGGCGTTGATATAGCCGCCCACATCTTCGATTTCTTCGGCGATCTGAAGTGCCGTGCGCCGCTCGGTTCCCTTGAACGCCATATGTTCTAGGAAATGGGCAATGCCGTTCTGTTCGGGCCGTTCGTTGCGGCCGCCGGCAGTGACCCAAATACCGATGGAGGCGGATTTCAGCCCCGGCATTTGTTCGGTCACGATGCGGAATCCATTGGAGAGCGTATGCTGTTGGACGGTCACTTTGCGCGACGCTCCTTGATCAGTGTTTGCAGGGCCGCGAGGTCGTTTGGCACCTCGGTCACCCGTTCAGGCCGGTCATACAGGTCGGCCATATGCGGGGGCAAGGGGGGGTGAATGCGCGTGGCTTTTTCCACGGCCGCTGGGAACTTGGCCGGGTGGGCGGTGGCCAGCGTGATCATCGGTGTGGCCGATTGGAATTGGTCGGCCACATGCACGCCCACGGCAGAATGGGGGCAGAGCAATTCGCCGGATCGTTTCAGCTCTGACCGGATCGCGTCATAGGTTTCCTCTTCCGAGGCGCGGCCGGATGCAAAGGTGTCGCGCAGCATCTGATAGGCGCCTTGGCTGATCTCAAACCCGCCCTTGGTCTTGAGGTCCTCCATCTGTTCGGCAACCACCGTGCCGTCGCGGCCATAGGCCTCAAACAAGGCACGTTCAAAGTTGGACGACACCTGAATGTCCATCGACGGGCTGATCGACGGGGTCACGCCTTCTTTGATCTGCTTGCCGGTTTCCAGCGTGCGGTGCAGGATGTCGTTCTGGTTCGTGGCGACGATCAGCTTTTCGATGGGCAGCCCCATCCGTTTGGCGATGTAGCCTGCGAAGATGTCGCCGAAATTGCCCGTGGGCACGGTGAAGCTGACGGGGCGATGGGGCGCACCCAGGGCAACGGCGGAGGAGAAGTAGTAGACCACCTGCGCCAACACCCGGCCCCAATTGATGGAGTTCACGCCCGCAAGGCCCACGCCATCGCGGAAGTCGAAATCGTTGAACATGTCCTTGAGCGCGGCCTGGCAATCGTCAAAGTCGCCATCAAGCGCCAGGGCGTGCACATTATCCTCAACCGGCGTGGTCATCTGGCGGCGCTGCACTTCGGACACGCGGCCATTGGGAAAGAGGATGAAGACATCGACGTTCTTGAGGCCCCGGAACGCTTCAATCGCGGCAGAGCCTGTATCGCCAGACGTCGCACCAACGATGGTGATGCGCTTGCCTGACCGGGTCAGCGACGCCTGAAACATCTGCCCAATGAGCTGCATCGCGAAGTCTTTGAACGCCAGCGTGGGGCCGTGGAACAGCTCAAGCAAGAAGTGGTTGTTGTCGAGTTGCTTGAGCGGTGCCCGGGCGGCGTGGTTGAAGCCCGCATAGGCGGCGTCGATCAGGCCGCGAAATTCGGTGTCGGTGAAGGTGTCCCCGATGAAGGGGCGCATGACTGTGAACGCCACGTCTTCGTAGGATTGGCCCGCCATTGCGGCAATCTGGGCCTCGCTCAGCGTTGGCACCTCTTGCGGCACATAAAGGCCACCGTCGCGGGCCAAGCCCGTCATCATCGCCTCTTCAAAGCTGAGTTCGGGGGCCGCCCCGCGTGTGGAGACATAGATCATGTCGTTTGGTCCTTCCCGGCGCGCATCCCGCGCACCACGTAAAACAGCGTCATCGCGCCCCAGACCACGGCCAGCAGAATCCAGGTGATCGCGTATTCCAAGTGATCGTTCTTGATGTTGCGTGTGTCGACGGGCAAGGGCGTCGTTCTGGGGTCATATTCCGACGCGCGGGAGAGAACGACATAAATCGGCTCCGTCCCAAGAAAGACTGCCATTGTCTGCACGCGCCTGCCAAAGAACTCGTTCCCATTTGCCGGTTCGTAATTGCCATCATCCGGCCACAGCAGATTGCCTTCGATCGTCACCGTGTCCATCAGGCGCGGGGCGCTTTGGGCGGCTTCGTCGTTCAGGGGCTGGAGGCCCAGATCAACGAGGATGAAGCGGCCATCCGTCGTCTCAAATCGGGTGATGATCTGGTGACCCGTTCCAGCCGCCGTGCCGGAATTGAGGAACCGTATTTCAGACCCCATCGGGCGGCCTTCAAAGATTACGGTGCGGTAATTGTCAGTCTCCGGGTCCGGGTCCGCAGGAAGCGGGATCGCAGGCTCGGCCAGCTTTGCCTCGATGTCAGCGAGCACGCCCTCTTTCCAGTCCAGCCGGTTGAGTTGCCAGACGGCGAGAGAGAGCAGGATCGCAATCCCGCCGAGGCCAATGATGATGGGGAAGAGGAGGCGTCGCATGGGAATATTTGGGGGCTCTTGCAAAGTTAAAACGCGCGAGGATTGCTCCCCGCGCGTCTTGAATTGTCAGCGGTTGAACGTCAACCCGGCTTAGCCGCCCCAGACGTAGACTGCGGCAAAGAGGAAGAGCCAGACGACGTCAACGAAGTGCCAGTACCAGGCCGCGGCCTCAAACCCGATGTGCTTTTCGGCAGAGAAGTGATCGCGGCGGACGCGCAAGTAGCACACAAACAGGAAGATCGTGCCGATGATCACGTGGAAGCCGTGGAAGCCGGTCGCCATGAAGAAGTTTGCACCATAAATGTTGCCGGCAAGGCCAAAGGCCGCGTGGCCATATTCGTAAGCCTGGAAGATCGTGAAGATCACACCGAGGATCACGGCAAGCAGAAGACCGTATTTCATGTCTTCCTTGTTCTCCTCATGGACCAGCGCGTGGTGCGCCCATGTGGCAGCCGCGCCGGAGCACAGCAGGATCAGCGTGTTGATCAGCGGAAGGTGCCACGGATCAAAGGTTTCGATTCCAGCCGGGGGCCAGACACCGTCAACGGCAGGCGATTGCGGGCCCATCGGATACATGGCGTGCTTGAAGAACGACCAGAACCAGGCGGCGAAGAACATAACCTCGGACATGATGAACATGATGAAGCCGTAGCGCAGGCCGATGCGGACGACCGGCGTGTGATCTCCGGCATGGCTTTCGGCGATGACCTCGGCCCACCAGCCATACATACAGTAGAGCACGCCCACGAGGCCCATCAGGAACAGGTAGGGGTTCGTGGTTTCCTGGTTGGAGCGCAGGTCTTCCATCCAGATCACTCCGCCCACCAGCATGATGAACACCGCAATACCGGTCGCAAGCGGCCAGATCGAGGGCGGCAGAATGTGGTAGTCGTGATTTTTCGCGTGGGCCATTGCGGTCGTTCCTCCTGCGATGGTCGTCTTGTTATTCGCTCGTGGACGGGACGAGGTCCTGTCCGGTTGTCAGACCCGCATCGACAGATGCGGTGTCATAGTCTTCGGGCAGGTCGTTCCGGTGGAACGTGTAGCCCAGGGTGATGGTGTGCACATACTGGCCTTCGCGGTCATCGACGATGGCAGGATCGACGAAGAACGTCACCGGCATCTGGACCGTTTCGCCCGGTTGCAGCACCTGCTGCTCAAAGCAGAAGCAATCGATCTTGTCGAAGAAGCCGCCGGCCTCGTAAGGGGCGACGTTGTAGGATGCGGAGCCTGCGATGGGTTGGTCCGTGGGGTTCGTCGCCTCATAGAAAGCCAGCACCGTCTCACCGATCCGAACTTCCATTTCGCGCTGCATGGGTTCGAACGTCCACGGCATGTCGCGTTCCAGCGCAGAGGCGAAGCGCACGGTGATCGTTTCATCCAAAATCGTGTCAGAGCCGGTCGCGACGACATTCGTCGCACCGCCAAAGCCCGTGACCCGGCAGAACCAGTCGTAAAACGGGACGGAGGCCCAAGCGAGGCCGCCCATCAGCACAACGACGCTGACCGCCTGAGCGGCGGTGCGGCTCGGGCCTTCGGGGATGCGATTGAAGGGATTGAACCTCATTCGGTGGCCTCTTCAGCGGCGGCGGCAGCTGCAGCATCATCGACGCGGCGCTGCGCCGCTTCCAGAGCGCCGGGTTCCAGCGCGGGGCGGGCGACATGGTCAAACCGTTCCATCTGGCGGATGTCGGTCAGGCCAAGAACTTTCACCACCGTCAGACCAAAGACGATCCCGATGACGCCCAGCAAAAGCAGGCCGACCCCGGTGTTCACACCGCGGCGGCGTTCGTGCAGTTCGTGTTCAACCTTGATCGCCATGACTTACCACCCCAGCCCGGTTGCCCGCAGAACAGCTTCGACCAGCAGGGCAGTGAAGTGACCAAAGAGATAGAACAGAGAAATCTTGAAGACGCGCTTTTCGACGGCGTGATTGTCCGCCTCGCTGTCGGCATCGTCGCGCTGCCAGATATCATAACAGCCCTTGAGGAACCAGGCGTTGAGCGCCACGGCCACGGCCAGATAGACCGGCCCCCCGATTGAGGTGAAGCCGAGACCGATCGCCACCAGGACCAGCGGCACGCAATAGCCAAGGATGTGGTTGCGGGTCGCGCGCCGGCCATGGGTCTCGGTGAGCATCGGCACCTTCGCGTCGCCGTAATCCGACTTCACAAACAGCGCCAGCGCCCAGAAATGCGGCGGCGTCCACATGAAGATGAGCGCGAACATCAGCACACTTTCGACCGAGACCGTGCCCGTTGCCACCGCCCAGCCGATCATCGGAGGGAATGCGCCAGCAGCCCCACCAATCACGATGTTCTGCGGGGTCGAGCGTTTGAGCCACATCGAATAGATTACGGCGTAGAAGAAGATGGTGAAGGCCAGAAGGCCCGCCGCCAGAAGGTTCGTCGCCAAGAACAGCAGCACAACCGCGAAGCCAGATAGAGCCAAGCCAATGCCCAGCGCCTCACCCGGTGTGACAGCACCGGAGGGGATGGGGCGCGATTGGGTGCGTTTCATCACGGCATCGATATCCGCGTCCCACCACATATTCAGCGCGCCGGACGCCCCGGCCCCTACGGCGATGCACAGGATCGCCACGAAGCCCAGGAACGGGTTCACACCCACCGGCGCCACCAACAGCCCGACAAGGGCCGTGAAGACGACCAACTGCATCACGCGCGGCTTCATCAGGGCGAAGTAATCGCCCATCTGCGCCTCGCTGGTGCGGGTCTGGCTGGTGGCGTCGGTCATGATCTACCTTTGACGGCTGGTGTTGGGGCCCGGTCTTACCAGGTCTGCATGGTCCGTTGAGAGTTCGGCAGGGCGAGGTCTGCGCGGACATCTTCGAGCCACTGCTCATAGACTTCCGGTGCGACGACCTTGACGGTGATTGGCATGTAGGCGTGGTCTTTGCCGCACAGCTCAGAACACTGGCCGAAATAGATGCCTTCTTGCTCAGCGTTGAACCACAGCTGGGCGAAGCGGCCCGGAACGGCGTCCTGCTTCACACCGAAGGCCGGGATGGTCCAGGAATGGATCACGTCAGCGCCGGTCACGGTCATCACGACAGTGGCACCCATCGGCACCACGACGGAGGTGTCGGTGGCGAGACGGAATTCATCAGCGGAATAGCCAGCCTCAACCAAATCGGCCTCAATCTCGGCGTTCATGTTCCCCATGTTGTAGCCGATCATGTAGCTTTCAAAGAAGATGTCCTCATCCGGGTATTCGTAGGTCCAGAACCACTGGTTGCCGGTGACGGTGATGTTGACGTCGCCTTCAGGGATTTCTTGCTGGTTAAAGAGAACCGGCAGGGAGAACGCGCCGATGAAAACGAGGATCACGATCGGCACCACGGTCCACGCCACTTCCAGCGGAGAATTGTGGGTGAAGGTCGCAGGTTCAGGGTTGCGCTTGGAATTGTAGCGCAGGATCACCCACGCCAGCAGTCCCATCACAAACAGCGTGATGATGGTGATGATCACCAGCAGCATGTTATCGAGCCACACGATATCCCGCATCAGCTCTGTCACGGCGGGCTGAAACCCGGTGGCGCCTGGCTCCGGTGCGCCGACAATCGGCAAATCTTCGAGAGCGGTCTGCGCAGACGCGGACCCAGCAATAAAGGCGGCGGTGACTGCACCTGTCAGGCGCGCGGCGATGGTCTTCACTGTCATGTCGATCCCTGTAATGATCCCTGGGATGATCCCGAACGGATCTCTTGGCTGAGACGGATGGAACGCCGCGGCCCCGTGGCGAACGGGGCGGAACGGAATCCCGTTGTATTCAGTCGGCGTCATCCCATATCCTGACGAACAAAACAAGCAATCCCACCGTGTCAAACGGTCGCTTTTTTGCTGTTCCCCGCTACGTCGCCCTGATCAGGCAGAGTGACCTGCAATCGAAAGGATGTTCCGATGTCGCAAACACAAGAAGAGGCCCCTTTTCGCCCGTTTGAGACCCATCTCGATCAGGACACTGCCCTGTCGATGGTGCGCGATGCCGTCGCGGGCGCTGATGACGGAGAGCTGTTTCTGGAGCGTCGTCGCTCAGAAGTTCTGGCCTATGATGACGGCCGTGTGCGCACGGCAAGCTACGATGCGTCTGAGGGATTCGGGTTGCGGGCCGTGCGCGGTGAGGTGGCAGGTTATGCCCATTCCACCACGATTGATGAACACGCCCTGAAACGCGCGGTCGCGACGGCCCGGCTGGCTGTGGGCGATGGCGG
>JBCBCS010000082.1:0-14693 GCA_038530475.1 Pseudomonadota bacterium
GTAAGAGGAAGAGATGGCCGGACCGGAATTCTGGACGCTCGCCGTCATCGCGGCCTTTTGTGTCGGATTGTCGAAAGGCGGCGCGCCGTCTTTCGGTGCGCTTGCGGTCCCGATCCTCAGCCTGTCGATTTCACCGATTGCGGCAGCAGGTCTGCTGCTCCCGGTCTTTCTGTTTTCCGATATTTTCGGTGTGGCAACCTACCGCCGGTACGCCAATTGGGCGGTCTTGCGCATCGCCGCCATCGGCATCGTCATCGGAACCGGCATTGGCTGGGCTACGGCCCATCTGGTGTCGGACACAATTGTCCGCATCCTGATCGGAGTGATCGGCGTCAGCTTTGCGCTGAATTTCATCCGCATGTCGGGACACGTCCGGGCGGAACGTGCGCCGGGCCGAACTGCTGGTCTGTTCTGGAGCGGTGTTGCAGGCTTCACGAGCTTCGTCAGCCATTCCGGCGCGCCGCCCTGGCAGGTCTGGGCGGTACCACTGGGCTTGCCAAAGATGGTCTTTGCGGGGACGTCGACCTTTGCCTTTGCCTTGATGAATGTCCTGAAAATCGGCCCGTATTGGGCGCTGGGGCAGCTCAGTCTCGGCAACCTCTGGACGGGTGCGATCCTGTTCGTTCCGGCCATCGCCGGCGTACTTACGTCTTATGTCTTGATCCAGAGGCTGCCCACGCGCGTCTTTTACGGGATCGTCACGTGGGCGCTTCTGGCGGTGTCCCTCAAGCTCTTGTGGGACGGGATCGCCGGGCTGTGATCGCCCGGCGCTGCTCTCATCAGGCTTCGGGGTCGAGGAAGGCCAGATCCTCTTCCACATGTTGGAATTCATAGCCCGATGCCACGAGGCATGTCGGGCCACCGGCACGGGTGACAGTGATTGTCCAGGTCCCGGTGTCGAGCGAGGCAAAAACTTCAACCACGGTGCCATCAGCGGCAATGCCCATGGATTGGCGGCTTTCACCGTAGCCAGAGGCCAGTCGTTCAACGACGGCCTCATGATCGGCGCAGGCGCCTTGGGCAAGGGCCGACCCGGCGGTCAGCACCAGCGCGGCAGAGCATATCAGGGTCTTGATCATCATAGGGTTCTCCTGTGAGTGGACCCGAGGACAGCAAGGAAACGGGCCGGAACGCGCCGGATGGTCGGGCGCCAAGATGGGACAAGTCTGCACATCCACCCTTTGAAAAACGGTTAACGAGGCGGAGCGTTGGGTGTTGCGCTGCATTTGCGAAGGTCTTTTTTGCTGCGTTGCGGCAATTTCATCTTGCAAGATCAGGAAATCTGTGGCCCATACGGCGCAATAAAGTTTCAATATCGTCGACCAGGATGTCGCAATGACCCGTCCCTATCGCTCCGCCCTCTACATCCCCGGTTCCCGCGCGCGCGCCCTGGACAAAGCACGGACCCTGGACGTCGATGTGATCCTCTTCGACCTCGAAGACGCTGTTTCGCCTGATGAAAAAGAAGCCGCCCGTGCGACCTTGGCGGAGGAGCTGGGCAAAGGCGGATATGGCGACCGGCTCCGCATTGTTCGCATCAACGGGCTCGACACCGAGTGGGGTGCCGCCGACGCCGCCGCAGCGCACGCCATGCCCTGCGATGCGGTGCTGCTGCCCAAAGTGAACTCGGCTGATGATGTGGACGCGCTGGCAGCACTCACGGACAAGCCGATCTGGGCGATGATGGAAACGCCGCTGGGCGTTCTGAACGCGCTTGAGATCGCCCGACATCCCAATTTGGAAGGCTTCGTGCTGGGCACCAATGACCTCGCCAAAGATCTGGGCACCCGTCACCGTGCCGACCGTGAGCCTCTTATCACCTCGCTCCAGACGTGCCTGCTGGCCGCCCGCGCGGCGGGCATCGTGGCGCTCGACGGCGTCTACAATGCCTTCCGCGACGAGGATGGCTTTAGGATCGAATGCGAACAGGGCCGCGACATGGGCTTTGACGGCAAGACCCTGATCCATCCGGGCCAGATCGCGATCGCCAACGCCGCTTTTGCGCCGACGGCGGACGAAATAGACCTCGCCCGGCGGCAGATTGCTGCCTTTGATGAGGCCGAGGCCGCAGGGCAGGGCGTCGCCGTTGTCGATGGCAAGATCGTTGAGAACTTGCATATCGTGACCGCCCGCGCGACGCTGGCCAAAGCAACAGCCATCGCGGAGCGTGAACGCCAATGGTCCTTATCGCAATCGGATTGATCCTGTGGAGTGCCGCGCATTTCTGGAAACGGGCCGCCCCCGATCACCGCGCCCGGTTCGGCGAGGGCGGCAAGGGGATTGTGACGCTGCTGCTGGTCGGAGCGATCGTGCTCTTCGTACTGGGATATCGCAGTGCGACGGGAGCTTATTACTACGGGCCAGCCCAACCCTGGACCGGGATCAACAACCTGTTGGTTCTGCTGGCCTTTTACCTTTTCGCGGCCTCCGGCAAAGGCACCCGCGTCACCAGGCTCATCCGTCATCCGCAACTGACTGCGGTGATCGTCTGGGCCGCCGCCCATCTGATGGTCAATGGCGATGCGCATTCCTTCCTGTTGTTTGGGGGGCTAGCCCTCTGGGCAGTGGCAGAGATCGTGGTGATCAACCGCAGCGAGGGGCCGCGCGGCCCCTATCACGCGCCGCCCATCAAGTCAGAGGTGATCGCGGTGGTCGCTGCGGTCGTGATCTACAGCATTGTTGCGGCCATCCATCTCTGGCTTGGCGTCAATCCGTTCGTATGAGGCCCGCCCATGGCTAAGCTCTACCGTCTTCTGACCGAGGACGACACGTCGACCTTTTGCCATAAGGTGAGCGATGCGCTCGCCAAGGGCTGGGTGCTCCATGGTGATCCGCAATACGCCTATGACCACGCCAACGGCGTGATGCGTTGCGCTCAAGCGGTGACCAAAGACGTGGACGCCGACTATTCCCCCGACATGAAACTGGGACAGCAATGACAAAGACGAACGCAGGCTACTTCTTCGAAGATTATTCCGTAGGCCAGGTCTTCCGCCACGGCCCCTTGCGCAACGTGGAAGAGGGCGAACGCGCGCTTTATCAGGCGCTTTACCCGACCCGGTTCGCGGTCGCCGTTTCCGATCCGGTGGCGATCGCACTAGGGCTTGAAGGCGCGCCGCTCGATGACATGATCGTCTTTCACAAGGTGTTTGGCGCAACGGTGCCGGACATCTCACTCAACGCTGTGGCCAATCTGGGCTACGCCAATCTGCGTTGGCTGAAACGGGTCCCGCCCGGTGCTGCTCTGCAATCCGTGACCCGCATCATTGGTTTGAAAGAGAATTCAAACGGCAAGACCGGGATCGTCTGGGTCGAAACCGTGGGCCTTGATGCAGAGGGCGATGAGGTCTTGACCTTCGTCCGCTGGGTTATGGTCCGCAAGCGCGACAGCGCGGCACCCGCGCCTGATCCTGTGGTCCCCGATCTGCCCAAGGCCGTCCCGGCGCAAGAGTTGCACATCCCCGACGGCCTCGACTTCACGCATTACGGCCAATCGGGCGTGCAGGCTCCGCACCGCTGGGGCGACTATGAGGTTGGTGAGATCATCGACCATGTGGATGGGGTCACGCTGACGGACGCCGAACACATGATGGCCACTCGGCTCTGGCAGAACACCGCGAAGGTCCATTACGACGTGACCGCCCGCCCCGACGGCACCCGCTTGATCTATGGTGGTCACATCATCTCAATGGCGCGCGCGCTCAGCTTTAACGGGCTGGAAGCAGCAGAGTTCATGGCGGCCATCAACGGCGGCGCCCACGCCAACCCGGCGCTGGCAGGCGACACCGTGCGCGCCTGGTCCGAAGTCCTGGACAAGGCGGAAACCAGCGTCCCCGGCATCGGTGCCCTTCGCCTGCGACTTGTGGCGACCAAAGGCGGCACCGTCGGGGAGCTTAAGGGAGAGGATGGCAAATACCTCCCCCACGTCCTGCTCGATCTCGATTATTGGGCGCTGATGCCGAGCTGAAGCGCCCCGTTTCTCTGGTTCAAAAATATGCAAACTTCGACGCTGGCCTCACAAGCCCGCGTCCTGCCGGATCAATCCCACAGATCGGTCGAGAGATACTTCAAGCCGCTGTCGCAGATGATCACGGCAATGGTCGCCCCCGCCATCTCTCCGCGCAACAGTTGATCCGCGCCTGCCACATTTGCCCCGGCAGAAAACCCGGCAAACACGCCCTCATGCCGCGCCAGTGCCCGCGTCATCTCCCGGGCCGCTTCCCCCGTCACCGTCAGATACCCGTCCGGCACGGCCTCCTCAAAAAACGCAAGCTCCGCCATCGCATACCCGCCGCCCTGGATCGGATGGTCCGGCTGTGTCACCACCTCACCGGCGAGTGCCGCCGCGCCCTCGGGTTCGAGTGCGAAGCACCGGGTCCGAGGGCTGACCTCGCGCAGATACCGCGCCACCCCGGCAAACGTCCCGCCGGAGCCTGCGAAATCCACAAAACCGTCGATCATGCCCCCCGATTGCCGCCATAGCTCCGGCCCCGTTGTCTGGTAATGCGCCATCGGATTGCCCGCGCGGGCAAACTGATCCGCCCGGAAGGCCCCGCGTTCTGCGGTGATCCGCTTGGCTTCGGCGTCCACCAACGCCAGATCAGCGCCCGACACCTCCCCCGGCTTCGATCCCGGCGCTTGATCCACCAGCACGACCTCTGCCCCGAGCCCGCGCATCATCCGCGCCCGTTCTTCCGAATTGCCCCGGCTCATCACCGCGACGAACGGATAGCCCTTGATCCCGCAGACGATCGCAAGCCCCGTGCCCATGTTGCCTGAGGTCAATTCCACCACGGTCTGGCCCGGCGCCAAAGCCCCGCTGGCCTCCGCCTCTTTGATCACCCCAAGCGCCGCGCGGTCCTTTTTTGAGAAGCCGGGGTTCAGATGATCGAGCTTCGCGAGAATCGTGCCGTCGACGCCCAAGGCCGCCGTCAACCGATCCAAGCGGACCAGCGGCGTGTTTCCGATTGCGCCTAGAATGGAGTCATACGGGTCCGTCATTGGGCCAAGGTGACGTCAGATCGCCATCGGCACAATCGTGATTTGGCGTTCTGCCTGTCGCCGCGCTAGCGTCAGCGGATGAAGGGTCTGTTCGTGTCGACTGCTCTTACGGTTTCGCTTTTGGCGTCGCAGGCCCGCGCGTGTGAGGTCGCGCTGATGCTCGCTGTCGATGTCTCCGGCTCGATCAACGGCGACGAATACCGCATCCAGATGGATGGATTGGCAGAGGCGCTGCGCGAAAGCGGGATCGCCGAAGCGTTGATCTTGTCTGAGGCGCAGGTCGCCTTGATGCAATGGACCGGAACTGGCCGTCAGCAAGTGACCATTCCCTGGACACAAATCACGTCAGAGGCAGAAGTACTCGCCTTTGCGGCACTGGTCGCCGAGGATCAAAGGGTGTGGCGGGATTTTTCGACCGCCATCGGTGAGGCGATGGAGCTTGCCCACACTTACTTTGCCGCTGTGGATGAGTGTGAGCGGCTGGTGCTCGACATTTCCGGCGACGGGATCAGCAACGAGGGGCGGTTTCCAACGGCGGTCTGGCCGAAACTGGACGAGGCCGGGATCACAGTGAATGCACTGGTGATTGAGAACACCGGCTTTGCACTGACCCCGTGGTTTGAGGCCAACGTCATTCGTGGGCCCGCCTCGTTTGCGGTGACGGCCAATGGGTTCGACGAATATCCAGAACAGATCGTGCGAAAGCTCTACCGGGAATTGACGGTTACGGTGTCCGGGCAACCCCTTGATTCTGCCTACGCTCTTCCGATGGCCGACGGGGAGCCGGATTTGTGATCACTAGCTGCCGGACTGTGATCACAAGTTAACAAAAACTCGCCTGCCGCGCCAACAAACCGCACCTATGCTGCAACTGGAACCGTGACTCCGTCGGCGAAATCACTACAACGTAACCGAACGTGCGGACGTCTTATTACGGCCGCCAGCCAGACGAAGGGAACTGTTATGGCCGATGTGAACCGGGGTGACCGCCCCCTGTCCCCCCACATCATGATTTATCGCCCGCAATGGACATCAATCTCGTCGATCCTCGTGCGGATCACCGGCATTGCGTTGCTGTTCACAACGGCGCTGATCGTCTGGTGGTTGATCGCAGCCGCCACGTCCGAGGCCGCATTCGCGACCGCTGACGGTCTTCTGCGCAGCTGGTTCGGTGATCTGGTGCTGCTGCTGTCCACCTGGGCGGTGTTTTACCACATGCTGGGTCGCCTCCGGCACGTTATCTGGGACTTCGGCTATTGCCTTGAGGTCGAGATTTCCGAGCTGATGGCCAAAGGCATGGTTCTCCTTGCAACTTTGCTGACGCTCTTTGTCGTCATCGTCACCTGAGGGAGCGGATCATGAATTTCAGAACAGACCGCAAAAACGCTGTCGGCCTCGGATCGGGCCGGGAAGGCACGCATCACCACTGGCAGATGATGGTCAGCTCGACCCTGTTGGTCGTGCTGGTGCCTGCCTTCGTGATCACCTTCGCGATTGGCCTTGGCGGAACCTATGAAGAGGTTCTGGCGTATTTCAGCCGCCCGCTGCCGGTGCTGATCACCGCGCTGACCCTGATCGTGGGCATCATCCACATGCTGCGTGAAGCGCAGGCAGCAATCGAAGACTATATTCACGGGCCAGCCGAAAAGCTGACCCTGATCGGAGTGAACGCATTCGGTTACACCATGCTGGCGGTCGCTCTGTTTGCATTGGCGAGGATGGCACTGTGATGGACGGAAGCACCATGGCCCGCGCGGCCTACGAATACGAGACCCACAATTACGACGTTGTCGTCGTCGGCGCCGGTGGCGCTGGGCTGCGCGCCACGCTGGGCATGGCCGAACAGGGCCTGCGCACCGCCTGTATCTCTAAGGTGTTTCCGACCCGGTCGCACACGGTTGCGGCCCAAGGCGGGATCGCGGCGTCGCTGTCCAACATGGGCCCGGACCACTGGCAGTGGCACATGTACGACACCGTGAAGGGCTCTGACTGGCTGGGTGACACGGACGCGATGGAATACCTCGCCCGCGAAGCGCCCAAGGCGGTGTATGAGCTTGAGCACTACGGCGTTCCGTTCTCCCGCACCGAAGAAGGCAAGATTTACCAGCGTCCCTTTGGCGGCCACACCACCCAATTTGGCGAAGGCCCCCCGGTGCAGCGCACCTGTGCCGCCGCCGACCGGACCGGCCACGCGATCCTGCACACGCTCTATGGTCAGTCGCTGAAGCAACAGGCTGAGTTCTACATCGAATACTTCGCCATCGACCTGCTGATGTCTGACGATGGCGTCTGCACTGGCGTCGTATGCTGGAAGCTGGATGATGGCACGTTCCACGTCTTCAACGCGAAGACGGTCGTACTGGCGACGGGCGGCTATGGCCGCGCCTATTTCTCGGCCACGTCGGCCCATACCTGCACCGGCGACGGTGGCGGCATGGTGGCCCGCGCGGGCCTTGCGCTGCAGGACATGGAATTCGTGCAGTTCCACCCGACGGGCATCTACGGCTCCGGCTGTCTGATTACCGAAGGCGCGCGCGGCGAGGGCGGCTACCTCACCAACTCTGAAGGTGAGCGGTTCATGGAGCGCTATGCGCCGAATTACAAAGACCTCGCCCCGCGCGATTACGTCAGCCGCTGCATGACGATGGAAATCCGCGAAGGTCGCGGTGTGGGGCCGAATGGCGACCATATTCACCTGAACCTCAACCACTTGCCAGCCGAAGCCTTGGCCGAACGCCTGCCCGGCATTTCGGAAAGCGCCAAGATTTTCGCCGGTGTCGATGTCACCAAGGAGCCGATCCCGGTTCTTCCGACAGTCCACTACAACATGGGCGGTATTCCGACAAACTATTGGGGTGAGGTTCTTGATCCCACGCCGGAAGATCCGAACCGCGTTGTGCCGGGCCTGATGGCCGTGGGTGAAGCGGGCTGTGCGTCTGTGCATGGTGCGAACCGCCTCGGCTCCAACTCCCTCATCGACCTTGTGGTCTTTGGGCGTGCTGCTGCGATCCGTGCGGGCAAGGTTGTCGATGCGGACAGCGCTGTGCCCGACACCAACACCCGCGCCGTCGATGCGGCCTTTGACCGGTTCGACGGTCTGCGCCATGCCAAAGGCGAAATGGCCACGGCGGAACTGCGGCTTGAGATGCAGAAAGCGATGCAGGAAGACGCGGCTGTCTTCCGCACCGATGAGACGCTTAAGCAGGGTGTTGAGCGGATGACGTCGATTGCGGGCAAGATGGATGACCTGAGCGTCACCGACCGCAGCCTTGTGTGGAATTCCGACTTGATGGAGACGTTGGAGCTGACGAACCTGATGCCCAATGCATTGGCCACCATTGTCGGCGCTGAAGCCCGCCGCGAAAGCCGGGGTGCCCACGCGCATGAGGATTACCCGAACCGCGACGATGAGAACTGGCGCGTGCACACCATCGCCCGTGCATCCGGCAACCGGATCACGTCAACGCAGATGAAGCTGACCTATCGTCCGGTGGTCGAAGCACCGCTCACAACGGAAGAGGAAGGCGGCATCAGCCTTGACAAGATCAAGCCGAAGGAACGGACGTTCTGATGAAGGTTGCGTTCGTTCCTCTGATCCTAGTCGCCGCCTGTGCGCCGCGCGGGCCGGTTGCGCCTGATCCGGTGATTCAAACACCGGCATTTGATGCGTGCGTCGAGATGCAGGATGGAACGTTCTCAGGTGATTGCGGCTGATGGCCTGCACATCGGACATACTACGCTTGGCACTCCTGTTTGCTGTTGGCCTTTCGGCCTGCACGCCCACCCCAACCACACCGGAGCAGGCGGCGTTGGAATGTGAAGAGCGCGCCCGTGCGGCCCAATCTCCGACAGGGTCTGTAACGGTTGGCACGGGAAGTGACGGCGGCTTTGGTCGGGTTGAGATCGGGGTGAGCGCTGATTTGCTCGCTGGGCGCGACCCGGTTGAGGTCTATGAGGAATGCGTCTTTGATCGGACAGGAGCGGCGCCGATCCGGCCGCCGCGTCTGCGTTGATCTGAATTGGAGAAGACATGAAACCGTTGCTGACCCTCGCCGCCGCTGCCCTTGCCCTGACTGCGTGTTCGGACATTGCCCTGCCTATCGTTCAGCAATCCGCCGAAGATGCCAGCCGCGCCGCAGCAAAAGCCGTCGTTGGCCCAATCGTCGCCGATACTGTGCCGGGTGCCACCGGGCAGGTCCTGACCAACTGCATCATCGACAACGCCACGACGGACGAACTTCTGATCCTCGCCGCGCAAGGCGCGACGCCCGCCAATGTGACCTTAGTGTCCAATATTCTTGCCCGCCCCGAGACGGTCGCTTGCGCGACGACTGGGCTGACCTAACACCAAAGAGGAGCCACCAGCCATGGTTCAACTGACCCTGCCCAAGAATTCCCGCATGACGACGGGCAAAACCTGGCCCAAGCCGGAGGGTGCCAGCAATCTGCGCAAGGTGCAGATCTATCGCTGGAACCCCGATGACGGGCAGAACCCGCGGCTGGACACCTACTTCGTGGACATGGACAGCTGTGGGCCGATGGTTCTGGACGCGCTGATCAAGATCAAGAATGAGATTGATCCGACGCTGACCTTCCGCCGCTCTTGTCGCGAGGGCATCTGTGGCTCTTGTGCGATGAACATCGACGGCATCAACACGCTGGCCTGCATCTACGGCATGGATGAGATCAAGGGCGACATCAAAATCTACCCGCTGCCGCATATGCCGGTGGTGAAAGACCTGATCCCCGACCTCACGCACTTCTATGCCCAGCATGCGAGCATCATGCCGTGGCTCGAGACCAAGACGAACCGTCCGGCGAAGGAGTGGAAGCAGTCCATCGAAGACCGCAAAAAGCTTGATGGTCTTTATGAATGCGTGATGTGCGCGTCGTGTTCGACATCCTGCCCCTCCTATTGGTGGAATGGCGATCGTTACCTAGGGCCCGCAGCGTTGCTGCATGCCTATCGCTGGATCATCGACAGCCGGGATGAAGCGACGGGCGAGCGGCTGGACGATCTGGAAGATCCGTTCAAGCTTTACCGCTGCCACACGATCATGAACTGCGCCAAGACCTGCCCGAAGGGTCTGAACCCGGCCAAGGCGATTTCGCATATCAAGAAGATGATGGTCGACCGCGCGGTCTGATCCGTTTGATCCAATTGTGCGCTGCGCGCGCTTGATTGTTTGAGGATGAGAGGCGACGCTCCTGCGAGGGGGCGTCGCCTTTTGCTTGATGTCGGACCGGCCTCCGGCGGGCATATTTTGGAACCAAAGAAACGGGGTGGTGCGGAATGACAGAACCGAGGGACGCGCAGGCGCGGCGGGATGTGGCGCCGGTGATTTGCTATCCGACCGAAACCCTGCCGCGGCCCGATATGGTGCTTTATCGCAGGGCAGCCGAACAGGCTTTGCCGGGTGAACAGACGCTGGTGCCGCCCAGAGAGGCGGCAACCCTGACGATACCAGCGGGGTCGTTTTTGCGGATCACTTCCGTTGACGGACCGCAGGTCGGTGACCTCAACCTATTCAACGCGGACGATCTGTCGGAGCGGTTCTATTCCGGCAAGACGCGGGCGTTGCATGGGACGCATGTCACGACGGGAGACCGGCTGTGGTCGTCCTTCCCGACCTTGCGGCCGATGGCGACGATCGTGGAGGATACGCTCAATTGGTACGGGATCGACGCCTTCGGCGGGTCGGTCCATGATGTCATCGGCACAAGGTGCGACCCGTATACGGGGCGGCTCTTGCAGGGGCACGATTACCACCATTGTTGCCATTCCAATCTGACCCGCGCTTTGGCGGATCATTTGGGTGTTTCGGTGGCAGAGGCGGAGCCGCATATCCACGATGTGCTCAATGTCTTCATGTGCACCGGTTTCACCCGCGACACCGGGCAATACTTCATGAAGGCGAGCCCGGTGCGGCCCGGCGATTACATCGAGTTTTTTGCCGAGATTGACCTTCTGGCCGTCCTCAGCGCCTGTCCCGGCGGGGATTGCGGGTCAGAGCATACGAGCGACGTGGCCCCGTGTTTTCCGCTTCATATGCAAGTCAGGACACCGCCGTCATCTGCGTTGGGCGACTGGTCCGCGCCGCAGCGCAATGCCTATGATCGCAGCCACGGGGCAGGACGAGAGTGATCCCGCCGCCCCGAGGTCACGCAAAAGCAGCCGTCAAGGCAATATCAACCATGTCGGAAAAACTGCGCTCCCGTTGGTCGGACGGCAGATCTTCCTTCGTGAGGAGATGATCTGACACGGTCATGACAGCGAGCGCCCGGCGTCCATAACGCGCGGCCAGCGTGTACAGTTCAGCTGCCTCCATCTCGACGCCAAGGATGCCGTGGCGCTGCATCTCTTCGTTCAAATCAGGCCGTTCATCGTAGAACGTGTCGGAGGAATAAATGCCACCCACATGCACGCCTACATCGGTTTTCTGGGCCGCTGTCACGGCGGCGGAAAGAAGGCTGTAATCTGCACAGGGGGCGAAATTCAGGTCGCGGAAGATCGACGATGACGGCGAGCCATAGGTCGTTGCCGTCATCGCAATGATGACGTCACGCAGCTTGATGTCTGGCTGCATCGCGCCGCAGGACCCGATCCGGATCAGGGTCTGGGCGTTGTAATCGCGGATCAGTTCATTGGCGTAGATCGACATGGACGGCATGCCCATCCCGGAGCCTTGGATCGTGACCCGGTGGCCGTTCCACGTGCCGGTGAAGCCCAACATGCCGCGGACCTCATTGATGCAGACCGGATCGGTCAGAAAAGTCTCAGCCGCCCATTTCGCGCGGTACGGATCGCCTGGCATCAGAACGGTTTCGGCAATATCGCCAGGGATTGCGCCGATATGAATGGTCATGTCTCACCTCCGGTTCAGACCTCCTTGCTAGGCAGTCCGGTGCTTCCGCGCAATCGGAAGGGTGGGGATTCCCTGACTATGATTGACGTGAACAAGGTTCATTATTGAACTATGTTCACGAAAGGAACCTCAGATGAAGTATACTGCCCTTGCCCTAATCGGTGCCGTCAGCGTGACGGCGTGCGATGTGGTAACCCACCCGGTTGCTGTGGTTGGACCTTCGAACACGATCTATCGCGGGACGGCCACAGCGACGCTGCTTGAAGGGGGGTGGTTTCAGGCCACCAACGGCGCGAATTTCTGCCAAGGGCGATATTCGCCCGGCTCTGCAGGGGATGTCGTGACCTTCCCCGTCAATTGCAGCAATGGTCTGTCGGGCATCGGCACGGCAACCTATCAAAGCGGCCTTGAAGGCGGCGGGCAGATCGTCATGCAGGATGGCACGGAGTGGCAGTTCATCTTTGGACGCCGTGCGATGACGCTTTGATGGTTCGGGCCGCGCGGGCCTGCGATGCGGCGGACTGAGCTTAGGCTGAGCGGGTCGACGCCCCAAGGAATCTGTCATGGTCCGATCCGCCGCCGTTTTGATCCTCATGCTATGCCCGGTGACCGCAGCTGCCCAATCCATAGACGAGGAAATGCTGATCCGAGCGACATTGGGCGACTTGAACGTCCGCTCGTTTGAGACCGGGATTGAGTATTGCGGGTATATCGGGTTCACGGCTGAGGGCGAACTGGCGGTTTCACCACCCACGGCGGGAAACGAAGACTCGTGCCTGTCGGATGAACCGACCAATCTGGATCTGATCACGGCCTCCTACCACACACATGGCAATTTCTCGACCGAGTATTCGAGTGAAACGCCCAGCGGCGCGGATATGGAAGGCGATGAAGCAGAAGGCATCGACGGCTGGGTCAGCACGCCCGGCGGGCGGCTTTGGTATATCGACACAACAGATATGGTGACGTTTCAGATTTGCGGGATCGGCTGCTTGCCGACGGATCCCAATTTCATCGCGGGTGATGACGGCTTTATCGCCGATCAATACACCTACGATGAATTGGTTGAACGTCTGGAGTAATCAGAGTTCCATTTTTTCAGGCGTCATACCGCTTTTCAGCGCCGCCTTGAACCATTCCGGTTTCCGCCCCCGGCCTGTCCAGGTCTGGGAGTTGTCGGCAGGGTTGGCGTATTTGGGCGCCGACTTGGGCTTGTTTCTCCGCTTGGGTGCGGTGCCTGTCTTCATGGCTTCTTCGAGGGTGACGCCATGGGCCGCTGCGAGCTTTTCCATCTCTGACCGAAGCGCTTTGAGTTCCTTCTGGCGCAAGCGCTCCAATTGTTTCTCGACATCACGGCCGAGTTTCTCAAGCTCTTTACGTGAGAGTTTCTTCAGATCAATTGACATGATTTCGTCCTAGTGAATGTGGCCGCTGAAATAGCGGTGAAACATACAAACGGAAAGACGGATTGTGAGTGCTCTTTCCGTTTCACGTCACATTCATATCAGGTTCAATTGAATTGAGCGAATTATTCCGCTGCAACCGGGGATGGATCAGCCAATGTCACGATATCATCCATAATCCGGTTCAATTCGAAGTCCTTTGGCGTGTAAACACGGGCGACGCCCATGGCCCGCAATCTTTCGGCATCTTCGTCCGGAATAATGCCGCCGACGACGACGGGCACATGGCTCAGCCCCAATTTACGCATCTTGTTCATCATGTCGGTGACCAGCGGAATGTGTGAACCCGACAGGATCGACAGACCCACCACATGAGCGTCATCGCGTTGTACGGCTTCGATGATCTCATCCGGGGTCAGGCGGATGCCTTCGTATGTGATGTCCATGCCGCAATCCCGCGCGCGGGCGGCGATCTGTTCGGCGCCGTTGGAATGACCGTCAAGCCCAGGCTTGCCCATCAGGAACTTGAGCCTGCGGCCCAGCTTGTCGCTGACGGCGTTTACACGTTCGCGAATATCATCAAGGCCTTCGGTGCGGTTTGACGGGTTCGGGGACACGCCGGTGGGCGCACGATATTGACCAAAGGCCTGCCGGATGACCTCGGCCCATTCGCCTGTCGTAGCACCGACCTTCGCGCATTCAATTGACGGCCCCATGATGTTGGTCCCATCGAGCGCCGCTTGCTTCAACTTGGTTAAGGCAATCTGGACTGCGTTCGCATCTCGCGCTTTTGTCCACGCCTCCAAACGTTCAAGCTGATCCGCCTCAGCCTCTGGGTCGCTCACCATGATGGCGTCGTCCCCGGCCGTCAGCGGCGAGGCTTCACCATTCTGGTATTTGTTCACACCAACAACCGTCGTTTCTCCGGCTTCAATGCCGGCGATCCGGTTGGCATTCGATTCCACCAACCGCGCTTTCATGTATTCGATCTTTTCCTGCGCGTTTTTCATGGCGTCCAATTGCGCCAATTCCGCCCGCGCGCCGTCCTTCAATTCAGCGACCTTGCGATCAACCGCCGGATTACCCTCAAACAGATCGTCATATTCCAAAAGGTCTGTTTCAAAGGCGAGGATTTGCTGCATTCGAAGCGACCATTGCTGATCCCACGGACGGGGCAGGCCGAGTGCCTCATTCCAGGCGGGCAATTGCACGGCACGGGCGCGGGCGGTTTTGGACAATGTGACGGCCAGCATTTCCAGAAGGATGCGGTAGACGTTGTTCTCAGGCTGCTGTTCGGTCAGGCCCAGCGAATTGACCTGAACGCCGTAGCGGAAGCGGCGAAATTTCGGGTCTTCGACGCCGTACCGCTCTGCACAAATCTCATCCCATAGCTCGACAAAGGCGCGCATTTTGCACATCTCGG
>JBCBCS010000083.1:0-14629 GCA_038530475.1 Pseudomonadota bacterium
TTCGTTTGGTCGAATTCGGTCGCATTGCTGTCTTCATTGGGGACGGCGTCACCGGACACGTTTGACCATGCCAGATGAACGATGGGTTCGATCACATGAGTTGCAGATGCAGTCTCTCGGATCATCGGGTAGCGCAAGGTCGTGGCGGCATAGGTTGTCGTGCGCAGGGTGTCATCAAATGTGGGGTCATTGCCGATCGTATAGTAATCGAGGTCAAAGCCAGTCGTGGCCTCGACCACGAGACCGTAATCCGTGGTCCAGCTGTTCTGCCAGCCTGTGCCGAAGCCAAGCCGCGCCACGTCGCGCCCCAGAACCGGGTCGCTGATGTCGCGGTAATGGGCCTGCATATCAGAGGTGAAGGTATAAGTTCCGCCCCAATCGGCGCTTACCCGCCGTTCCCACTGCACGTCCGCCAAAAGGGGTGGCAGGGTCTCTGACGGCTCCCCGTCGCGGAGAGACGAATAGTAGGTGAGCCGGGCGCGGGTCAGGTCACGGTCGCGCACGCGCTCAAATGACAGCTCGGAATCGAGGCGGTCCTTGTCGGAATAGCCGTAATCCAGCAGGTATGTGTCGTCAGACGCATATTCGATATCGAACCGCAGGATGACGTCGTCGCCCAGATCAAAGATACCATCGGCAAAGACATAGGCACGGGTCCTGTCGGTCAGGTCGTCCTGCGACGCTGCGGCCTCAATCCGCAACTCGCCGCGCAGGTAAGCCTGACGGTAGAGCGCCTCAAGCGTCGTGGTGGAGGAGGACAGGTAGGGCGTCAGTGTCAGATCGCGGTGATCGCCGAGGCGGATGAAGTAGGGAAGTTTGACCCCGAAGCCGAGGATGTCGGACGACCGGATGCGTGGCGTCAGGACCCCGGTCGCGCGGGTCAGTGTCGGGTCCGGCAGGCGCATCTGCGGCAGCCAGAAGATCGGCACGCCCGCAACACGGAACGACGCGCCTTCGAAATAAAGCTGCCGCGCAGCTTCGTCATGGATGATCTCTCGCGCACGGATTTCCCACAGTGGCGTTTCGCCTTCGGCACAGACATGGCACGAGGTAACGGCGACCTGGCTTAGCTGGGTGTAGCGGCCATCGACGCGGTCGATGCGATTGGCACCCAGTTGCAGTTGTTCATTGAGCACCAGTCGCGCACCGCGCAGGATCCCATTCTCAAGCCGGGGGTCGAGGTCGGCCTGGTCGGCGGTAAAGAGCGTGCCGTCCCCCGCCACGATAAAGATAGGGCCTTCCATGATCAGCCGGTCGGTTGTCTGATCGAAAATGATCCGCCGGGCCGACAGGCGGGTGTCCTCAAAGAATACTTCGACATTGCCGGAAGCGATCAGTTGGGTGCCGCCGGGCGGGATCGTGATGCTGTCTGCGACAAGAGAGGCCGCGCTTTGCGCCAGCGCCATCTGCGGCATCAGCCACACCAGAAGGACGGCGATGAGGCGGCGCATCTAGCCGTCCTCCAGATGCAGCAAAAGGCCCAGAGCCGCGCCGATGGCGGCCACGGGCAGCGCCCAGGCCGACAGCAAGACCGGGATCTGCCCATTGTCGCCGAGAATCTGGGCGAAGTTGCGCAGGAAGAATAGCGCAAAACAAATCAGGATCGCCGAGAGCACCATGACGCCAGTGCGTCCGCCGCGCTGGTGCCGCATCGTGAAGCCCGCGCCGATCAGCACCATCGCGATCAGGTAGAACGGCAGCGCGAGCTCCATCTGCAGCCAGACTTGATGACGCAGCGCTGAAAAGCCCGCAACCTCAAGCCTGTCGATGAACGCGGGCAATTCCCAGATCGGGATGGAGGAGGGGACACCGAAACTGTCTCGGATTTCATCCGCCGTGAGGGTCGACGGGATGCGCAGGCTGGTATGGGTCGTGGCCCAGGCTTCGGCCACACGGCCTCGGTCGAGCGGCCATGCCTTGGCCTCGGTTAGCTCCCACGCGCCGGGGACCAGCGTTGCGGTTGCAGCTTCAATCCGGCGGACCGGGCCGCCATCGCGCCGGAATGAGATCAGGGTGACCCCGTCCAGCCGGGTGCCATCCAGATTGGCGCGGTCGGCGCGGATGACGGTCTGGCCCAATTCATCCCCCTGACGCAGCCATAGCCCGGTCTCAGAGATCGCGAGCACAGAGGCGCCCCCCGCGCGCAGCGCAGCTTCGCGCGTTTCCGCCTCGCGCGAGGTGGCCGCGACGATGGGGTTGAACACGCCCACGGTGATCGCCCCGATCAGAAGCGTCACGATCAGCGGGGCGACAAGTGCCCGCATGGCGGAGCGTCCGGCGGCGCGGGTCACCACCATTTCGGAGGACCGCGCCAAGCCTAAAAACATCGCGACGGTCGCCAGCACCATGATGAGCGGCAGGATTTGGTAAAGCGCAGCGGGCAAGTTCAGCAGGCTGAGCTGGATCAACGTGCCGAAAGTCGCGTCAGAGCCGAAGCGGCGGACCTGTTCTATGAGGTCGATCAGCAGCATCAGCAGAAAGAACCCGGCCAGGACCATCAGGAAAGACCGCGCGAAGCGGCGGGCAAAGTAGCGGTGCAGGATCATGTCACGCCTCCCGCGGCTGGCAGCGGTTTGCGTTTGAACGCATAAGGCCGGGCCGCGAGCCACAGCAATACCACAGCGATCAGGAGGCCGCAGGCACTGCCGAGGTAGAGAAGCGGCCAGCGCGCAGGGTCCGCTTGGGCCGCAGACGCGCCAGTCGTGTCGATGGCCTGCACCAGAACGATCAGGCCGACGGCGAGCAGGATTTGCCGCCAGAGGCCAAATCGGCTGAACCGGCCGGTCACCAGCGCGGAAAACCCGATCATCGCCGCCACAAGGCCCAAAAGAGCCTGTCCGATCCGGTCATGGCCGCGCAGCGCAAGCCCAGCCGCGCTTTCGCCCGTTTCCGCCAGAACGTCTCCGGAGGGGGCGAACAGTTCCCACGTCATGAGCGCATCGGCGCGCCGGGCGGTGATGTCGCCCGCATCTATGAGGGCGCCGATGTTGTAGACGAAATCCTCAAATCCCGTGGTCAGCAGGCGGTTGGTTTCAAGGTCCAACGTTTGGGCCAGGCCATTAACCAGCACCAGTTGCGGCCCATCGTCGGTTCGGACCAGAAAGGCGCGGGCGGCGGTATAGGTCACGCGGGTGGCAGGGTCGCCACCTTCGGAAATGAAAATATCGAGCATCTCTCCGGCGGGCGTGATCTCTCGGATATAGAAGGTCACGTCGTCGGAGGGGGTGAGGAATTCGCCCGGCGTCAGCAGTCGCGCGGTCACGTCATCGGCGATCTCGGCGTTGCGCTGAGTGAGCCTGTCGGTGCTCAGCGGCACGAGGATATGGGTCAGGACCGACAACAGCAGCGCCACGAACAGCCCGAAATAAAGAACCGGCCGCGCAAGGCGAAACGGCGAATAGCCCGTGGCCTGCACCACCGTCAGTTCGGATTCAGAGGCCATGCGGTTGGTCACATAAACGGTTGCCACGAAGGCCGAGAGCGGCAGGACCACCCGGATGATCGACGGAAGCGACAGCGACGTCAGCTCCAGAAACACCCAGGCCGACTGGCCATCTGCAATCAGCCGGTCAAACAGCGACACGGCCCGGTTGATCCAGTAGATCAACACCAGAATGAGGGAAAAGAAGCCGAACAGCACGACGAGTTGCGACAGCATATAGCGGTCGAATCGAGCCACGCCTGTTCCCCTTCTTGTCACTTACAGCAGCACCCCCGTTGCTAGCCTATTCCAAGGCCGCGCGTAAGTGCTGACTGGTCAAGCCCGCTGAGGCAAGCTAGCTGTTGCCCATATCCAAACTCACTCTCCCGAAAGGCCCCTGATGACCGACCTTCCTGACCTGAGCTTTGTCGAAATTGACCTGACTGAATTGGGCAGCGAGGAGGGCGCGATTGCGGTTTTTGCGACCCCGGACGGCAAGCTTGATCCGGGCGGGCGCAAGCTCAACAGCCTGACCAAGAAGGCGCTGAACCGGCTGGTTGAAAGCGACCGGTTCGAGAAGGCCAAGGTGGGCGATGCGCTGACGCTGGCCTATCCAGCCGCTGTGTCGGCCTCCAAGATCATCGTGGTGAAGATGCCGCGCCGGGCCAAATTGGACGAAGCCCGCAAAGCGGGTGCGTCGATTGCCAAGGCGCGGGGCAGCGACCGCGTGCTGATCCTGGGCGGATCCATGCCCAAGATGGCTGAGGTCGCGATGGGCTGCGCGCTGCGCGGCTATACATTCACGCCGCACAAGACCGGCGACAAAGACCCGCTGGGCGGTATCACGGTCATGGTTGGGGATGTTCCGGCGGCCCAGGCTGAGGCGGATATGGCGATGGCTGTGGCCGAAGGTGTGGTGTTTACACGTGATCTCACCAACGAACCGGCCAATGTGCTGACCACAACAGAATTTGCCAATCGTTTGAAGGATTTGGAAGCGCTTGGTCTTGAGGTTGAAGTGTTGGAAGAATCCAAGCTCGAAGAACTTGGGATGGGGTCGCTCTTGTGCGTGGGCCTCGGCTCCGCATCTCCCAGCAAGGTGGTCGTGATGCACTGGAAGGGCGGCGGAGATGAAGCGCCTTTTGCCTTTGTCGGCAAGGGCGTGGTGTTCGACACCGGCGGCATCAGCCTCAAACCGGCGGGCGGCATGGAAGACATGACGATGGATATGGGCGGCGCGGGCGTCGTGGCGGGCGTCATGAAAGCGCTGGCCCTGCGCAAGGCCAAGGCCAATGTGGTTGGTCTGGTCGGGCTGGTTGAGAATATGCCCAGCGACCGCGCGACCCGTCCGGGTGATGTGGTGACATCAATGAAGGGCGACACGATTGAGGTGATCAACACCGACGCCGAGGGGCGTTTGGTGCTCGCGGATGTGCTTTGGTATGCGCAAGAACGCTTTGCGCCCACAGGGATCATCAACCTCGCTACACTGACCGGGGCCATTATCATCGGGCTGGGCCATGAAAATGCAGGCGTCTTTTCCAACAATGACGACCTGTGCAAGTCGATGTTGAAAGCGGCTGAGGCGGAAGGTGAAGGCGCGTGGCGGATGCCGATGGGCGCGGCCTATGACGCCAAGCTGAAAAGCCGCATCGCCGATATGAAGAACGTGGGCGGTCGTGATGCGGGCTCGATCACGGCGGCGCAATTCCTGCAGCGGTTCATCAAGGATGACATGCCGTGGATTCACCTCGATATTGCTGGTGTGGCCTCAGTGAAGGCGGAAACGGCACTGGCGCCGGCAGGGGCCACGGGCTGGGGTGTGATGACGCTTAATCGTTTGATCGCAGATGGTTACGAGGCGGAGTAAACCTTGGGTGCTGCGTATTTCTATCACCTGACCACCGCCTCATTGGAACAGACCGCGCCCACGCTTCTGGCCAAATCGCGCGAGGCTGGTTGGGTGATCGAAGTACGTGGTCGTGAGGCAGCGGCGATGGATGCGCTCGACGCGCAGCTGTGGCGCGGCCCGGCAGAGAGCTTTCTGGCCCACGGGCGCGCAGGCGGGGATCACGACGCGGATCAGCCCATATTGCTCACCGCCGGGGAAGCTGCGGCGAACGGGGCGACGGCCATCATGTCCGTACACGGGGCCGAGGTCAGTCGCGAAGAGGTTCAGGCAGCGGACCGCGTCATGATCCTTTTTGACGGCCATGACGGGGATGCGGTGGCCCATGCGCGCACCCAGTGGAAGGCTCTGACGGATGCGGGCTGTGCAGCGCAATACTGGAGCCAGGAAAGCGGCCGCTGGGAAAAGAAGGCGGAGCGATGATCGGATATGTGAGCTTTGGGGCCGATGATCTGGACGCGGCGAAACGGTTCTACCTGTCGTTTTTGCCCGCCCTTGGCTACTCGTTTGAGGAAGGAGCCGATGGGCTGAGTTTCCGGCTTGATGACGGCGGGGCGGGGCCGGAATTCTATGTGGATACGCCGTTTGACGGCAAAGCGGCAAGCAACGGAAACGGCTCCATGATTGGCTTTGCGGCGTCATGTCAGGCGGATGTGCGTCGGCTGCATGCCGCAGCTTTGGCAGCAGGTGGCACTGATGAAGGCGCGCCCGGATTTCGCGCGGCCTATTCGGCGGGCTTCTACGTTGGCTATTTGCGCGATCCGCAAGGTAACAAACTGTCGATCTATTCAGACAATCCTGACGAGCCGGGGCGCGACGACTGAACGAGGCGAGGGCGATAATGACGTCAGCGCGTGAGGATCAACCGATCTTGCCGGATTTCGATGCTCTCAAACCGGCTGAGATAGGACATCCCCAGCAGCGAGCCTTCCATCTGTCCGCCATTGACCGAAGCGCGGACATTGGTGTCGCGAATGTCGCCCAGATCAACAGTGTCGAGCCGCACAGGTGCAATCGCGACTTCGCCGTTGGCGGTGTAGGCAGTGTAGATATAGGCGAGGTTGTCGGGGTCGAGGCCGATCCGGGCCGCGTCGGCCTGGGTCAGCACCATGTCGCTTGCCCCGGTATCGACAAGGAAATCCACCGGGACATTGTTGATCTCAAGCGTCAGATGGAAATGGTTGTCGCGGGCCTTGAACACTTCAACCGTTTCGACGTCATAACTGGCTTGGGGGACAAGAAAGCTTGATTGCAGACTGTCCCGTTCACTCGACAGCAGCAGGATGCCACCAAAAATCACACCCCACATCAGCGCGTTGCGCATGGCCCCCCGGACGGCGAAAAGCTGGAGCAACATCGGAACGCCGATGATGACAAGAAAGATGAGGGCGATGATCTGGCCGGTCTCCATGAGACCAATATAGGATCAGCCGCCGAGACCGAAACCCCTCAGCCCATCAAGAACGAATTGCACCGACAGGGCCGCAAGCAGCATGCCCAGCAGCCGCGTGACAACCGTGATGCCGGTGCGCCCGAGCAGACGTTCGAGGACCGAAGCGCTCAGGAACATCACGAAAACAAGGGCAAGGACCGCGGCCAGAACCCCCATCACCGAGAAATAGCCCGTGGGTCCCTCGGTCTGTCCGACCAGCAGGATCACCGTTGCAATGGCCCCCGGCCCGGCGATGAGGGGAATGGCAAGCGGGAACACCGATGGATCGTCGGCAGGGTCCGGGTCATCGCCCTCATGCGCCTGATCCTCCCGCCGCTTTTGACGACGTTCGAACAGCATATCGAGGGCGGTCAGGAACAACAGGATGCCGCCGGCGATGCGGAAGGCCGGCATGGAGATGCCGATGAATTCCAGCAGGCCTTCGCCAAAGATCGAAAAGACCAGCAGGATCGCAGTCGCGGTCAGGGTCGCGCGGATGGCGATTTTACGCCGCTGGGTGGGCGTCAGGCCCGTGGTCAGCGCCACGAAAAGCGGGGCGAGGCCAATTGGGTCGATGACGACGAACAGGGCGACAAAAGCAGTGATCAGAAAGGTCGGGTCCATAGCGCTGCGCTTAGGCGATTGCACCGCGCCTGAAAAGAGGAGATTGACCAATGCTGCGGGTGCAGCCACACTGGCCGCATCGGTTCTAAGGGGTGGGATGATCCGCCCTCCGGATGAAAAGGGAATTCGGTTCAAATCCGAAGCTGCCCCCGCAACTGTACGCGGTGAGGATGCCCCATTAACGACCACTGAATGCGCCTGCACTTTGGGCGACGCGTTTGGGAAGGTCGGGGCACGCCACTGACCCGCAAGCCAGGAGACCTGCCGATAAGTGGGTGCAACCATCTGGGCGCGCCCAGCGTTCGCAAGCGAACGCGGTCTTCAACCTGGGCGGGGTGTCTTGGGGAAGGGTCGTCAGGCGGCAGGGGCCGCTTTGTCCGAACCTTGCCTTTGTCCACCGCCCTCAGACACGGGGATGTGTCATGAGATTGGAACAGATTTTATTTGCGCTTGAGGCCCGCGCGGATGCGCGGGCGCGGCCGGACGAGATGGCTGGGTATGCCTTTATGCAATTCTTGGGCTCGCTGGACGGAAACCGGAGCTTTGCCGACCAGGCGCGGGCCGCAAAGGCCCGGCTGGCGGTGCCGCAACATCCTGCGCTCATTTGCTTTGCTGAGCTGTTGGATCGATCGCTGGCCGACCCGTTTGAGGTCCTGCCTCTAGCCATGCCGCCCCAAAGACGGCGGGGCGGGCGTGCAGGGCGCGGGACCCGGCATTTGACCTTCTAGGTGTATCGCGTGCGGCGGGCGGGGCGCAAATTTCGACGAAATTTGCGGTCAAATTCTTATGAAGAATTTGGGCCTCCGGCGGGAGTATTTGGAAACCAAAGACGGGGACGTCACGCGCTTTCGGCGGCGTCGAGCTTTTCCTGGGCGGTGAGCCAAAGCGTTTCGGCCCGTTCCAACCCGTCCCGAACTTCAGCGTATTTCCGGTTCCAGGTTTCAAGCTCGCCCACGCGTCCGTCTTCGTAGAGCGCGGGATCGGCCAGCTTGGTGCTGAGCTTATCCGCCATGGCGTTAAGCTTTTCTAATCGGTCTTCGCATTTGCGGACGTCAGCGCGCAGCGCAAGGATTTGGTCGCGGCTGGGTTTCGCCTTGGCGGGTTTGGGTTTCTCGGCCTTGGCCGGGCGGTCCTTTTGCAAAAGCTGGGCGCGGTAGGCCTCAAGATCGTCTTCGAAAGGTGTGACGCGTCCGTCTTTGACGAGCCAGAGCCGGTCGGCCACGAGGCTCAGGAGGTGCATGTCGTGGCTCACAAGGATGACGGCACCGGTATAGGCTGTGAGCGCTTCAACCAAAGCTTCACGGGATTCAATATCGAGGTGGTTTGTTGGTTCGTCGAGGATCAGCAGGTGCGGGCTGTCGATCGTAGCGAGCAGAAGCGACAGGCGCGCCTTCTGTCCGCCCGACAGGCGGCCGACCTCTGTGTCAGCCTGCGCGGCCATCAGCCCGAACCCTGACAAGCGGGCGCGGTGTTTTGCAGGGGTTTCATCGGGGCGCAGACGGCGGATGTGATCAAGCGGAGTTTCATCGATGTGAAGCTCATCGACCTGATGCTGGGCGAAATAGCCAATGCGAAGCTTGTTCGACCGGGTGAGGTTGCCCTTTTGAGCTTTAAGTCTGTCCGATAACAATTTGGAAAGGGTCGATTTTCCTTCGCCGTTGCGGCCCAGAAGTGCGATCCGGTCGTCCTGGTCGATGCGCAGGGTCAGGCGGTCCAGAACCGGTGGGCCGTCATAGCCCACAGCGGCGCCGTCCATGGTAATGATCGGCGGCGACAATTCTTCCGGTTCGGGGAAGGTAAAGGCGCGCAAGGCGGCCTCTTGCGGGGTGGAGATCAGCTTGATCCGGTCGATCATCTTGAGGCGGCTTTGCGCCTGCTTGGCCTTGCTTTCCTTGTAGCGGAACCGGTCGACGAAGCTTTGAAGATGGGCGATGCGGGCTTTGTTTTTGACGTTCTCAGCCTCCGCCACCGCGAGCTTGGCAGCGCGGATTTCGGCGAATTTGTCGTAAGGGGTCGCGTAGTATGTCAACTTGCGGTCTTCGAGGTGCAGAATGCCACCCACGGCGCGGTTCAGAAGCCCGCGGTCATGGCTGACGATCAGGACCGTATGAGGGTACTTCGCGAGGTAGCTTTCCAGCCACAGCGCGCCTTCGAGGTCGAGGTAGTTGGTGGGCTCGTCCAGCAGCAGCAAATCAGGTTCCGAAAACAGCACAGCGGCCAGCGCCACACGCATGCGCCAACCACCGGAGAAGGCCGAGCAGGGTTGCTGCTGTTCGGCATCGGTAAAGCCCAGCCCCTTGAGGATTGAGGCCGCGCGGGCCTCTGCCGACCACGCATCGATATCAGCCAGCCGGGTCTGGATGTCGGCGATGCGGGTGGGATCGGTGGCGGTCTCAGCCTCGGCCAAAAGCGACAGTCGTTCTTCGTCGGCGGCGAGCACCGTGTTGAGGAGGGAGACCTCGTTGCCCGGCACCTCCTGGCTCACCCCGCCGATACGCGCGCCTTTGGGCAGGGTGATCGCGCCCGTCTCAAGAGTGAGGTGCCCGTAGATCAGGTTGAACAACGTCGTTTTGCCTGTTCCGTTGCGCCCCACGACGCCGACCTTGTGGCCGTAGGGGATCACCGCGCTCGCGTTCTCGATGAGCGGGCGTCCTTCGACGGAATAGGAGATGTCGGTGAGGCGAAGCATGGGTGGGGAGGTGCCACGACACGGGACAGGCGTCAATCCAACGTGACCCTCACGGATTGGACCCGGGACGTGCCACCGCGATTTGACGCAGATCAACGCGGAGAGCGCTGCAGCAAGGGTAGAATGCCAGAGAAGCGGAGGAGGAAAGCAGATGTATTCACGTATTTTGGTGCCCGTTGATCTCGATCATACGGAAAAACTTGACAAGGCGCTCGACCTGGCGGGCCGGACGGCCCAGCAGACCGGCGCGAAGGTGGTCTATACCGACGTGGTGGATGCGGTCCCAACCATGACCGCGCGCACCGAAGGGGAGCGTTATGCTGATCGACTCGGCCAGTTGGCGACCGAACAATCCAAGCGCTTTGACATCGAAACAGATGGGGAAATTGCTCTGCGGAGCGACCTGCACCTCAACGTTGGCTCCGACATCGTCAAGACAGCGATCAAAACCGATTGCGACCTGATTGTGATGGCAAGCCATGTCCCCGGCCTGAAGGATCACATTCTTTCATCGAATGCAGGCTATGTGGCAGCCCACGCGCCGATGAGCGTTTACGTGGTCCGCTAAGGGGACACAGGATCACGGAAGGGTTGGAAGCGCACGCCTCGGGGCGCTCCATCCGGATGTGAATCCACGTCAGATACGGGTTTCCAAGCGGTGTCGCCCATGTTAGGCGGCGCGGGAAATTCAAACCCTGACGAGGAACCCCTCCCATGGCGATCCAACGCACCTTCTCCATCATCAAACCCGACGCCACCAAGCGGAACCTGACCGGCCAGATCGCCGCCAAGTTCGAAGAGGCTGGCCTGCGCATTGTCGCACAAAAGCGCATCCAGCTGACGCTCAAGCAGGCGCAGACATTCTACGGCGTGCACAAGGACCGTCCGTTCTTTGATGAGCTGTGCGAGTTCATGATTTCCGAGCCGATCGTGGTTCAGGTGCTTGAAGGCGAAGACGCCATCGCGAAGAACCGCGAAGTGATGGGTGCGACTAACCCCGAAGACGCAGCCCCTGGCACGATCCGCAAGGAATTCGCGCTGTCGATCGGTGAGAATTCGGTCCACGGTTCGGACGCACCTGAGACGGCTGCCGAAGAAATCGCGTATTTCTTTTCGGGTCTTGAACTGGTCGGCTAAGCCAGACGTGAATTGACGCAAAGGCCCCGTCAGTGTGCAACTGGCGGGGCTTTTCTATTGGGGCGCGACGATCCGGAGCATGGCTCCGACCCGCCGCGCAGGACATCGGGACCTGAATGGCGCTGTTTCTTTTGATCGCTCTGGTGATGGTCAATTTCGCGGCCAATTCCCTGCTCAACCGGGCGGGGATCGATGTCTTTGGCATGGATGCGCTTGGCTTTGCCGGAGTGCGGCTGGCGGCGGGGGCTGTGATGCTGGCCGGGCTGGTTGCATGGCGCAGGAAGGCGGCTCGGATCACCGCCGCGCGGTGGGTTGGAGCGCTGTGGCTGCTGGTCTATCTGGTGCCGTTTTCGCTGGCTTATGTGACTTTGCCGTCGGGTGTCGGGGCCCTGGTTCTTTTTGGAGTGGTGCAAGTCACAATGTTTGCCGGCGCGGCGCTGGCGGGCGTCCGGCCTGGGATCCGGGCCTATGCGGGGATGGGTGTCGCGATGGCGGGGCTTGCGTGGTTGCTTTGGCCCCGTGCGGATGTCGCGTTCGACCCGCTGGGCCTCACATATATGGCCGTGGCCGGTATCGGTTGGGGGCTGTTTTCGCTGCGCGGGCGCGGATCGGCCGATCCGCTGGGCGATATGGCATGGTCTTTTGTTCTGCTGATGCCTGTAGCTTTGGTCCTCATGGTTCTCGGGACCGGTTGGAGCGCAGCGGGCGTTGCGATTGGCGTAGTCTGTGGTGCGGTGACCAGCGGTTTGGGGTATGCGCTGTGGTATCGCGCCTTGCCGCAGATCACGGCGACGACGGCGGCGGTGGCGCAATTGAGCGTGCCGGTGATTGCGCTGCTGGCAGGTGCCGCGCTGTTGGGCGAGGCGCTGGGCCTTCAGGTGCTGCTCGGTGCGGGGGTGGTCTTGGGCGGGATCGCTCTTGCGGTGATCAAGCGCTAGCAGTCGCGGCGGACTTCGCGGTCGCGCAGGCCGGTTTCCACCAGCATGCAGCGGTCGCGCGCCTCGTAGTAGTAGCCGCGGGCATACCAGCCGACCGCCGTTGGGATGTCCCCGTCGGAGAGCAGCCACGCGCCGCGTAGATACCGTCCTGCGTAAAGCAGGTTGGTTTCTGCATCGAGGAGGTCGGAGGGGGCACCGTTGAACCCCATCTGTCCCGCCGTTTCCGGCAGGATCTGCATCAGCCCGTAATAGGGGCCGTTGCGGGCATTGGCGCGGTAATCGCTCTCGCGCTGGATTACGGCATGGAGCAGGGCCTCAGGAATTTGGTGGATCGCTGCATATTTGATCACAAGTGCGCGCATCTCGGCGGTTTCGCCAGGATAAAGGGCGGGTTGCGGCGGGGCCGCCGGCTCATCCGGGGTGGTGCTGCAGGCGGTAAGGGCGAGGAGGAGGACAAGGGCGAAGCGCATGGGATAGGCCTAGCGCGGGTCGTTGTCCTTCGAAAGCGCGGGTGGATCGTCTGCGCGGGGGATTGCCGAGCCAGCCCTCTCAAGATGTTCACGGATCAAGGCCACGTTGCGGATTTTGCTTTTGTAGCCGATGTCAAAAATATCACCGACGATGGGGATAGACCCGATCGCGGTGTCGATGGCGATGTTCGCAATCATCCGGCCTTTGGTATGGGACGACACGCCTGCCTTGCTGCCTTGGCGGAAGATATAGACCGATGGTGCCAATGCCAGCACATCGCCAACCCCCGGCACCAGGCCCAGCAGAGCATCAAGGCCAAACGTGATTTTTGTGCCGGGAATGCGGGCCAGCGCGTCCATCCGTTGCGCAAGCCGTTCAAGCCGGTCAATATCAATTTGTTCGCTCATCACCGCCTAACGTCTTCGCCCGCGCAGAGTTCCGTCACCCGGACCTGTCAACCAGCCCGATCTCATCCATGAAGGCGTCCAAGTCAGATTTCTCGCGGTTAAAATGATGCGCCTTGAGTGCGTCGAATGTCTTGCGCAAGGCCGCCTTCTCATCACCTTTGCAATCGTTCCAAGGTCGACCCTGGAGCCCCATGTGTATGACGTAATAGCCAATGAAATGCGGTGTGTGGCCATTCTCCAGCAACTGGGCATATGCGGCATCCGCACCGATCTCGCGAAGTTCTTCCGCCGATGTGATCCCCACATCGTGAAAGGCCTTTTCCATCGCCGGGCCCAGGTTTCGGATGGTCGAGATTGCCGCCATGGACCCAGTCTACGAAAGCCACAAAAAAAGACCAGTGGGCCGCGCGTGGAGCAGGGAGGGAGGAGCCCCGCCGGGCGCGCTGCACCCGCTGGCCTAGAGTCCCGCCGCCCTGAGGGGAGGTAAAGGCGGAGGGGATCGCTTAAGCGTCGCGTCAGATGCTCGCGAAATCCTTGAACGTCACCGGTTTTGGCGGGCCGGGGCGCCGCTTGGTGCCATTGGATGATGGTTGTTGCGTCGTCTGTGTCTGCGGGCTGGCCTCTGGCTTGGCCGGGATCGGTTTGGGCTGGGTCGGCATCGCGCCGCTCCTTTCAGGTTTGCCTGTCTGTATCTGCCGAACTGGGCCTCTTGGTGGGCCGATTCCATCACCCCAGCATCACATGATGGTCAGAGCGGGGCTGAAGTGTGGCAAGATTGGGGCGCCTCCGGAGGAGTATCCCGCAAAAAGAAAGGACCGGGCGCAGGGCCCGGTCCTATTAGGTTCTATGAAGCGACCGCTTATTCGGCGGGGTTCACCACGCTATCCTCAGCGACGGTCGCAGGCACGCCTGCCTTCTCCCGTCGGCTGTCATTGTAGATGGCTTTCACGAGCGCGATGCCCTGCAACACCATCACGATGGAGAAGGGGAAGGCCCCGATCACCATGGCCGTCTGGATCGCCTTGAGGCCGCCTTGCGGGTCGGTCTCGCTGGCGCCTGCAATCAGCAGGGCCGCCACCACAAACCCGAGCGCTGCCCCCCAGAAGTAGATATGGGGTTTGGCCTTTGGGCCTTCGTCGCCCGCAGCATTGATCGTGTTGACGATCAGCACAGCGGAGTCAGCCGTGGTCACAAGGTAGGTCATCAGCAGGATGACGATGACAAGCGACATCGCCCAGCCAAGGGCTGCGCCGAGCATGTGCACCACCATCGCGAAGATCTTGTCACCGTCCGACGCGGCGAGGATCACCCCGTTGGCGTCGCCGTTCAGCTCCAGATCGATCGCGGTGCCACCGGCCCAGGTGAACCAGACGAAGCACATGATCGATGGGACCAGAATGGCGCCGATCACGAACTCACGAATGGTCCGCCCCTTGGAGATGCGGGCCAGGAACAGGCCCACGAAGGGGGCGAATGCGATCCACCAGGCCCAGTAGAAGACCGACCAGCCGCCTTGCCAGCTTTCCAGCTGCGATGCGACTGAGCCTTCGACGCCATCCGAGCGCCACACCGTGAAGAGCATTTCCGGCAGGGCGATGATG
>JBCBCS010000084.1:0-14338 GCA_038530475.1 Pseudomonadota bacterium
GTCCTCGTGAACGAAGAACCCGTCGACGCGCTGAGCATGATGGTCCACCGCGACCGGGCCGAAATGCGCGGCCGCGCCATGGTCGAAAAGCTCAAGGATCTGATCCCCCGCCACATGTTCAAAATCCCGATCCAGGCGGCCATCGGCGGCAAGGTCATCGCGCGTGAGACGTTGTCCGCCATGCGCAAGGACGTGACCGCCAAGTGCTACGGCGGCGACGCGAGCCGCAAGCGCAAGCTGCTGGACAAGCAGAAGGCGGGTAAGAAGAAGATGCGCCAGTTCGGGAAGGTGGATATCCCGCAGGAGGCGTTTATTTCGGCGCTGAAGATGGATGGTTAAAAGCTGGCCATTTTTGAGCGCGTGCGGGGAAGCGATTGGCCGAAGGACAATTGCGGCAGCACTCAGGAGTTAAGGCTCGACCCCGCCGGGTTCTTGATCCATTTTGGCGCTTGATGAGGGGCCGTGCGCTAGAACTTTTCCTGGGGCCTGGCTCAGACTTAGAAATGCATAGGAGACTTTAGTGTTTGTTCGGGATGTCTTTGTCGCTGGTGGAATGCCTTCAGTCACTTATGTGAATCGCTCATCGGCGAACTTAGAGAAGAAACTTAAGACTGAAATTCGCGAAGGCTACAAAGTCATTTGCGTCACTGGTCCCACAAAATCTGGAAAAACAGTCCTTACTCGTCATGTTCTTGGGCGAGAGAAATCGGCATTGGTGAATGGTGGTCAAGTCGAAAACAGCTCTGAATTCTGGAGCCTATTGCTGCAAGATCTTAGACTTCCAGAAAGCGAAACGGAAACAAATTCAGATGAGACATCAGCTGGCTTTCGGTACATTCTAACGGCACAGGCGACAGCCAGCGCAGGTAAGTCTCAAGTGTTTAACAACAAGAATAAAAATACCATTCTGACGTTTATGCGCGAACAGAATTTAGCACTGGTCGTTGACGACTTTCACTACCTTCCCATGGAAGTCCAGCGAGAGATTGTTCGATCTCTCAAGTCAGAAGTTTTTGAGGGATTGGTCGCCATCCTAATTGCCGTGCCCCATCGAGCATTTGATGCAATTGGTGTTGAGCGCGAGATGGAGGGTCGTTTTGCCCATGTCGAGATACCTACTTGGGAAATTGAAGAGCTTGCTGCCATACCAGTTCAAGGTTTCCCAAAACTACAAATGAGAGTTGATCAAGGATGCCTTGAAGTTTTCTCGGATGAAGCGAACGGTAGTCCGCTGTTGATGCAGCGCTTTTGCAACAGACTATGCAACCATTATGATATTGAAGAGACACTGACGGAGTTTAGGAATTTCCATCCGAGTGACGATGTCCGATCATCTATTTTTGAAGATGTTGCAAAGCAATTTGGGTTTCCGACATTTGAGAAATTATCAAAGGGCCCGCAATCCCGGGGGAAGCGTTTAGAAAGACAAATGTCCTCCTCTGATGAGAGTTTAGACATTTATCAATCGGTGTTGCGAGCCGTTTCGAATACCGGTCCCAAGGAGAAGCTGCACTATAATGAGATTCGTGATGAGCTACGCAAATTACTGATTGAATCTGCGATTCCTCAGAAGCACGAAGTTTCGGCCGCACTTGGACACATGTCGGGAATTGCAAAGGACAGTATTCAGGGTGAACCAGTTTTGGAGTGGTCAGATGATTTTCTTTACTTAACTGATCCTTTCTTGATGTTTTATATGCGTTGGGTGCAACGGGTTTGATTGTGGTGCCAAATCTCCAATTTGGCAGGGCCCATGTCCGTCGCTTCGCGCGGTCGACCCTGAATTGATCCGGTGGGTCAACTCCAAGACGGGCTAACCCCGGGGCTCCGCCCGTTCAGCACTCAAAACGTCCCCCGGACGTTTTGCCGCCTAACGGCGGTCCGTGCTGAACACACGCCTCCACCACCCGCGTTTCTCCCCGCCCAGCTCCGCCTCATCCTCCGCGCGCAGCTCGCCGCCCTCGACTTCCTCCAGCCCTCCGGCCTGCAAGATCCGCCGTTCCTCGGCCCGGGTCATCTGCACCCGGTGCATTTGCCGCGCGGCTTCCTCGGCGCGGACGACCTTCCCATCCAGCCCGATCTCATACCCGAACCGGTACGGTCCCGGCTTGCCGAACATATCGTAGAGGGGGTGCATCACGCGGCCCGTCGCGTCGTCCTCCACCCGCCACAGCATCTTCAGCGCCGTCATTCCGATGATCGCCGCGACCGGTTTGCCGTGGCGCAACAGGACGCAATATTCGTTCGGGTCCTGGACATGGGCAATCGCCTCCCCCAGCCGGGGTCTGGCCTCTGTCAGTTTTAACCGCATGTTCATAACCTCCGCTCAAAAATTCTGGTCAATTTGATAGATCAGGGGTCTGAGGATTGGTTAATTTGGTAAATTTCGCCCAAATCCACCGTGCGGTGCGACGGAACGGGGCGGCTGCTGCGTAGGACATCTCAGAACCGCAAGGAGTCAGAGAATGCCCTACCTCCCCCATATCTTCATCACTCTCGCAGGCGGGGCCTGCTTGGTGATTTTCCTCACAGGATCAGTGGTTTAGCCCATAAACGCCCGCACCGCCGCCTCAAACTCCCGCGGCTTTTCCGCGTGCAGCCAATGCCCCGCCCCGGGGATCTTTGCGAACTTCGCGGCCGGGAAAAGCCGTTTGATTTCAGGGCGATAGTCAGGTGTCACATAGTCGGATTCAGCCCCCGTTAGGAACAAAGTCGGCCCCTCAAACGCCCCCTCAATCTGGGGAAACCCGATGATCTTCGGCATCTCAGCCTCCAGAACATCCAAGTTCAGGTTCCACTTTTTCCCTTTGACATCAAGGCTTTGCAGCAGGAAGTCCCGCACCTCTGCATCAAGCGTCGCCCCCGCCTCGGACCGCCGCTCCACCCCGCTCAAATCCACCGCCTTCATCGCTGCGATATGTTGGGACTGGGTATGCGTGTAGGTCACGGGCGCGATATCCGCGACCACTAATTTCTCAATCAATTCAGGGTGTTGCAGCGCCAAAACCATCGCCGCCTTGCCGCCCATCGAATGCCCGACAACCCGCGTCGGCCCATCGAGCAACGCTGCCAGATCGCCAGCCATGTCAAAGTAACTTTGCGTGTCATACCAAGGGCTTAGCCCATGATTGCGCATGTCCGGGCAGATCACATGATACGTGTCCGCCAACCGTTTCGCGATCACCCCCCAGTTGCGCCCCGACCCGAAAAGACCGTGCGCAATCAGGAGCTTAGGGTGCGCGGGGTCGCCATGTTCGATCACGTTCAACATGACCAAGCCCTACCATGCCGCCCACGAATTGAAAGCCCCCAGTCCCCGTGCTTTAAGCCCCGCATGAACACCAGCGCATCCGACCAAGCCGAAGACATCCGCCGCCTGATCGAGGAACGGCTAGGTTTCAAAGGAAAAACGCTCTCCCATGCGTTACAGAAAGCCGGGCGGACGCTGCCGAGATGGGCCCGGCGCGCGGCGCAGGAGCTGAGCAATGCAGCGTTGCGCGAAGACCACCCCAAGCTCAGCCGCCAGACCGACCCAGCTGCGCTCGCGCGTCTTCATGCCGACCTCGTGACCTACCTCGAAAGCATCGATCCGAAAGAACGGCGCATGACGGCCCTTGTCCGCCAGCTCTCGGTCATCGCTATCAACTTGCTGATTTTTCTAGGCCTTTTGCTCGCCTTCCTGGCCTGGCGCGGGTTTATCTGACGCGGTGCGCTCAAGTGGGTCACGGATCACCAGCGTGACGGTGACGAAGCTGACGTAGAGCAGCAAGTACCAACTGCCCATTTTGCTGAGCGACGCCCAATCGAACTCTGCCGAACCGGCATAGACCCATGTGCCGGTCAGAGTGCCTACGTTCTCGGCGATCCAGAGAAAGAAACTCGCGAGAAACGCCGCGAGTGGCAGCGGCATCCAATAGGTCCCGCCGATCGTGAAATAGATGCGGGTGCGCCCGAAGAGAAAAATCGTTGCGACGAACAGGACGAGCCGAATGTCGATCGTGAAATGATGCGCGAAGAAGTTCGCGTAGATCGCGATGGCCAACAGGACGGTCATCCAGAACGGGGGATAGGGTGTGAACCGCATGTCGAAGATGCGGATGACGCGGGCGATATAGGACCCGACGGAGGCATACATGAATCCGCTGAAAAGCGGCACACCCATGACCATGAAGACAGCCTCTTCTGGGTAGGCCCATGATCCGGCGCTGACCTTGAAAAACTCCATCGCTGTGGCGGTCGCATGAAACAGGAGGATGACGCGCGCTTCGGCGAAAGTTTCCAGACGAAACAAGAGCATAGCGAGTTGAACGAGGACGGCGAACGCAAACAGAGCGTCATATCGCGCGAGCGGCCACGCATCGCTCCAGATCAGTTTTGTGCAAATCACGGCCAAGAGGAGCAACCCGCCAAAAAGGCAGGCCCAGCCCTGTTTCAGGACGAAGAGGACAAACTCGGCGGCGGCGTGGGGCAGGGCGGTCCGCACCCGATGGCCCATGAGCTGTTCAAGTGAGCGGGTCGTTGTCATGACGTCAAAAGACGCCGTCACCGCTGCTGGGTCCATGGCGGAAATGGGGGCCGCTTGTGCACACGATGTGCAGCGGCCTTCTCCTCTGGGGCAAACCATTTCTTGAAATCAAAGATGGATTTCGTTTTTCTGACGACAGGCCGCAGCTGCGAATGTTTCTCGCGCTTTATCAAGGCCTTCATTTCGGGCCGGATCGGCCCACAAGAGAGGGGATCATTCATGAAAATGACCGTTGGCGCATTTGTCGCCGCAGCTGTTGTCGGCTTGTCCGCATGTCAACCGACCACCACAACAACCACGACAATCGTGCCTGCCGGGCAGGTGCAGATGAATGTGATCAACCGATCCGGTGTGACCGCGTTCTACGTTTATATTTCGCCCTGCTCGTCCTCGACCTGGGGCATCGACCGTCTCGGCAGCAATGTCCTGAGCAATGGGGAAACCCGGTCGATCACGCTGCCCGCTGGTTGCTATGATCTGAAAGCGTCGGACAACGTGACGGATCCCAATGAACCCACATGGGTTGAGCGCAACGTCAATATCGGCGTGGGTGCGTTTGACTGGACGCTACGTCCGTAATACGGCCCAAACGAAAAGCCCCGCCGGCCAGCGGGGCTTTTTTGCGTTTTGAAGCAGTGTCTTAGAGGTTCGGATAAAGCGGGAACTTGTCGCAAAGCGCTTCCACCTCGGCCTTCACTTTGGCTTCGACCTCAGCATTGCCGTCTTCGCCATTTGCGGCCAAACCATCGACCACTTCCACAATCCAATCAGCGACCTGACGGAATTCAGTCTCGGTGAAGCCACGGGTCGTGCCAGCGGGTGTGCCGAGGCGCACGCCAGAGGTCACCATCGGCTTTTCAGGGTCGAACGGGATGCCGTTCTTGTTGCAGGTGATATGCGCCCGCTCCAACGCCTTTTCGGTCGCATTACCCTTCACGCCTTTCGGGCGCAGGTCGACGAGCATAACGTGCGTGTCAGTGCCGCCCGTCACGATATCAAGGCCCCCCTTCATCAGCTGATCGGCCAGCGCTTGGGCGTTCTTGACGACTTGTTCCTGATACATCTTGAATTCAGGACGCAGCGCTTCGCCAAAAGCGACGGCCTTACCGGCGATCACGTGCATCAGCGGGCCGCCCTGAATGCCGGGGAAGATGGCGGAGTTGAACTTTTTCGCCAACGCCTCGTCATCCGTCAGGATCATGCCACCGCGCGGGCCGCGCAGGGTTTTATGCGTCGTCGTGGTGGCGACATGGGCGTGCGGGAAGGGCGACGGATAAAGGCCAGCAGCCACGAGGCCCGCAAAGTGCGCCATATCGACCAGCAGGTAAGCGCCGACGCTGTCCGCAATCTCACGCATCTTGGCGAAATCGATGATCCGCGGAATGGCGGAGCCACCAGCGATGATCAACTTCGGCTGATGCTTGGTCGCCAGCTCCTGCACCTGATCGTAGTCGAGCAGGCTGTCCTGTTTGCGCACACCGTACTGAATGGCGTTGTAGATCTTGCCGGACTGGTTCGGGGCCGCCCCGTGGGTCAGGTGACCGCCCGCGTCCAGCGACATGCCTAGGATCGTGTCACCGGGCTTGATCAGTGCCTGAAACACACCCTGGTTCGCCTGAGAGCCAGAGTTCGGCTGCACATTGGCAAAGCCACAGCCAAACAGCTGCTTGGCCCGGTCGATGGCGAGGTTTTCGGCCACGTCCACATGCTGGCACCCGCCATAATAGCGACGACCCGGATACCCTTCGGCATACTTGTTGGTCATCACGCCGCCCTGGGCTTCCATCACGGCAGCGCTGACGATATTTTCGGACGCGATCAGCTCAATCTCTTTGCGCTGACGGCCAAGCTCGGCCTCAATGGCGGCGGCGACTTCAGGGTCGCGGCTTTCAAGCGTCTCGGTGAAAAAGCCGTTGTCACGGGTCGGTGCGTTCATGGATCTGTCCCTCCAGGTATCCTTTGACGGCAGACATAGGCTGAAGTTTCCTATCGGAAAACCAAAAAAGCGACCGATTTGCACGCCATTTGGACGCATCCTTTGGCCGATGGGCGACTTGCGTTTCCAAAGGGCGGCTGCAACATACGCTTTGGAAACGTGAAAGGACGGCCCATGGCCACCCCCGCAAAGACTGGGCGAAAGTTGGCTTTCGTGGCCTCAGCCGCGCCCATCGCGCAACAGGCGCAAGCCGCTTTGTCAGCTCAATATGGTGGCGTCGCGGTGGAAGAGGCGGACGTGATCGTGGCCCTCGGCGGTGATGGGTTCATGCTTGAGACCTTGCACGCCACCCAAAACCTGCCCGCCCCGGTTTATGGCATGAACCGCGGCACGGTCGGCTTTCTGATGAACAATTATTCAGCGCAAGGCCTGCAGGCGCGGCTTGATGCGGCTGAGGAAGAGGTCATCAACCCGCTTCATATGCGCGCCGTCACCGTTGACGGGGAAGAACGCCTCGGCCTCGCCATCAATGAGGTGTCGTTGCTGCGGGCCGGGCCTCAAGCGGCGAAGCTGCGCATCCACGTCGATGGCAAGATGCGACTGGATGAGCTGGTCTGCGACGGGGCGCTCTTGTCGACTCCAGCGGGGTCTACGGCGTACAATTATTCGGCGCATGGGCCGATCGTGCCGATCGGGTCAGAAGTGCTGGCGCTGACAGCTGTTGCTGCGTTCCGCCCTCGGCGCTGGCGTGGCGCGCTCTTGCCGAAATCCGCCCGCGTCACGTTCGAAGTGTCAGGGGCCGAAAAGCGCCCGGTCAATGCCGATGCGGACGGATTGTCAGTCAAGAACGTGAAACGGGTTGAGGTCTGGTCAGCCCCAGAGATTGAGCATCGCATTCTGTTCGATCCGGGTCATGGCCTCGAAGAACGGTTGATCCGCGAACAATTCGCCTGATCCCGCTCCGGTGAAAGACGTGCGGTTTTTCTGGAACTTTTTGGTCTGAGGGCGGTTTCTATCCCGAAGCCGCGCGGGGCGGATCCCCGTAAGATCTTAAACTGGAGACGATCGAAATGAACTGGGACACTGTCAAAGGCAACTGGGAACAGATCAAAGGTGACGTGCAGCAAAAGTGGGGTCAGCTGACGGACGATGAAGTCGCGGAAGCAAAAGGCGACCGCGACAAGCTCGTGGGCCTCATCCAGGAAAAGTATGGCGCTGCGAAAGATGAGGCTGAAAGCCAAGTGGATGATTTCATCGCAAGCGTCAAAGGCAACAATTAAGATCCATCATCGCCCATGGGGTGAGTGAGATTTGAAGCAGGCGGCCCAATTTGGCCGCCTGTCTTGCATTTACGCCTTCGCGTAGCCCAACGGCTCCAACGCCTCGCGGATTTCATCGAGGATTGTGGGGTCGTCGATGGTTGCGGGCATCTTGAAATCAGCCCCATCTGCGATCTTCACCATCGTCCCGCGCAGGATCTTGCCTGACCGGGTTTTTGGAAGCCGATCTACAACGGTGCAGAGCTTGAACGCCGCCACCGGGCCGATCTTTTCGCGCACCAGTTTCACGCAGCCTTTGACGACCTCGTCGTGGGTCGTTGTCGTGCCCGCGTTGAGGCAGACAAAGCCCATTGGCAACTGGCCCTTGAGCTCATCCGTCACCCCGATCACCGCGCATTCGGCAACGTCCGGATGGGACGCCAAAACCTCTTCCATGCCACCGGTGGACAAACGATGCCCGGCCACGTTGATGACGTCATCGGTGCGCGCCATGATGTAGAGGTAACCGTCCTCATCCATCATGCCGGCATCGCCGGTCTCGTAATAGCCGGGGAAGGTATCAAGGTAGCTTTTCCTGAACCGGTCTTCGGCATTCCAAAGCGTCGGCAAAGTGCCCGGCGGCAGGGGCAGTTTGATTGCAATCGCGCCAAGCTCCCCGACGGGCAGGGGGTGCCCCTCATCGCTCAGGATCTTCACGTCATAGCCCGGCATCGCCACCGTGGGCGAGCCCAGTTTGACCGGAAGCGGTTCAATTCCCACCGGGTTGCCCGCAATGGTGTAGCCGGTCTCTGTCTGCCACCAATGGTCGTAGATCGGCTTTTTCAGCTTTTCCTGCATCCATTCGATCGTGTCGGGATCGGCGCGTTCGCCTGCAAGGTAGATCTGGCCGAGGCAGCTGAGATCGTATTTTTCGATATAGTCCCCCTTCGGGTCCTCTCGTTTCACGGCGCGAAATGCGGTGGGGGCGGTGAAGAAGGTCTTCACCTGATGTTCTTCGATCACCCGCCAGAAGGTGCCTGCGTCCGGGGTGCCGACGGGTTTGCCCTCAAAAACAATCGTCGTGTTCCCGGCGATCAGCGGCGCGTAGCAGATGTAGCTGTGCCCCACGACCCAGCCGACATCGGATGCGGCCCAGAACACATCGCCCGGATCGACGTTGTAAATGTTCTTCATCGTCCATTGCAGCGCCACAAGGTGCCCGGCAGTGGGGCGCACGACGCCCTTGGGCGATCCGGTCGTCCCAGAGGTGTAGAGGATATAGGCCGGGTGATTGCCCTCAACCGGGACACAGTCCGCGTCCGCCGTGTCCGCCTGAAAAGCCACCCAATCCACATCGTTGGGACCAAGCTCGCAGGGGTGTTGCTCGCGCTGGTAAATCACTGAAAACTCAGGCGTATGCTCCGCCATTTCGATCGCGCCGTCCAACAGAGGCTTGTATTCGACCGTCCGGCCCGGCTCCAACCCGCAGGACGCAGCGATGATCGCCTTGGGCGTCGCGTCGTCGATCCGCACGGCCAGCTCATTCGACGCAAAGCCGCCGAACACAACCGAATGGATTGCCCCCAGCCGCGCGCAGGCGAGCATTGCTTCTACCGCTTCGGGGATCATCGGCATGTAAATGATCACGCGGTCGCCCTTGCCGATGCCCTTGGCTTTCAGGCCTCCAGCCAGCGACGCGACATTCGCCTGAAGCGCGCTGTAGCTGATCTTGCGCTTTGTGCCGGTGATCGGGCTGTCATAGATGATCGCCGTGCGGTCGCCATGTCCCGCCTCCACATGCCGGTCGACGGCATTGTAGCAGGTGTTCACCTTTGCATCGCGGAACCATTCATACAGCGGCGCTTTGTCGTCAAACAGCGCTTGCGTCGGGGCTTCGTCCCAATTGATGGCCTCCGCCGCTTTCATCCAGAAGCCTTCCGGATCAGCCTTCCAGCCCTCGTATACGTCGCGGTATGCCATGGTATTCCTCCCTTGCGCGGCCTTTCCATAGGCGAGCGGCGTTGCGTTGCGCAAGTCTGTTACCGCAAGCAGGGAGGAGCAATCCCAAAATGTCGCGGCTGTTGCGGTTCAAGCCGGGATTGGCCACTCTGACCCTTGAGTGTGTTGAGGAGGATTTTCATGCTGCGTCCCGTTTTCGCTATTGCGGCTTTGATGGCCTTGTCTGCCTGCATGTCACCCGGTGACGACCTGGCAACCGGGCTTGCAGACACCCGCGTCACGTTCCCGTCGCCCGATCCCGAGGGCGGCCCGCTGGTGTTTGAATTCTATGCTGACGGGACCGGCCTTCTGGCCCTCGATGAGGACCCCGCACGTGGGCAGACCCCGCTGATGTGGCGCATCGACGGGGACCAGCTGTGCCTGAGCGGTGAGAGGCCGGAGGATTGCGCGACGGTCGTGCTGCGCGGCACCCGGATCACGCTGCAGGATGGCAACCGCGACCCGATGCCGGGCTTCGTCGAGCCGCTTTAGCCGTAATGCTGCACCGGTGTGCCGGCGACCGCCGCCATGTTGAGCAACCCGCGCGCCGTGATCGACGGCGTGACGATGTGGGCGCGGTTGCCCATCCCCATCAGGATTGGCCCGACCTCTAGCCCGCCGGCCCGCATCTTGAGGATGTTGCGCACCCCTGATGCCGCATCGGCATGGCCGAAGATCAACACGTTCGCCGCGCCTTTCATGCGGTTGTCGGGCATCAGCCGCGCCCGAAGCTCCGGATCGAGGGCCGCGTCGATGTTCATCTCGCCTTCATAGCAGAAATCGACCTTATGGGCGTCGAGGATGCCCATGGCCGCGCGGATCCGGGTCCCGGTGTCGCAATCGAGGTTGCCGAACTGCGACTGGGCGCAGAACGCGATGTTGGGCGCAAGGCCGAACCGTTTCACATGCCGCGCAGCCCCGATGGCGGTCTGGGCGATCTGCTCAGGCGTGGGTTCTGAGCGGACATGGGTGTCGGCGATGAACAGCGGTCCATCCTCAAGGATCATCATGCTCAACGCGCCTTGCACCTTGTGGTCCTCGCCCAGGATCTGTTCGATGTAGTTGAGGTGCCAGCGGAACTGCCCGAACGTGCCGCAAATCATGCTGTCGGCCTCCCCCCGTTGCACCATGACGGCACCAATGGCGGTGGTGTTGGTCCGCATGATCGCGCGGGCGAGGTCCGGGGTCACACCCCGGCGCGACATCAGCCCGTGATAGGTGCCCCAATAATCGCGGTAGCGGGGGTCGTTCTCCGGGTTGACGATGTTCAGATCGTCGACAGTGACCTTCAGGCCCGCACGTTCAGCGCGGGCGGCGATCACGTCAGGCCGCCCGATCAGGATCGGCGTCTCCGTTGTTTCTTCAAGCACCGCTTGGGCGGCGCGCAGCACCCGTTCATCCTCGCCCTCGGTAAAGACGATGCGCCGGGCGGCGGTGGCGGCGGCGGCAAAGACTGGCCGCATCAGCAGGGCCGATTTGAAGACCGACGCGTCAAGTTCGCGCTTGTAAGCTTCCAGGTCTACGGGGCGTGAAGCGACGCCGGTCTCCATCGCGGCCTTGGCGACGGCAGATGCGACCACTCCCATCAGACGCGGATCGAACGGTTTGGGGATCAGGTAATCGGGCCCGAACGTCAGCGTCTCGCCTTGGTAGGCCGCGGCCGCTTCGGCAGAGGTCGTGGCGCGGGCCAGCGCGGCGATGCCTTCGACACAGCCGATCTGCATGGCGTCATTGATCTCAGTCGCGCCGACATCCAATGCGCCCCGAAAGATGAACGGGAAACACAGCACGTTGTTGACCTGATTGGGAAAATCGCTGCGGCCCGTGGCGATGATGGCGTCCGGGGCGACCTCTCGTGCAAGGTCGGGCAGGATTTCGGGCGTAGGATTGGCCAGCGCGAAGACAATCGGCGTGCCCGCCATCTTTGCAACCATTTCAGGCGTCAGAACACCGGGGCCAGAGAGACCAAGGAACAGGTCCGCCCCTTCGATCACATCATCCAACGTGGCAGGGCTTGTGCCTTGGGCATACTCCGCCTTTTGCGGCGTCATGTCCTTTTCGCGCCCTTCATAAACGAGGCCCTCAATATCGCAGAGCCACACGTTCTCCCGTTTCACGCCGAGCTTCAGCAGCATGTTGAGGCAGGCGATCCCGGCTGCGCCGCCGCCCGTGCTCACGATCTTGATGTCCTCGAACGATTTTCCCGCCACCCGCAGCGCATTGGTCGCCGCAGCGCCCACGACAATCGCCGTGCCATGCTGGTCGTCATGAAAGACCGGGATGTTCATCTTTTCGCGGCAAATCTTCTCAACAATAAAGCAATCGGGCGCCTTGATGTCCTCAAGATTGATCGCGCCAAAGGTCGGCTCCATCGCGCAGACCAACTGGGCGAGCCGTTCGGGATCCGGCTCATTCAATTCAATGTCAAAGCAATCGATATTGGCGAATTTCTTAAAGAGGACGGCTTTGCCCTCCATCACCGGTTTTGAAGCCAGCGCACCGATATTGCCCAGCCCCAGCACGGCCGAGCCATTGGTGACCACACCCACAAGATTGCCCCGCGCGGTGTAGTCCCGCGCCGTGGCGGCATCCGACTTGATTTCGACACAGGCCTCAGCAACGCCTGGGCTGTAGGCCCGCGCCAGATCGCGGCCATTGGCCAGCGGCTTGGTTGCCCGGATTTCGAGTTTGCCGGGTTTCGGGTTCCGATGGTAGTCCAGCGCTGCCTGACGCAAGCCGTCTTTGTGGGTGTCTGTTGGTGTGTCTGACATGATTGTTTCCCGATATTTCCGTGGCTTGTCTGCTGGCTGGCGAAAAATAGTTTAACGTTAAACTATTTTTTTTGAACCCTCATAGACCCATCTTTGCACAAATGCAAAAGGGCCGCACCGGTTTTACCGATACGGCCCTTTTCATGGGGTAAACGACGGGATTCAGCCGTTTTTGATTTCTTCCAGTGCGGCGATGCGTTTCGCGGCCTGATACTGGTTCAGGGCGGCGTCGTAGTCTTCGCCCAGCTCATCGCAAAGTTCGCGGAGTTTGGCCGCCTGCACCTCGGTCATGGGTTTGTCTTCGTCAATCTTCCGATCTGACGCGAGATTTTCAGACACAACTTGGTAGGATTGTAACATGGTTGCTCTCCTTTCACGTGAATAACGTTGCGGGCGGCAAGACGGTTCCCCTTGCGTCCCCGCGGTACGGTCGCCACACTTCTGCGATGACAAAGGACCTGCCATGACGCTGATGGATGATGCGCGGGCCGTGCGCGAAAACGCATATGCCCCTTACTCGAATTTCAAAGTCGGCGCGGCTGTGCGAACGGCGGACGGGCGCGTTTTTACCGGGATCAACGTCGAAAACGTGGCCTATCCAGAAGGCACCTGCGCCGAGGCCGGCGCAATCGCCGCGATGTGCGCGGCTGGTGCGCGCGAGATCGCTGAGGTGGCCGTCATCGCCGATGCCCCGACGCCTGTGCCACCCTGCGGTGGCTGCCGTCAGAAAATCGCGGAATTCGCGGGCGCAGATGTCGTGGTGACGATGGGCACCACCGACGGGGCGACGTTGTCGATGACCGTGGCCGATCTTCTGCCCGGTCGATTTGATGCAGGCCATATGGACCGCACCTGAGCGATGGATGCCCGGACAATCATCGCAAAGGTCCGCGACGGCCACCCCCCGTCCGAGGATGAACTGCACTGGTTCACCAAAGGCCTGGCGACCGGCGCCGTGTCGGACGCGCAAGCCGGGGCATTCGCGATGGCGGTGTGCCTGCGCGGGCTGGGCGAAGAGGGCCGTGTCGCCCTGACCACGGGCATGCGTGACAGCGGCGATGTGCTCAGGTGGGATGTGCCGGGCCCAATCCTCGACAAGCATTCGACCGGCGGTGTGGGCGATCCTGTCTCTCTGATCCTTGCGCCTGTCCTGGCGGCCTGCGGGGTCTATGTGCCGATGATTTCCGGGCGCGGGCTGGGGCATACCGGCGGCACGCTCGACAAGCTTGAGGCGATCCCGGGGCTTCGGACCGAGCAGGACGCGGCCTCATTCCGGCGGATCACAGCTGACGTCGGCTGCGCCATCGTCAGCGCCACGGGCAGCGTCGCCCCCGCCGACAAGCGGCTCTATTCGATCCGCGATGTGACCGCGACGGTCGCCTCTGTCGATCTGATCTGTGCGTCGATCCTGTCCAAGAAACTGGCGGCAGGATTGGACGGGCTGATCCTTGACGTCAAAGCCGGCAGCGGAGCGTTCATGAAGACGGCGGACGACGCGGATGCGTTGGCGCGTGCTTTGTGTGCGACGGCCAATGGGGCTGGCACGCCCACGGGCGCGCTTGTCACCGACATGTCTCAACCGCTCGCCCCGGCGATCGGCAATGCGGTTGAGGTCGCGCTGTGCCTCGAAGTTCTCTCCGGGAACGCCGCCGCAGCCCCGCGTCTGGCCGAGGTGACCGAGGCGCTCTGTTCCGAGGTGCTGTCTTTGGCCGGGCGCACGGAGGGCGTGGCAGACGTCCGCCAAGCCCTTTCCTCCGGCCGCGCGCTTGACGTGTTCGCGGCGATGGTCCGGGCGATGGGCGGCCCGCCCGACATGGCCGAAGACTGGCACACTCACTTGCCCAAAGCC
>JBCBCS010000085.1:0-14302 GCA_038530475.1 Pseudomonadota bacterium
TGTTTCCCGCGACAGCCCTCCCCTCTGGCGCACCGACAGGTGCGGACAGCGTTGGTGTGCGCCCCGAACACCTCGAACTTGTGGCCGAAAGTGAGGGCGTCCTGACCGGGACAGTCGATGTGTTGGAATATCTCGGCGCGGATACCTTTGTCATCGTATCCTGCGGCGATGCAGGCCAGATCACCGTTCGCGTCACCGGCCCCGCCGACTTCAAACCGGGCGATGCCGTCGGACTACGCTTCGATCCGGCAATGATGCACGCCTTCGACGCAGGCGGGTTGGCGATCCGCTGATGCGCCAAAGAAAAGCCCGCGCCGATGAAATGATCGACGCGGGCAGGGACAACAGGCTCGGGAGACTAGCCAGTTGAGGGACTTCTAGGGAAATTCCCCCGATGTCAGCTCAGGACCAACACCGGGGGCACAGATACTTAAATGACTTGTTTGATATGCACCTGGCACCGGCCACTCACCTCCGGAACCAGCTTTAATGTCTGGGACCACCCTGCCCGCTCGGTCTGAAATGAGACCAACACCGCATCGCTTGCGCCTGCAATTTGCGCGTTTCCAGTGATGTGCGCTGTCAAATCCATCGTTTAAAAATCCCCTCCGGTTTCGACGATCAGACATGGTGGTGCGACTTTGATGTTTCGACCAAAACCGCTGGAACATTGCGAACCAAACTCACCCGATCCGCACCACCACACTGCCAAGGATCGACCTCAGGGTCCTGACATCTTTCCGAAACTCTTCCGAAATTGACCAAGGGTCATCTGAAATTTCGATTTCAGATCGTTTTCGGAAAGATGTCAGGACTTCCTTAGCGCGCTTCGGTTGAGTGACTCTACTGATACCGGCGCGCGCGACGCCGCTTTTGGCGGGGTTGAGTCCGTTCAAACATGTGAGGGAGACACATGATCCAAACCGATCGGCACGGCTTGACGTTTAGGGTCGATGCTGTGCGGGATGTCAGCATTTACCCCCATCTGGGCCCTGTCTCGCTAGAGGTCGCACCGTGCCTCAAGGCTGGATTCGGCACATATGCGCACGGCGCTGTTGAGCATCTGGCCTATGAAGCCGTTGACCTCGAAGGTGGCACCGCCTCCGCGGCCTTGCAGGTTGGCGGAACCTACGTGGTCGCGGCGCGGGACGATGAAGGGGCCTTGGTGCGAACCCATTGGATGTATTGCACCCAAACCGATCCACATCCGCGCTTTGGAATGTGTCGCAACCACCGCAAGCCCGACATTTGTGTGCCTGCGCCATTTGTCGGCGCCGATCCCTTCGTTCTTCATGAAGGGCTCGTCAATCTCATCGGCTTCACATCACTTACGGTCGCCGAACATGGCATGTCGGAGTTCAAGCTAGGCGATACAGGTGCTTTGATCGCGACAGCCTTCGGTGCGCCACGGGCCATGGGCTTGCGGATCGATACGCCGTTCCTTCCACCACATTTTCAAACCGGCGCCCGCGATCTGACGATCTTCGGCACCGCTCCGCGGACGGGACAGACAGTCCAGCTCGATCACCTCACTTGCATCCGGTCGCAACATCCGGCGATCTTTCTTCAGGACAACACGCGATGAAGGACGGCCTTTTCAATGCCCCAGAACTTGACCCCTATTGGGCCAATTGCGACCTTAGGGACACGCAATCTGGAACCCTGACCGCCAGCGCGACTGAGCCCTTTTGTGTTGCTTTCCCCGTGGGTAAGCTTTTGCATGAGATGGTGGAAAACGCAGATCAGGGGGGGACGACCTGCGTGAGCGATGATGACCGCGACGGTTCCGTTCTGAAACTGGGAGACGCCATCTACCGGATGGCCGAGGATCAGCTCGTCGATGCCTCAGGCGCTCCTATTTATCTGCGGGCCAAATCTGCGCAAGTTTTGCGCCACCTTGCGCAAAGTCCCGGTGCTCTGGTGTCGCGGGATGACCTAATCAATTCTGTCTGGAACGGGCTTGCTGTAACCGATGACAGCCTGACCCAGTGCATTGCCGATGTGCGGCGGGCGCTTGATGACAGCAAGCGCACTATCCTGAAGACCGTGCCAAAGCGCGGATTTGTCCTGATGGCGGTGGATGTGACGCCAGCTTCTGCTCCGTCTTCGAACGATGGTGCAGTGCACACGTCTCACGCGTCAACCGCGTTCGGGGCCGCGTCGTCCGACTTTCCCGTGCTGGTCCATGTGGCCGACACAAGCGGCGTTGTTCAGTCTGAGCTGATCAATGCAGGCATTGCGCGGGATCCATCGAACTTCGACACAGGCTCAACCGCCTATCGGTTCTCGTCGGTGGCTGAGGCTGCGAAGGTCTGCGTCCCGCTGGCGCAACGACATGGCGCGGCGATGGTGCTGACCGCCCTTGACCAATCCCCTCAAGGCCTGTTTGCCGCCGCCCGCCCCGGAGAAATCCTTGCCAACGTGAATGTCCGTGATGCCGCTGGCGTTCACCCCAATGTACAGTTTGAGGATCTTGGTGCCGCCGGATCAACCGTTGCCGAGCACGCGTTTCGGTTGATCCCGGGCGGCGGCATGGGCGCTATCTCACAACATCTCCACTACCAGCGGATCCTGCCGACAGTCTCTGTCCTGCCGCTGCAAAACATCGAAAACAACGGTGACGATCTGTTGGGAACGGTCTTCGCCGATCGCCTCACAGCATCGCTTGGCACCTCGGAAGAGATCAACGTCACTTCACGCCTGTCGACCTCTGCCTTCCGGCACGGCACCAGCAACCTGTCCGAGATCGGCAAGCTGCTCGGCGCTGAGTTTGTGCTGTCCGGGTTCTACCTCAACCGCGACGGGCGGCTGCAACTCAACCTCGAATTTGCTGAGGTGGCGAGCCAACGGATGCTCTGGTCCTTCCGTCTTGAGGTCCCGCTTGAAGAGGTTTTGGGTGAATTCGAAGCCGGGTACGAGATCGTCGCCAAAGTTCGCCGCGCGATCCTGATCAATGAAATCCGTCGCGCCAACACGCAACCGTTGTCCAGCCTGACGAACTATTCGCTAATGTTCGCCGCCGTCGGCATGATGCATCGATTGTCACCCGGTGACTTTGGCAAATCGCGGGACATTCTGGCTGAGCTCACGGAACGCGCCCCCAATCACCCGATCCCGCTCGCCTGGACGGCCCGCTGGCATCTGTTGCGCGTGGTGCAGGGATGGTCGGACAATCCAGGTGACGACGCGCAATCGGCGCTCGATTGCACGGGCCGCGCGCTCGACCTAGACCCTGAAAATGTACTCGCGCTCGCCTGCGAGGGGCATGTCCTGACAAACATCGTCCACCGCCTCGATGAGGCTGAGGACCGCTACAACCTCGCGCTTGAAAACAATCCCAACGATGCCAATGCCCGCGCCCTTCGCGGCATGATGCTGACTTTCCAGGATCGCGGCGACGAAGGGCTTCGCGACACCGAGCGGGCCCTGCATCTGGCGCCCTTGGACCCACACCGTTTCCTTTACCTCGCGCTCGCGGCGGGTGCCGCTTTATCTGTGGCCGATTACGACCGTGCCGAAGACCTGGCCAAGGAATCCCTGCGTCTCAACCGCACCCACGCCTCGACCTTGCGGACCCTGGCTGTTGCCCAACACAAATCGGGACTTGCTGAGGATGCACAAGAAACAGTCACCGAATTGCTGCGCGTCCAACCCAAATTGCGGGTGAGCGAATGGCTGAGCGCAGCGCCGAGTGCCAACTATCAAAACGGACAGGATTTTGCCCAATCCCTGCGCGAGCTTGGGGTTCCAGAATAGAATAAACCCAATAACTTAAGACAAGGAAGATAACATGAGCGCTGAGAATTTCGGCTTCCCGCAGGGGGGATATGGTGGCTACGGCGGATATGGTGGCTACGGCGGGTATGGCGGCTACGGGGGCTATGGTGGCTACGGCGGATATGGCGGTTATGGGGGCTACGGTGGATATGGCGGGTATGGCCTGCCCGAAAGCCCAATCTCTCCTGCGTCATTGATTACCAACCGTGACGGCATTGTCGGCGCTCCGATCGCGGGCATTCCCGCCGCGATGCCCGGACGCCCCAACGATGTCCGCAATCTCGGCCGTTTGTCGCGTGAAGTCCGCTCCGCGATCTTTGCATTTGACCTCAACTCCCGGATTGAGCTGACCTTCACCGAAAGCGAAACCGGCACGGCGACGCTTTGGCGGCGCGATGAGCGAGCCACGGAGCGCCCGCGCGGTCGCTACAATAAGATGTGCGAAATGACCGCCCCCCGGCAAGAAGTGCTGCAGGCGCAGATGGCGTTTCTGGAAGGCTATGCCGACATCCGCCCCGACCGCGCGGGCGAAATCATGTCGCAGATCGCGGCACCGGTGCCCTTTTATGAAACCATCGGGTTCATTGACCCCGCCCGGACGCCTTACACGCTTGAACTGATCGCAACAGCTTTGCGCTTCACCAATTACGCAGAGATGCAGATGAAATATCTGCTGGCCGTGAAACGCCCGATTGAGCTGTCACCGCAAGTGCAGCCGATGATCACGACGCCCACTCATGGCTCCTTGCCCTCTGGCCACGCCACCGAAGCTTTCGTTATGGCGCGGATGATCTGGAAACTGATGCTGACCTCAAACGCGCCGCAATACACCGCGGGTGGTCACTGGGGTGAGATGCTGATGCGCCTTGCCGCCCGGATCGCGACGAACCGAACGGTCGCGGGTGTTCACTACCCCGTCGACAGCGCCGCTGGCGCTGTGTTGGGTCTGACCATCGCCGACTACGTCCACGGTATGTGCACAGGCGACGATTGGACGTCGTCCACATTCAACGGGCTGCATTATGCAAGCTCAAGCGATCTGGACTGGCACCAGCTGTATACTGCTGACGGCGACGTTCAGGCGGCCTCAACCTCTGGTCCAGACGGTATCTGGGCCACGTCTGAACAGCACGCGCCCGAAACTGGCGCAGCCCCGGCTCTGGAATGGCTCTGGAACAAGGCTGTCGCTGAATGGCAGGATTTCGACGCCCCTGACGGCGGCGTGTAAGGGGGCGACATGGTCACTTGGATGCAAGAGGAGACCGAGGGCTACGCCCCTCGGGATGCCCTCACCTATCAGCGGCTGCTCTCACAAACAGTCCCCGAGGACAAATCGTCACCACCGGGTGCAGCCCCTGTGGTCGATCTGACCTGGTGGTCGGTGATGGTGGAGCTTGATGGCGTTTCCATCGACGATTTCGCCAGCGCCGTCCGCGCCGATTTCCCGGACGATATGATCGTGCCTGCCGCCTATGACGCGGCGGACCGGGCAGCCGCCAAAGCGCGGCAGTTCGTGTCGCTCTTCGCGCGTCAATCGGTTTTGTCCGCGCTCAACAACACTCAGAACAATTACGGTGTTCTCAACGTTCACCTCGGCATGGCGACGCCGGACGAATGGCTCGACCCCGGAGCGACCCCGCCGGCGCGGGCCGACATCCCGGTTGCGGACGGCACGGTTGTTGTCGGCGTCATCGATGATGGCCTCGGCATCGCGCATGAACTGTTCCGCACCGGTCCGGTCTCCAGCCGCATCGCCTGTTGCTCGATCCTCGCGGCCCCGCCCTTGCCCGGGACCAATATGGCAACGCAGGGCCGCTTGTTGATGCAAGCGGAGATCGACCAGTTGCTGGCCGATTGCACGTTCTCGGGCCTGCTGGACGAAGACCTGTTCTACGAACGCACGGGTCAGGTCGCGATGAACACCAACCGGTTTGACCCGGTGGCCATGCGCAGGTCCCACGGCACCCATATCATGGGGATCGCCGCGGGCTTTGATCCGGATGTCGCTGAGGCCAAGCGCCCCATTGTGTGCGCTGCCCTGCCGTCGCCTGTTGTTGAAGATACGTCCGGCATCAGCCTGATGCCTGCGCTCTGTCTTGCGTTGCAGATTCTGGGCAAAGAAGCGGAACGCTTCAAGATCAACGGAACGCCAGCGCCGTTCGTGATGAACTTCTCGTTCGGCAACTTTTCGGGGCCCCACGACGGGACCAGCGAAGTCTCCCGCCTGCTCGAAGATTTTCTCTGTGCCAATCCGGATCAGAAACGCTGGATGACGCTGCCGGCTGGCAACGGCAACCTGTCGCAATGCCATGCCACGCTGCAATTCGAAGAGGCCGCAGCCGATGGGCGGCGGGACGATGCTGTACTCGATTTGCGGGTTTTGCCCGATGACATGACGGCAAGCTATGTTGAGCTCTGGTTGCCTTACTCCGCGTCTACCCCCCCACCAGACTACGTGTCCGTGACCGTCACCGCCCCGTTTGAGGACAGCGGCGGCACGATCGAAGCGCGGGAAGGACAGGTGCACAACATGCTCGACGATCATGGGCAGATCATCGGCACCTTGATCTACACGTTTGAGCCCGCCCCGACCGCACGCGGCCTCATCACCCTGTCTATTGAGCCGACCGCGAGCCACAAGGCAGGCAAACCTCTCGCGCCATCAGGTCTGTGGAAGATCGAAGTCAGGCCCGTTGACATTGGCGCGGATGAGGTGGTCGAGTGCTGGGTTCGCCGGGATGAAACCTTACCGGGCTACCGGCCAGGCGGACGTCAGGCGTTCTTTGACAACCCCGGCTACCAGAAGTTCGGCCCAATAGGAGAACCGCGCACGGTTGACCCGGCCAACGATCCCTGCCCGGTCCGGCGATCAGGCACCTATAGCGGTTTTGCCGACGGTCCCTCACCGCTGGTGGTCGCAGCTTATACCGAAGATCAAAAGATGATCTCGCTCTATTCGGCAACAGGCCCGGTGACCCATACGCCAATGACGCCGACGCCAATGCGCGACGGTCCGGATGTCGCCGCCAAGGGTGATCAATCACTGGTCTTGGCGGGCGTAATGAGCGCTGGATCACGCAGCGGCTCCTACGTCCGGCTCAACGGAACAAGCGTGTCTTGCCCACGGGTCGCCCGGCTGGCTGCGGATCAGATTGCGGGCTGGTCCGGCTCTGGTCGTGACTGGTTGTCACACGCGATTACGGAGGCACCCTTCGCGCTCGACAGCAACACACCTGTCACTCGCAAAGGGCTCGGTGGGATTGACGTCGATGTCGACTGGACCAAACCAAGCCCCTGAAACCGGGGCGAACCATCAATCGCCCTCTGTCCGCATCCCTTCCGAGGGCTGGGCCGGACCCAGCGACTGACGCAACCGAATGTCCGTGGGCAGAGCCACGCTCTGCCCCGGAGCATCATCCCGCAACATCTGGATCAACAGTCCAGCTGCACGGCGTCCCATTTCTCGGTGAGGCACGTGAACTGTCGTCAGCGCGGGTTCCGCGAGCATTGCAATCTCGATGTCATCAAACCCGGTGACCGACACGTCATCCGGCACGTTCAATCCCATCTCCCGGGCCGCCCGGAGCGCGCCAATCGCCAGAACGTCGTTGGCGCACATCACCGCAGTCGTCTCTGGCGCAAGCGCCATAACCTCCCGAAAGGCGGCCTCGCCTGTTTCGATCCCGTAGGGCACTTCAATAATCGGCAGATCTGCCGGTCTTAGCCCCGCTTCGGCCATGGCGTCACCGATCCCATCGACCCGCCCCCGAGCCCTGTCGTTTGACGCCCGAGGGGCCGTGATGCAAGCTAGGTTTCGGTGCCCATGACCGATCACCAACCGCGCCAGCTCTGCCATGGCAGAGCGGTTGTCGAAACCGATGGCCGGCCGGGCTTCGGATTTGGCATAAGACCATGCCACAAGTGTAGGCACCTTGCGCTTTTCAAGGAAGTCGTAGAGCGCCGGGCTGCGATCATATCCAATCAGCAGCAACGCATCCGCCCCTTGCGCGACCAGCGCGCGCACCTGTTCTTCTTCAAGCGACTGCTGATAGGCCGAGGACGCCACCAGAAGCGTCTTGCCATGACGTCCCAGCTCTTCCTGAAAGGCCTGAAGACCGCGCGCAAAAACGGCGTTCTCCATTGTCGGGATCACCGCCCCGATCGTGTTCGTCTGTTTGGCGGCCAGCGCCCGCGCTCCGAAATTTGGAGCATATCCAAGCTCTTGTACGGCCTTCATCACCCGCTCACGGGTATCGCTGACCACTCTGTCGGGATCGTTTAGACACCGCGATACCGTCGCGGTCGACACCTTTGCCCGCCGCGCCACATCCGCCAAAGTTGGAACGGCGGTTTCTGGTCCGTCCTTTGCCATTTGGGCACCACATCAAAAAATGGATGATTCCACAATCTTACGCAGGGGCAATGTAAACGCTTGCATGAAAATATGTAAGCGCTTACATTTTCAGCGACTCACTGATCACGCGTGAGCTGGGAGGACATCATGCCGTATGCGATTGCGCTCGTTTTGCTTCTGGCATTCATCGGAAACGTCACGCTGGGGGCCTTCGCTGAGCCGCTTGTCGGAATTGTCACCGAAATGCTGGTGCTGTTCGGCGCGGCCATCGCCTTTTCCATAGGTATCCTGCGCAGCGAAGCGCGTGAGGCCGACAACAACACCGAATGAATTAGTCCAAAGGGAGGAAACAAAATGGACAAGACCAAACAGGAGCTGGCATCCGCCGAGCGCCGTAATTTTCTGAAGCTCGCCGGGACCGGCAGCTTTACCGCCGCCATGATCCTTGGTGCAGGCGGGATGCTCTGGTCGTCTGAGGCTGCGGCCCAGACCGCCGCCGAAGAACGCGATCGGGAGGCCGCCGCTGACCACATCATGACGCTGGCAACCGCTTATGTATTGGGCGCGTCCCGCAGCTATCCGATCATGCAGCTGGACCTGAAGGAAAACATCCAGAACATGACCAACGGCAAGGTCTACGTGAAGCTTGCACCGGGCGGCCAGCTGGGTGCCGGTGGGGCGCTTGCTCAGGCGGTTCAAGGCGGCACGATCCAAGCTGCTCAGCACTCGCTGTCCAACTTTGCGCCCTTCGCCTCAGTGGTGGACCTCATCAACCTGCCCTATTTCTGCGGCTCCAACCAGCGCTTCACCAACCTGACAACGTCGGATGCGTGGAAGGCCGAAGTGGACCCGAAGATCGCGGCCTCCGGCTTCAAGGCACTGATGTATATCGTCATCGACCCGCGCGTCGTGGCTGTGCGTCAGGGCGGCAACGCCATCATCACACCGGGTGACATGGCCGGCGTGAAGTTCCGCGTGCCGGGCTCTGCAATGCTGCAGCAGTATTACGGCCTCGTCGGTGCCAACCCGACCCCGGTCGCATGGGGCGAAACACCGTCCGCGATCCGTCAGGGTGTGGCCGACGCGCTTGACCCGTCTGTGGGCGCTCTGCACGTCTTTGGCTTTGGCGAAATCCTCAGCCACGTGACGTTTACTCAGGCCGTGCCGGACAGCCAGGTCTACTCGGTCAACGCCGAATGGTTCGACAGCCTGCCGGGCGACGTTCAGGAAGGCATCAACTTTGCTGGTGAAGTCACCCAGCAGCAGAACCTTGCCAAGGTGCCGTCCGCACGGTCCTACGCCATGTCTCAGCTCATCGCCAACGGGGTCGAGTTCCACTCGCTCTCCGACGATCAGCTGGCCGAATGGCAGGATGCCGGCGGCTATCAGCGCAGCGAATGGGACAGCTTCAAGGTCGATCTTGCTGGCTCCATGGACACCTTTGCCAAGCTCGAAGAGGCCGCCGATACGCCAAGCCGCCTCTACGTCCACGACGCCTAAACATAGCTCTTGGGGCGGCCATCCGGTCGCCCCAAACTTTGACGCAACCGGTCGTTCAAAAGCGACCGGACGGAGGGTCCTATGTCTCGCATCTTTCATGCCATAGACCAGAACGCCGAACGCTGGCTGCTTCTGATCTTCTACGTGATGCTCGTCGTCACGATGTTCATCGAAGTGGTGAGGCGAGAAGTCTTCGCCTATTCATCCATCTGGGGCGAAGAAATCGTGCGCTATTCCTTCATTTACCTCGCCTGGATCGGTGCGGCCGCCGCCGTTAAGGAACGCGGACATATCCGCATCGATGTGCTGATGCATTACGTGCCCCGCATCATCAAGGCGCTGCTCTACATCGTCGGCGATATCGTCATGTTCATTGTGGCCCTCATCGCAATCTACTGGTCGTGGGAAGCGGTGCATGTGAGCTGGAAATTCAACTCCGTCACAGACGGGCTGCGGATTGGGCGGTATTTCTTCCTGTTCGCGGTGCCGTTCGGATTTGCACTGGTAATGCTGCGCCTCGTGCAATCCTTCCTGCGTGACATTTCAAACCTTCGGCACGGCAAGCCCGTCTACGAAGGCGACAAGCTGTTCGACTAGGGGGATTTGAGCGATGATGTGGCAAACCCTTGGTCAGCAGACCCTTGAGCTTGGTTGGGATTTTTACGGATCAGTGATCCTGTTCGTGGTGCTCGTCGCCCTCGCCGTTCCTGTCTGGGCAGCGATTGGGGCGGCGACGATTGCGATGTTGATGATCTCCGGCGCCCTGCCCCTGAGCCTTGTCGGCGAAAAGCTGTTCTCCGGCATCGACGCCTTCGCTTTGACGGCCGTCCCCTTGTTCATCCTGACGGGCGACGTGCTTGTCCGGACAGGGCTGAGCCGAAAGTTCCTCGATGTGGCCGAAGCCCTGACGTGTTGGGCCAAGGGCGGCTTTGGCTCGGCCACGGTCCTCGTCTGCGGCATGTTCGCAGCAATCTCAGGATCTGACGCGGCGGGTGCTGCGGCAGTGGGTCGGATGACGATCGACCGTCTGGTCGAAAGCGGCTACCCCCGCCCCTACGCCTGCGCGCTGGTCGCAGCCGGTGCCTGTACCGGCATCCTAATCCCGCCCTCCATTGCCTACATCATCATCGGCCTCGTGCTGGGTGTCGCCGTGTCGACGCTGTTCCTTGCAGCCCTCATTCCCGGCATCCTGATCCTCGTGTCGATCCTCATCACGAACATCGTGATGAACCGTCTGAACCTTTGGGAAGGCGGAGGCATCATGACCGCGGCCGAATGGCGCGCCAATCTGTGGAAGAGCCTCAAGTCTGGCTGGTACGCGTTCCTCGTCCCCGGCATCATCTTCTACGGCATCTTCTCGGGCCGTCTGACCCCAACCGAAGCGGGCGCTGTTGCGGTGGTCGTCACCATCGTGATGGGCTTTATCCTCGGCACTCTGAAGCTGAGCGATTTCCCGGCCATGCTGGTGAGCTCCGCCAAAGTGAACGGGGTGATCCTGCCGATCATCGCCTTTTCCATTCCGCTGGCCGAAGCGCTTGCCATCATTGGTGTGCCGCAGGGCTTCGTCGGCGCACTGACATCGATGACCACCAACGAATACATGCTCATCGGGATCATGGTGCTGATCCTCGTGGCCGCGGGTTGCGTAATGGAAACAACGCCGAATATCGTGATCCTCGCGCCGATCCTTTGGCCGCTGGCGCAAGAGATAGAGATGAACCAGATCCAGTTCTGCATCATGATGATCACCGCCCTCGGCGTGGGCTTCATCACCCCGCCGCTTGGCCTCAACCTCTTCGTGGTGTCAGGGATCACGGGGGAGTCCATCCTCAAGATCGCCTACCGCGCCATCCCCTTCGTCTTTTTCATGCTGATCGTGACGCTGATGATCGCCTATATCCCGGCCTTCTCAACGTCGCTTCTACCAGATAACTTCCGATAGGACCCTTTTGCCATGACACGTGAGTACCTTAAGAAAGCGACGTTGACGGCCCGTTCCGGCGCCTCTGACGTCAACGAAATCGTCCAAAACATCCTCAACGACATCGAAGAGGGCGGCGACGAAAAAGCGCTGGAATACGCGGCCAAATTCGACAAGTACGAAGGGCCGGTGATGCTCAGCGATGCCGAGATCGAAGCCGCAATCGCACAAGTACCAGACAAGCTGAAGCGCGACATCGATTTCAGTCACGGCAACGTCAAACGCTTCGCCGAGGCTCAGAAAGCGTCGATGACGGATATCACCGTTGAGGTTGTACCGGGCATGACCGCTGGCCAAAAAATGATCCCGGTGGATGCCGCAGGCTGCTACATCCCGGGCGGTCGCTACAGTCACATCGCATCTGCGATCATGACCGTCACAACGGCCAAGGTCGCGGGCTGCAAGCACATCGTCGCCTGCTCCCCACCCCGGCCGGACGTCGGCATCGCCCCCGCCATCGTTTACGCCGCCCACATCTGCGGCGCGGACAAGATCATGGCGATGGGCGGCGTGCAGGGCGTGGCGGCTATGACCTTTGGCCTCTTCGGATTGCCCAAGGCCAACATCCTTGTCGGCCCCGGCAACCAGTTCGTGGCTGAAGCGAAACGCATCCTCTTTGGTCGTGTTGGCATCGACATGATCGCCGGACCTACTGACAGCCTGATCCTCGCGGACGCCAAGGCGGATCCGATGGTGGTGGCCACCGACCTCGTGGGGCAAGCCGAACATGGCTACAACTCCCCCGTCTGGCTGGTCACCGACGACCGGGCGCTCGCGGAAGAGGTCATGCGCCTCGTCCCCGTGCTCATCGACGACCTGCCGGAGGTGAACAAAGACAATGCAACAGCGGCGTGGCGCGACTATGCTGAAGTGATCCTGTGCGCCGACCGCGAAGAGATGGCCGCGACCTCCGACGAATACGCGCCGGAACACCTGACAGTGATGGCCGATGATTTGGACTGGTGGCTGGAACGTTTGACCTGCTACGGCTCGCTCTTCTTAGGTGAAGAGACCACCGTGGCCTTCGGTGACAAAGCATCGGGCACAAACCACGTGCTGCCCACGAGCCGGGCTGCGACCTATACGGGCGGTCTGTCGGTGCACAAATACATGAAGATCGTGACGTGGCAGCGCTCCAACGCCGACGCGATGAAGCCCATCGCAGAGGCCACAGCGCGGATCAGCCGCCTTGAAGGGATGGAGGCCCATGCCCGCACGGCGGACATTCGGCTTGCCAAATACTTCCCGGGCGAAAACTTCGACCTCACCGCGGAAGAGTAACGGCCCGTGCTGCCCACCACTGATCTTTCCGGCCATGTAGCCCTTGTCACCGGCGCCAGCGCCGGTCTTGGGCGGCGCGCGGCCGAGGTTCTGGCGATGGCTGGGGCCAAGGTGGTGGGCGTGGCCCGACGCGCCGATGCCATTGCAGAGCTTGACGGCGTCGCCCCAATCTCATGGGATTTGAGCGACCGGGCCGAATTGCGAGCACTGGCCGAGGCGGCGACAGCGCCCTTCGGTGCGCCCGACATCGTGGTCCATGCGGCGGGCATCAACACCCGCGAGACGGCGGATGACGTGACACCAGAAGGTTGGGACATCACGCTGGATCTGAACCTGCGGGTGCCGTTCTTCCTGTCTCAGGCGCTGGTGCCTGCGATGAAGGACAATGGCTGGGGGCGGATCGTCAACTTTGCTTCGCTGCAATCCCAACGCGCCTTTCCCGGCGGGCTTTCCTATGGTGCCTCAAAAGGCGGGATCGCCCAGATGACCCGCGCCATGGCCGAAGCCTGGTCCGCCCATGGCATCACCGCCAACGCCATAGGCCCCGGTTTTTTCCGCACCGAACTGACCGCCGCCGTCTTCGCCGACCCGGAACGTGCCGCCCGCAACGCCGCCCAGACCTGCATCGGCCGGAATGGAGAGCCTGAAGACATCGACGGCCCCCTCCTCTTCCTTTGCTCGGACATGTCGGCTTATGTGACCGGCCAAGTCCTGATGGTCGATGGGGGGTTCACTGCGAAATGAAGGCGCTGGTCTATACCGGGGTGGAAGAGCTCACCTACCGCGACGCCGCAGATCCGGTGCCTGCCGATGGTGAAGTGCTGGTGCGGATTGAGTCCGTGGGCATCTGCGGCTCTGACATGCACGCATTCCTCGGCCATGACGACCGCCGCCCCGCCCCGCTGATCCTGGGCCACGAAGGGGCTGGCGTGACCAGCGATGGCCGCCGCGTGACGATCAATCCGCTCGTGACCTGCGGCACCTGCCGGTCCTGCAAAGCCGGGCGCGACAACCTGTGTGCGACCCGCCAGATCATCTCAATGCCGCCCCGCGAAGGGGCCTTTGCCGAGGCCGTGGCGATCCCGGAACGCAACCTCGTTGAGGTTCCGGATCACATCACCTTGGATCAGGCCGCATTGGCCGAGCCCATCGCCGTGAGCTGGCATGCCGTCCGCCTTGGGCGTGAGGCAGCCCCTGCGGATATGACCGAAAGCGCGCTTGTCATCGGCGGCGGGGCGATTGGTGTCGCCGCGGCCATCAGTCTGCGGGCGCAGGGTATCCAGAACGTCACGCTGATTGATCCCAACCCGACCCGGCGCAGCTATCTTGAGGCCACCGCCACCTACCGCATCGCTGCCCCCGAAGAGATTGACGGAGAGCTGTTCGACATCACAGTCGACGCCGTTGGC
>JBCBCS010000086.1:0-14247 GCA_038530475.1 Pseudomonadota bacterium
CTGGACCAAAGACAGCAAAACCCGCGTGGCCACGATGGGCGCTGACGATTTCCGGTCCAACGAGAAGGCCGTTACGCTGGCCGACGCCGCAACCCTGCGGATCGAACATGTGGCAGGCGACACCGTCACGGTGATGAAAGACGGGCTGGCCATGCCCGCTGGCACGATTGTGGACAGCACCTTCATGTCGGTCTCCGCGCTCAAGTCGTTCTATGACCGCGTAATCGGTGAGGTCGTAGACGAAGGCACGCTCTTCTCGCTGCACATGAAGGCCACCATGATGAAGGTCTCTGACCCGATCATCTTTGGCCATTGCGTGCGCCAATACCTCGCCCCCGTTTTCGCCAAACACGGCGCTGAGTTTGAAGCAAACGGGATCAGCCCCAATGCGGGCCTTGGCACGATGCTGGAAAAGATTGCGGAACTGCCCAACGGGGATGAAATCTCGAAAGAGATTGAAGAGGTGCTGGCCACCCGCCCGCCGCTTTACATGGTGAACTCCGACAAGGGCATCACCAACCTGCACGTGCCGTCTGACGTCATCATCGACGCCTCCATGCCCGCCGTGATCAAGGCCGGCGGCAAAGGTTGGGGCCCGGATGGGCAAGAGGATGACACGACCTGCGTGATCCCCGACAGCTCTTACGCGGGCGTCTACGCGGAAACGATTGACTACTTCAAAGAGACCGGTGCGCTTGATCCGGCCACGTCCGGCACGGTGCAAAACGTGGGCCTGATGGCACAAAAGGCCGAAGAATACGGCTCTCACCCGACCACGTTCGAAGTGCCTGCCGCGGGTACCATGCGGGTGATGGACGGCGACACGGTTCTGATGAGCCATGAGGTGGAAGCAGGCGACATCTGGCGCATGGCCTCCACCCGAAAGGCACCGATCGAGAACTGGATCGAGCTCGCCATTGAACGTCAAGCCGCTGAAAACTGCCGCGCGATTTTCTGGCTCGACGCCACCCGCGCCCACGATGCCGAGCTTATCAGATATGTCGAACCGGCGCTGGCCGCCAAAGGCGTGTCGGACAAGTTCGAAATCATGGCCCCGATCCCCGCGACCCGCGCGTCTTGCGAAGAAATTCGCGAAGGCCGAACGATGATCGCCATCACCGGCAACGTGCTGCGCGATTATCTGACAGACCTCTTCCCGATCCTCGAAGTCGGTACGTCTGCCAAGATGCTGTCAGTGGTCAAGCTGATGAACGGTGGCGGTCTGTTTGAAACCGGTGCGGGCGGTTCTGCCCCCAAGCACGTCCAGCAGCTGATGGAAGAAAACCACCTGCGTTGGGACAGTCTGGGCGAGTTCTGCGCGCTGGGTGAAAGCTTCCGCTTTGCGGGCACCGACAAAGCCCGCGTCATGGGCAATGCGGTTGATGCGGCAACGGAAAAACTGCTTGCCGAAGGCAAGTCGCCGGGCCGCAAGGTGGGTCAGGACGACAACCGCACCAGCCATTACTGGTTTGCGCGCTACTGGGCTGATGCGCTTGTGGCGCAGACCGACGATGTGGAACTCGCCACGGCCTTTGAGCCGGTCGCAAAAGCCCTGACTGAGAACGAGGACACCATCGTCGCCGAGTTGAAGGTCGGCGCGGGCAAGCCCGTTGATCTTGGCGGCTACTACCACGGTGATTTCGCCAAAACCGCAGCCGTCATGCGTCCATCCACAACGCTGAACGGCATCATTGGCTGACCCGACCGACAAAGCTTCGCAGAAGGCTCGCTCCGGCGGGCCTTTTTGCATTGCGGGTGAGCGAGCGGCGCGGATAGTTTGGCCGACAGTTTCAGGAAGGTAGCTCAATGGACATCGCAGACGAAATCTACCCGGGAGGGTTCTTCGCACTGCTGAAGCGGTTTGAGACGAAACGCACACCCTTTCGATCTGCCCAGGATGTTTTGCTATCGCCGGACGATCCATTGGCGCCGCTCAAAACGATGCGCCCGCCGCCGCACCCGTCACAAATGGACAAGCCCTTTGGCCACCGCTCGCTAGAGGAATGCGTCAACGCTCTCTTGCACGAATTCGAAAGCAGCAACGTGCTGCATTTCTATCATGCCTTCTGTATCGCCAATCTGCGACGGGACGGCTGCCCGGATGAAGCGCGAGCGCTGTTTTTCAGGATTTGGCGCGAAGAAGGGCGCTGGTTGAGTGAAACGCTCTCGGTCCGGTGGCTCATCTCAGCAGCAACGACATTTGCGGATCACGGCCAAACTGGCGATCAACGGGCGCTCGGCATGGGACTGTCGGTTCTGTTCGATCTGATCAAACTTCACGATACAGAGCGCAGCATGTCCGGCCAGCCCAACGACGCGCCATTTCCCAAGATTGCCATGACCGACCGGCCTGCGCTGGCCTTCGACTTGCACCCCTATTCGCTCAAGAACGGCGACCTGGATCGGAATATGCTGTCGCGGCTTTGGGCGCTGGCCGAGAACGAGCCGCTTATGTTCCCCCTCGCCCGGCGCATGCTTGGCCTCGTGATGACGGACAAACGCACCATCTTCGCTCGCGTCCAACGGCTCAAGAACAGCGGTTAACGCGGCATGTAAGAGGAAGGGGTGGTACCACCTCCTGGTCTCGAACCAGGGACCTCTTGATCCACAATCAAGCGCTCTAACCAACTGAGCTAAGGCGGCACAGCAGTGGATTTAGCCAGAGCGTCCTGCGATTGCAAGCCCCCAAACGCCGCCGATTGCGCCCTGCCCTTGCCTTCCTGCAAGGTCACGCGATATTGCGGAGCGAGGACGAAAGGGACCGATCCATGGGCATCAACACCGAACGCGACATCGAGGCGAACCTGCAGATCGGGCCCACCGATCGCGGTCAGGTGCGGTTGTTTGTTGACGCAGATGGCATGGAAATCCCAATGGATTTCACCCCGGACGAAGCTCAGGAAATCGCCGAAGAAATCCTTGCTGCCGCCAAAGCTGCTCGCGCTCTGAACCGCTAGGATGCCTCCGCTTTGGCGCGTGGGCGCCATCATGCTTGTGTCCATGTCGCTGATCGTTGGCGGCGACACCGCCGCAAAGGTGCTGAGTGAAGACGGCATGAGCCCAATCTTCGTCGCTTGGACCCGGTTTGCATTGGCGTCCTTGCTGTTGCTTCCGGTCATGGGACTGCGCCGATCAGAATTGTCCGGTTTGCGCGACGGTCGGGTCTGGCTGCGGGCCTTGCTGATCATGGGCGGGATTTCGTGTATCCTCACCGCATTGCGCACGGAACCGATCGCAAACGCGTTCGGTGCGTTCTTCATCGGCCCAGTTGTCGCCTACATTCTATCCATCCTCGTTTTGGGCGAACGGGTCAGCGCGGCGCGTAGCGTATTGCTTGGCTTCAGCTTTGCAGGCGTTCTGATGGTTGTGCAGCCCGGTTTTGGCGCGACGATCGGCATGGGCTTCGCCCTTCTGGCCGGGGTGTTCCATGGCAGCTACGTCGTGGCCACGCGCGCCATCGCGCCGCTCTACCGACCAAGCTTTTTGCTGATCTCTCAACTGGTGCTGGGCGGGATCGTGTTGGCCCCGTTTGGCCTAGCGGCGCGACCCGACGCTGTGACCTGGGCCGGATTTGGCCTGATCCTGCTCTCGGCGCTGGGATCGGCCTTTGGCAATCTGCTGCTCGTGCGGCTCAGCCAGACCACACCGTCGAGCGTCATTGCTCCGTTGATCTATACACAATTGCTGTCGGCGACAGCGTTCGGGTTCTTCGTATTCGGCGATTTCCCCGATCCACTCAGCATCGCCGGGTTGCTGGTTATCATGGGCAGCGGCTTTGCCGGCTTGGCACTGGTTCGGCGTCAGTAAATCCCGCCGCCCAGCAATGCACCAGGATCGCGCAACCCTTGCAATCGCAGGGCGGCTGTACGGGCAAAAGTCTGCACCATCACCTTGCGGCGCGCAGGGGCCAATTTGTCTTCCGGCGCCATGCGGATGACCTCTGCGTCATAGCCATCGGCAAGGATCAGGCCCGTGTCCTGCGGCAAAAGCTCTGTCGGGAAATCTTCATCCACAGCCCAGAAAAATCGGTCGCACCAGTCCAGATAACCTTGCCATTTCTGGTCGGACTGGAAATCCGCACGGGACGATTTGCATTCGACGATCCAGACTTCGCCCTTGGGTCCCAGCGCCATCACGTCCACCCGCAAGCCACGGGTCGGCACCAATTCTTCGACACAGACCAGATCAAGGCTGCGTAAGTGGCGGCAGACCCCCCGCGCCAAGAGCTGGCCGGGCTGAAAGTCGGAAAGGGCGCGATCCTCGGGCATCTGACAAACATGAACAATTCGTGAACATCGGTCAAGAGGGCACGCACGCCGTACCTATTCGATCCTGATGTCCTTGACATGATACCAAATGGTATCTCATAAAGTGATACCAAATAGTATCATGAGATTCGTATGACGTCAGACCAACCTATCTTTCGCGCCCTCGCCGACCCAACCCGTCGCGACATCCTTCTGATGCTGCGGGGTCAGGACATGACCATCGCGCAGGTGGCCAGTAATTTCGACATGACCCGCGCTGCCGTGAAGAAACACCTGACAGTGCTTTCGGACGGCGGATTGATCACCGTCCGCGCCTCTGGGCGTGAACGATACAACACGCTTAACCCCGAGGCGTTCGCACCCATTCGCAACTGGCTCGGATACTTCGATGCCTTCTGGGACGACCGCCTTGGCGCCCTCAAAACTGCAATTGAAAAGGACAAATAATGACCAACACGCTGAACAAAATGATCTATCTCAAGGCCAGCAAGGCGGACGTCTGGGCCTATCTGACGGACCCCGACAAGCTAGCCATTTGGTTTCATAAGCCGACCGAGACGCTCTCCGAAGGGGAGGACTACGCCATGCACGGTGTCGAGTCCGGCGACAAGCTGATGTGGGGAAAAGTCATGCGCGCGCAACCGCACGACCTTCTCGAATACACTTTCACGATTGGCCCCATGGGCGACGCCGTCAGCACGGTTCTGTGGACATTGGACGACGTTGAGGGGGGCACGCGGCTGTCACTGACCCATAGCGGATTGCCACAAGGGGCCGAGGCCTTTGGGCTGACACTTGCCTTAGACAAAGGTTGGGACGACCACCTTGCCCGGCTCCGCAATGATGTTCACGAGGTCGAGTGCTGATGGACTACTCCGCCTCAATAACAGTCGCGGCCGACCCCCAGTCGGCCGCCCAAGCGATCCGCAAAGAGATGCACATCTGGTGGTCGAACCGTGTCGAGCTGAATGGCGAAGGTGCCACCATCCGATTCAACAACAGCCATGCGACCTTCGCCTTTGACCCAGAAGATACAGCGCTGTTGTTCGAATGGCCTTGTACGGATGCTCATATGATCATCGAAGACGTAGAGGACGCCGCGGAGTGGCTTGGTACCGCGCTGGTTTGGTCGGTCGAGCCGTCAGGAACGGGCAGTCAGATCACGCTCACGCACCGGGGGCTCAATCAGACCCTCGCCTGCCTCGATGTCTGCACCCGCGGCTGGGAGCACTTTTTTGAAGGATCTTTGCGCAACCACCTGAACGGGCAGCCTGCGACACCGGAAACCAGCACATAGCCCTTGTTACGACACGCGCGCCGCACTACCTGTAGCTCCGGCGGGCTTCTGCTCTTCTCGTAAACAACGGGTAAATTCCGGTGGCCTTAAGCAAATCCGAGGGAGCTGGCTCTGTCATAGCCCTGGCTACGTTACCTGGCGCCCACCTGTATATACAGGTCCTCGGGAATTCAGACCCCTACGGCTGCTGCGGGGCCCGCCACTTTTCCTGCATTTTGAACGGCTTCAGCGGCGACGCTGCTGTGGGCGCTTGATGCGGACTGGCACAGGCTCGGCCAGAAAAACGCGACCCCGCTCCCCATCATTGTCATCATTGTCCGACGACAAAATCAGGATCACGAACTGGACGCCGGAAAAGGCCATTCCGTTAAGCACGAAGAGCCACAAGAGCATCGCCCCGGCGGATTGGCCAAATGTGATCAGCACCACCAAGAACAGCGCTGAGACCATAAAGCCAAACGGCAGGCACTTCAGAAAGAGCTTGAGCAGGTCTTGATGATTGCGCGTGGACATGTGGCAGCCTCCTGAGGCAAAGGTAACCACTCCCGGCGCAGAGTCCAGTGTCAGAACGCCTCAGGCGTCAGCGCTCGCTCGAGGGGATCAACGCGACCGAAACGCTGAGCTGGACCGCAGAGAACAGCAGGCCGCTTTGAACCCAAAGCAGGGCCGCCGCAAACACCGGCATGCCGGACCGCGCCAGAAGGCCGCCCAGCCCACCGACATCCATCCAAAGCAAGGAGCCGACAAAAATTGCCGCCAACACAAAGCCGTAGGCCGCGCTGTGCCAGTAAAGAGAAACAAGACTTTGGTGTTTACGCTCGGACATGTTCGCCTCCTGCGGACCGAGCTAATGCGGACGCGGGGCGGGTCCAGAACTGTATTGAAAAAGTGCTGCGCAGCAGTGGTTTACGCTGACCCTAGAAGGCCTCGGGCTTCGCCTCGCGGGCCATATGATCGAGCACGGCGTTGACGAATTTCGGCTCGTCCCCGCCTTCGAAGAACGCCTTCGCAACGTCCACATATTCCGTAATGGCGACTTTCGGCGGCGTGTCCCGGCCCATCAGCTCAACACCCGCCGCGCGGAAGAGCGCCCGTAAGGTCGGGTCGATCCGCCCCAGCGGCCAGCGGGCCACCAGCGCCCGGTCCGTCATCTGGTCAATCTTCGCCTGATCATCGACGGCCCGTTCTACCAATATGCGGAAGTGATCGACGTCGCCTTCGATCATCTCATCGCCATCATAGGTCGCACCAAACCGGTGGTCCTCAAACTCACGGGTGATGGCCTCAATGGTCTGGCCGGTTTGCTCCATCTGAAAGAGCGCCTGCACAGCATACAGCCGGCTTGCCGACCGCATCTTGCGTTTCTGGTTATTCGAAAGGGTCATGCAGTCGGGGTGCCGTCGTTCTTGCCCGCCAGAAGGATATCACGGGCGAACCCCACGCCCTTCTCAGCGCGACCCCACTTACGGCTCAGCGCGATCAGGTGCAAGGCCGCAGCCGCCGCCCCGCCACCTTTGTTCTGATCCGCCGGGTCAGCCCGGACTTCGGCCTGCTTTTGCGTCTCAACCGTCAGGATGCCGTTGCCGATGCACAGCCCCTGTAGTCCCAAAAGCTGGATCGCACGAGAGCTGTCGTTGCAAACCGTCTCATAATGCGTCGTCTCGCCTCGAATGACACAACCGAGGGCGACGTATCCGTCAAAATTGCTCATCCGTTCGGCGATGCCGATTGCGGTGGGAATTTCCAGCGCGCCGGGGACTTCCACGACCTCATGGGTGCCGCCCGCCGCTTCAATCTCGGCCTTGGCACCGGCGAGCAGGTTGTCGGCGATGTCCTTGTAATAAGGCGAGATCACGATCAGGATCTTAACCGGTTTGTCGAAGGTTGGTCGTTCCAGAATGTAGTGCGATGCGCCAGCCATTATCCGAGCTCCGAAATTTTGCGAGTGCCAACAATCTCGAGCCCGTAAGCATCAAGGCCCACGATCTTGGGTTGGGGCGAGTTTGTCAGAAGGATAATATCGCTGAGGCCCAACGAGCTGAGGATTTGCGCGCCAAGCCCATATTGGCGCAGCGTCTGCGGCGACACCTCATCCTGGGCCACCATCTTCATTGAGGTATCGCGGAGCAAAACGACAACGCCTCGACCCTCTTCGGCCACACGGTTCATCGCTTCACCAAACTCTGCCGTCCGGCCGCGCGGGCCGACCCCCACAACGTCAAGCATCGGATCCATCGAATGCATCCGCACCAGCACCGGATCATCACCGGAAATGTCGCCCTTCATCAGAACGATATGTTCGTCGCCGTGAGTTTCATCAGCGTAGATCTTCATCTGCCATTCGCCGCCGAACTCGGACGTGATGGTCTGTTCGTTCTGAACACGGACCAGATTGTCATTGCGGCGACGGTAGGCAATGAGGTCGCTGATGGTGCCGATCTTAAGGTTATGCAGTTGGGCGAAGGCCACAAGGTCCGGCAGGCGGGCCATTTCGCCGTCTTCCTTCATGATCTCGCAGATCACGCCCGACGGATTGAGACCGGCGAGGCGCGAAATATCCACCGCCGCTTCGGTGTGACCGGCGCGGACAAGCACCCCGCCCGCGCGGGCGCGCAGCGGGAACACATGCCCCGGCGTCGCAATATCCTGCGGGCCTTTGGTCGCATCAATGGCGACAGACACGGTGCGCGCGCGGTCGGCTGCGGAGATGCCCGTCGTCACGCCCTCACGCGCCTCGATCGAGACGGTGAACGCGGTCTCATGGCGCGATGAGTTGTGCGTCGACATCAGGTTCAAGCCCAGCGCGTCGATGCGATCCCCCGGCAAGGTCAGACAGATCAGACCACGCCCGTGGGTCGCCATGAAATTGATTGCATCCGGTGTGGCCATTTGCGCCGGGATCACCAAATCGCCCTCATTCTCCCGGTCTTCGTGATCGACAAGGATGAACATCCGGCCATTGCGGGCATCGTCGATGATGTCCTCAATGCTGGAAATCGCGTCTTTCCAATCGGCCTCAACGGGACCAGGTTTTTCGAACATCTCAGACATGGGGATCCTTTGGCGGCAACTTGAAGGCCAGATAGACCGTTGCGCGCCAATTGGAAAGGGTTGGCCCGGACGCGCGCCGTTGCGTTCAAGTTGTTTTTGGTCAGATGAACGGAAGCGTCAATCGATGAGCCAGCCGATGTCTTTCAGGGCGGCGTTGTAAGCGGCGAATTCTGTGTGGAAGGTGGGGCCCTCGGCGTTCGAGAGACGGCGCCAGCCGTGGCTGTCTTCGGGGTCGCGGCGACATTCAGCGTACGTGAAGTGACCGTCCGGGTGGCGCAAGATATCGACGCAGCGCTCGCCGGTATCATCCTCAAGGGAGGCAACGACGGCGGGTTTGGCGGGCGATGTCATTGTGTGTCGAAATAGACGTCCGCCGGGATCGCCCCAGCAAGACGGGCCGCGGCGAGCCATTCAAGCTCAAGCTCGGTGTCGCAGACAAGAACGGTGCGGGAACCGGGGAGTTTTTCCGCCTCAAGCAGGGCAGCGAGTTTCTCTTTCGCGTCTGACCACGGTGCCAGCGGCCTTGGCGCGGGATAAGCGGATTGCATCGGCGGGACCAAATCCCTCGGCGCGACGCGGCCTTGGGCGAGACCGATCTTCCGCGCATTTTGGAGCATCGCGAGTTTCTCTTGCATAGCGTCCGACACCTGATCGCGGGCCGTCAGCACCCGCAACGCGTTGGACGAGAACAGAAACCCGATCAGATCGTCGCCTGACGATGCCCGCAGACCGGCATAGGTCTTATAAGGCAGACCCAGTTCCTTGGCGCGCAGCACGCGGCGGCGCACGACCTCAATCGGCAATTTCGGTAGAAGCTGTGTGCGGGCCTTGCCCCACGCAAAGCGGCGAAAGGCGCGGCCTGGCTCATCAACCCGTCCGGAATTATGTCCGATCCCGGCGATCACCCATACTCCCTCAGACGAGCGACATAGCGCGCCATCGTGTCCACTTCGAGGTTCACTTTGTCACCTACGGCGGCATCGCCCCATGTCGTGACCTCTTTGGTATGGGGAATGAAGTTGATGCCGAAACGATTGCCCTCGACCTCATTTACCGTGAGCGACGTGCCATTGAGCGCGACTGAGCCTTTCGGGGCGATGAATTTCGCCAGATGCTCTGGCGCCTCCAACGTCACCCGAGTGCTGTCGCCTTCGTCCTGCATTGCCACAATCATGGCGACCCCATCGACATGACCTGACACGATATGGCCACCCAGCTCATCCCCAACTTTCAGAGCGCGTTCGAGATTGACGCGCTTGCCAGTGATCCAGTCGGCCAGTGCAGTCTTGCTCACGGTTTCGGCGGAGATGTCGACATCATACCAGCCACGTGGGTCGGTGCCCTTGTCCACGACCGTCAGGCAGACACCGTCAGAGGCGATGGACGCGCCGATCTCAATGCCCGCGATGTCATAGGCCGTGCCGATCCGCGCCCGCAGATCGCCTTTCTGCTCCAGTGCCAGAATTTCACCGACATCTGTGACAATCCCTGTGAACATCGCGCATCCTTTCGAAGTTTCATCCGGACCTAACCCGCGTCTGCGGCACCTTCAAGTCGGGCGCCGAGCACGGCGCAGAGAAACACTTGCCTTAATGTGGCCCCTTTGATTCTTTAGCACTGCGTTAAGCAAGCTAAGCGATAAGGACCCGTGACCGACACGCAAACCCGATCTTTCCTGTTTTTGCAGGGGCCGCACGGACCGTTCTTTCACCGGCTGGGCAAAATGCTCCGCGCGGCGGGGGCCGAGGTGCGGCGCGTTGGCTTCAATGCTGGCGACCGCGCCTTTTGGTTCGGCGCTAAGGGCTACATCCCCTTTCGTGGCACGCCCGAGGACTGGCCTGAGACGTTCCGCGCGCTGGTGGCAGAGCACGGCATCACCGACCTTGTGCTTTATGGCGATACCCGCCCAATTCATGCAGAGGCCATTGCGGCGGCCCGTGATCTGGGCCTGACGATCCATGTATTCGAAGAAGGCTACATGCGCCCATATTGGGTGACTTATGAACGCGGCGGTGCGAACGGCCATTCACGTCTGATGGACATGAGCGTGGAGGACATGCGCGCCGCCCTCGCGCAGACCGATCTTGATGTGCCCGAAGCGCCCGCACAGTGGGGCGACATGCGCCAGCACGTGTTTTACGGCGCGCTCTACCACTGGTTCGTGCTGTTCCGGAACGGCGACTACCGCAATTTCCGCCCACACCGCGAACTGCCGTTGGTGGCCGAAACGGCGCTCTACACTCGTCGACTGTTGCTGATGCCGGTCATCGCGCTGGGGCGGATTGCCTCAACCTTGCGGATCAAGCACGGCGGCTACCCGTATCACATCGCTCTGATGCAGCTTGAGCATGATGCGAGTTTTCAGATGCACTCGCCCTTCACCCGGATGGAAGAGTTTCTGTCGCTGGTGATTGAGGGCTTTGCCAAAGGCGCACCGCAGCATCATCACCTCGTCCTCAAGGCCCATCCACTTGAAAACGGGCGCAGCCCGCTGCGCCGGATCATCAAGCGGCTGGCGAAAGACCAAGGCGTGTCAGGCCGGGTGCATTTCGTACGCGGCGGCAAGCTGGCGCAGGTCCTGGATCACGCGCGCACGGCAGTGACGGTCAACTCCACGGCTGGGCAACAGGTCTTGCACCGGGGCATCCCGCTCAAGGTGTTTGGCCGGGTGGTCTATGCCAAGCCGGAATTTGTCTCGGACCTACCGCTGGATCAGTTCTTTGCCCAGCCCGGACGCCCCGACAACCGCGCCTTTAAGGATTATCGACGCTTTCTGCTGGAAACGAGCCAGGTGCCCGGCGGGTTCTATTCCGCCCGCGGTCGACGGCAACTGCTGCGTCAGGTCGTGGATATGATGCTCGACCCCCACGATCCCTATGACGCTTTACGCAGCGGCAAGGCTCCGCCGCGCCAGCAGTTGCGTGTTGTCGGCTGATCGCCACTAAACCTAGCACCTGGCCGGGGCCGTCGGTGGCAATCCCGCCACACCCCTGCACCCCACCGCACAAATACTGGATTTTGTGACCGGATTCCCGTACTTTGCCAGCAAAAGCTAAAGCGGAACTAATCCGCATGGCAGAGGCAGACCATAGGTCGAGGAGACCGAAGCAGTGACTTCAATCAGTGCGCGCGTGGCCCGCGTTACGGCCTTTCTAGTTGCATTTCTGGCTGTGGCCTCCTGCGGGTTGCCGCGATCCGGGCCCAACAAGAATGAAATTTTTGCGGGATCAGTGATGCGTGAAGGCGATGCCTTCATTCTGTTGGTCGACGATCGGGTCAACCTGATCGCCGGCGTGACGCCTGCTTTGGGCTTTGCGTCGGGCTTCAATGATGCCGGGGTTCTGGGCAGTGACACGATCCGTCCCGGCGACGTGCTGGGCCTGACGATCTGGGAAAATGTCCGTGATCCGCTGCTGGTGCCAGAAGGCCAGAACGCGACGGTGCTGGAAGAGGTGCAGGTTGACGGCTCCGGCTTTATCTTCGTGCCTTACGCTGGTCGCATCCGCGCGGCGGGAAACACGCCCGAAGCGGTGCGCCGCATCATCACCGAACGCCTTGAAGAACAGACCCCTGATCCGCAGGTCCAGGTGCGCCGCCTTGCCGGCGACGGGGCCACCGTCTCTGTCGTGGGGGCCGTGGGCGGTCAGGGCGTCTATGCTATCGAACGCCCGACGCGCACACTGTCCGCCATGCTGGCCCGCGCCGGCGGTGTGACAGTGCCACCGGAAATTGCGCAAGTGACCGTGGTGCGCGGCAACCATACCGGCCAGATCTGGTTTGAAGACCTCTATGATCACCCTGGCCATGACATCGCCCTGCGCGCCGGCGATCGCATCTTCGTCGAACAGGACAACCGCAGCTTTACCGCCCTTGGCGCAACCGGCACCCAAAGCCGTGTGGGCTTTGAAAGCCAGACCATCTCAGCGATCGAAGCTATCGCACAAGTCGGCGGCCTGAACACCAACCTCGCCGATCCGACGGGTGTATTCATCTTCCGTAATGAGCCGGAAGAGATCGCAAGCCAGCTCGTCGGTCGCACCGATCTGGTGGGCACCCAGCGGGTCGTCTACGTGCTCGACCTCACCAGCCCCAACGGCATGTTCACCGCCCGGGACTTCGCAATCCGCGATGGCGACACCGTCTATGTCACCGAGGCCCCGTTCAGCCAGTTCAGCAAGACCATCTCGGCCGCGCTTGGCACGCTCGGGCAGGTGAACGCTGCGGCCTCACTCGGCGAGTAATGACGCCAATACCGCCAAACAACGCCGCGGGCGAAACCCCGCGGCGTTTGTACGTCTACAATGGCGGGTTCCTGACCCAATCGCGCATCCGCCGGATCCTGTCGCTGGCGGGTTATGACGTCTCCCTCGGAAGACCCGGACCTGACGATCTGATCGGCGTCTGGGGTAAATCGCCGACATCCTGGCGCGGGGAGGCGATGTCCGACCGCACCGAGGCCCCCGTTCTGCGCGTCGAAGACGCCTTCTTACGCTCCGTCCTGCCGGGCCGCGATGGCGATCCGCCGCTGGGCTTGCATCTGGACCATCACGGTGTCCATTTTGACCCCTCGACCGTGTCCGATCTTGAGCAAATCCTGCGCGACGATCCGCTGGACGACACCCACCTTCTCAACCGCGCCCGTGACGCGATGGAGCGGATCAAACGGGCCCATCTGTCGAAATACAACGCCTTTGAGCCCAGCACGCCCGCCCCGGATCCGGGCTACGTGCTGGTCATCGACCAGACCGAGCGCGATGCGTCAGTCACCGCGTCCCGCGCCGATCGCAACACCTTTCTCGAAATGCTTTTCGTCGCCCGCGAAGAAAACCCGACCGCCCGGATCCTGATCAAGACCCACCCTGAGACGGCGGCCGGTCACCGGGAGGGGCATTACCGCGACAGCGATCTGTCAGACGGCGTCCATTTCCTCAGCGACGCCATCTCGCCGCATCACCTGCTTGAGGGAGCGGTGGCGGTCTACACTGTCTCATCCCAGTTCGGATTTGAAGCGATCCTTGCGGGGCACAAACCCGTCGTCTTCGGCCAGCCGTTCTACATGGGCTGGGGGCTGAGCGATGATCGGATGCCGCTTGATCGCAGGCAACGCCGCCTGACGCGCGCGCAGCTCTTTGCCGCCGCGATGATCCTCTATCCGACGTGGTATGATCCCTACCGCGACCAGTTGTGTGCGCTGGAACAAGTGATCGACACCCTAGAGGCCAAGGCACGGGCCTGGCGTGACGATGCGCAGGGTTGGGTCGCCTCCGGCATGCGGCTTTGGAAACGCGCGCCACTGCAAGCCGTCTTCGGTCAGCGTCGCAAAGTGGTGTTCGAGGATGACCCGCTACGGGCCGTACACAAGGCAGCCGAGACAGGACGCGGCCATATGGTTTGGGCCGGCAAGGCCGATCGATATGACGGCGCTGTTCGAGTTGAAGACGGGTTCTTGCGCTCCAAGGGGCTCGGCGCGGACCTGATCGCGCCGCTGTCCCTGGTCCTGGACGATCTGGGCATCTATTACGATCCTCGCGAGCCCAGCCGTCTGGAAGCGCTGATCGAGGCGAGCCCGACCCTCCCCGACATGGCGACGCGCCGGGCGGAGGCGTTGATCGCGTCGATCACCGGGGCGGG
>JBCBCS010000087.1:0-14123 GCA_038530475.1 Pseudomonadota bacterium
CCCGCGTGATCACGTCGATAGCGGTTCCCGGATCGTTGATCCCCGCGGGTCGGTCGCATCTTGTCGCTCTATCGCAATGAAATAGACGCTGGCGGCGGACAGGCGGACTTTCCCCGTTTGCGGATCAGGCCGCTCGACCTGGGAGAATTGCTCGACGATGGATTTGGCGCTTTGGCCCGGGACGGTGCTGCGTTGGTTGAGGTTCAGATTGGCCTTCAGATGGTCCTCTCGTCCCTGATGAACCACTCTGACCCTGGGCTGAGGGCTGCGGCCCAAGACCTGTCGGCCCAGTCCTACGCCCGTGCCGCAGAGGCCATGACGTTTGCGCCCGACGTCGACAGGCTGACAGAAAAAATGCCCGCCCCCGTGTTGAAAGACGTCCGCGGTTGAAATCAGCCCACTTGTAGCACAGCGACGCGAAAGGTCGGTTTCACCCAACCGGCCCCTCGATCCTGCCCGCACCTTGGCCTCAGTAAAGGAGGCCCGAGATGCGCACCCATGCCCAAGCTGTCGTGATCGGAGGCGGCGTCATCGGCTGCTCGATCCTCTATCACCTCACCAAACTCGGCTGGAACGACGTGGTGCTGCTGGAACGCGATGAGCTGACATCCGGGTCCACCTGGCACGCTGCCGCCAATATTCACGGGTTGCATGACAGCACCAATATCAGTCGCATCCAGCACTACACGATGAACCTCTACAAGGAACTGGAGGCCGAGACCGGCCAGTCCTGCGGCGTGTTTCAACCCGGATCGCTCTATCTTGCGCAAACGGAAGAGCGTGAACACCAGTTGCGCCTACAAGCGGCGAAGGCACGCTATTACGGAATGAATTTCCATGAGGTTGATCGCGCCGAGGCGGAGCGACTGCATCCTTTGGTCAATTATGACGGCATTCGGTGCATCATGTTCGAACCTGATGGCGGTAATGTGGACCCCAGCGGCGTCACCAACGCTTATGCGCTCGGCGCCCGTCAACGCGGGGGGGAGATCATCCGCTTCCGTCCGGTGACAGCGACCCTTCAACAGCCCGATGGGTCATGGATCGTTGAGACGCCGAAGGGCGACATTCGGACAGAATGGGTCGTCAATGCCGCCGGGCTCTGGGGCCGGGAAGTCGCCAAGATGGCGGGGATTGAGCTGCCGCTCTTGCCGACCGAACACCAGTACTTCGTGACCGAGACCATTGCAGAGATCGCCGCGATGGATCGGCGTCTACCGTCCGTCGCAGATCGGGACGGCGAATATTACCTTCGGCAAGAGGGGCAGGGCCTGCTTGTCGGCGCCTATGAAAAAGACGTCCGTTTCTGGGCCGAGGACGGCACGCCGCAAGGGTTCGGACATGAGCTCTTCGCCGATGATCTGGAGCGGATTGAGGATAACATGATGCGCGCGATTGAGCGCGTCCCGGCGGTGGGTGAGGCCGGCATCAAGCGGGTGATCAACGGCCCGATGATCTGGTCACCGGACAGCAATGTGTTGTTTGGTCCGCATCCTGATCTGCGGAACTATTTCTGCTGCAACGGGATCATTCCGGGCTTCAGCCAATCGGGCGGCATGGGGCTGATGGCGGCGGAATGGATCACGAAAGGCGAATCCAGCTACGATATGTTTAGCTGGGATGTTGCGAGATTTGGTAAATGGGCCGATGCAGCCTTCACCAAGGCGCGGGTGGGCGACCAATATGCGCACCGTTTCAAGATTCATTTCCCCGGCGAAGAGCGTGATGCGGGCAGGCCTGTTCGGACCCGGCCGATTTACCAGATGCAACAGGAGATGGGCGCGGTTTTCGGCCTCAACTACGGCTGGGAACATGCGGCCTATTTCGACAAGGACGTGCCCGACAGCGCCGGTTTCACCCGCCAACCGTGGTGGCATTCCGTCGGACGCGAAGCGAGGATGCTGCGCGAATCCGTTGGTTTGATTGATATTTCCAACTTCGCCAAATATCGGGTGAAGGGAACGGGCGCTGAAGATTGGCTCAACGCGATCTTCGCCAATCGCATGCCTGTCGCTGTGGGTCGATCCTGCCTTACGCCGCTGATTGGGGTGAATGGCGGCATCGCTGGTGATTTCACGGTCACGCGGATGGGTGACGAGGAATTCTGGGTCATCGGGTCAGGGATGGCAGAACGCTATCATCAGCGGTTCTGGGCGATGGTGCCGTTGCCCGATGATACAACATTTGAGAGCATGACGACAGAGTGGTGCGGTTTCAACATCGCTGGACCTACGTCCCGTAAAGCCTTGCAAACGCTGACGAATACATCGCTTGCAGCGGAGGCGTTCCGGTTCATGCGATCGGCCTGGCTTGAGGTCGCTGGTGTTCGTTGTCTGGCGTTGCGTGTTTCATTTACAGGCGATCTCGGGTGGGAAATTCACTGCCGCGAAGAGGATCAGAAAGCGGTTTACGCAGCGCTTTTGGCCGCCTGCCAAGCGGCTGGTGGCGGGCCTGTGGGCAGTCGGGCGCTGATGTCGCTGCGGGTCGAAAAGGGCTATGGATCCTGGGGCCGAGAATATTCGCCGGAATATTGGCCACAAGAGGTCGGGCTTGCGGGCCTGATCAAGCCAGAGAAGGAATCTCTCCACAAAGACAGTTACATACAAGTTAAAGATAATGCATCGCGTGAAGTTTTGTCCTTGATCCATATCGCGTCTTGCGACAGCCCGGACGCGCCAGCCGACGCCACAGGGGGCGAGCCGATCTTCCTCCTCGATGGGGCGCCGGCCGGCCGCGTGACATCAGGAGCTTACGGCTATTCCGTCGGCATGTCGCTGGCGCTTGGATACCTCAAGAACGTGGCGCCGGGGCAAGAGGTGGACGTGATGATCCTCGGCCAGCCGCATCGCGGTGTGGTGCTGGCAGAGCCGCCCTTTGATGCGAATGGCACGCGACTTAGGGGCTGATCCCGAAAGGAAATCAGCGGATAAACCCATCAGAGTTGGCCCGCGCATTGTAGCGAGCCATCTGAGGTCACGGAATGATGCGGGTGTATTTCAGCCCTTCGAGCGTCGCACCGGCACGGAACCCGGCCTGAGCAAACACGACGGCGATCACTGGGGCGAGGGAGGTTGTGGTCTCTGCCCGCAACGTCTCTCCACTGTCGTTGAGCGCGTATTCGACGTCTGCGCCGACCGCCCAGCCGTTCGCAGTGCGGAAATCCATCAACGCGTCCGGCGTCATAAAGAACAACACGGATGAGAACTGCTGCGCGCCGATCTGCAACCCGGCAGAGGCAGCGGTGGCGGAGTAATAGTCGACCGTTGTCGGACCGACGAGCAATGCGCCCCGTCCATAGGACGCCCCGGCAAAGAGCCCGGCCTCCGTCACGACCGGCATCACCAACATCCCGCTGGCCTTGTTCGCCAGATCACGGGTGCCCGGATAGGTGTTGTACATGAAATTGAGCGTGCTGTTCACACGGCTGTCGATTGTCGCGGCACCATCGCCGCCGATGCCATTGCCGCAGGCGGAAAGGGTGGTGGTTGCCAGCGCGGAAAGCGCAAAATTGCGTCTGCTGATAAGGGTCATAACTGCCTCGTGCCTTTGAGATCGGGGGTTTGCCCCCGTTATGGCGCTACTATAGGCGGAGTTTTGCGCGCTGTCAGCACCTAGATGTAGGTCGGCGGCTTTTGGCTAGCCGTTCAGCAGCTTTGCGGCTGCGGGCGCGAAATAGGTCAGGATGCCGTCGCAGCCCGCACGTTTGAAGCACATCAGCGATTCCAGCATGACCTTGTCATGATCGAGCCAGCCGTTTTGCGCCGCCGCTTGGATCATCGCGTATTCACCGCTGACTTGATATGCGAATGTCGGTGCACCGAACTCGCGCTTCACCCGGCCCACGATATCAAGGTAGGGCATACCCGGTTTGACCATGATCATGTCCGCGCCTTCAGACAGATCACGCGCTACAAGCCGCATCGCTTCGTCCGAATTCGCGACATCCATTTGGTAGGTGTTCTTGTCGCCCGTAAGCGCTGACGACGCGCCAACTGCGTCGCGGAACGGGCCATAAAAGGCTGAGGCATATTTGGCGGTATAGCTGAGGATCGTGACATGGCTGTGGCCTTCGCCTTCCAACGCCTGTCGAATTGCGCCGATGCGCCCGTCCATCATGTCAGACGGCCCAAGGATATCCGCGCCACAATCGGCCTGCGTCAGCGCCATGAGGACCAGCGCCTCGACTGTACGGTCATTGACGATCTCACCGTTCTCAACAAAGCCGTCATGGCCGTTGATGTTGTAAGGATCGAGCGCGATGTCGGTCATCACGGCGATCTCGGGACAGGCGTCCTTGACCGCTTTGATGGCCTGATTGGCGATGTTGTCGGGCGACCAGGCGAGCGCGCAATCTTCAGTGCGGGCGTCCATGCCGGTATAGGGGAAGATGCAAATCGCAGGGATGCCAAGATCCCACGCCTCTTTGGCAGCTTTGCCGATCCGATCCACTGTCAGACGGGATACGCCGGGCATCGACGCCACAGGCTCTTCGCCGTCTTTCCCCTCCATTACGAACACCGGCCATATGAAATCCGCCGGACTCAGGCTGCTTTCGCGGATCATGGCGCGCAACGCGGGCGTGCGGCGCAGACGGCGGAGGCGGGTCAGCGGGTAAGCGGGGGGTGTCGTTACCATTTGGAATGGGCCTTTCAAGTCACACCCTTGGGTGGCATGGATCGGAGCCATTCACAAGGCTGGGCAAGGCGGGGGCGCAAGGCTAGGTTGCGGCCCAAAGACGTCACAGGCTGCCAACCCAGAGACCATCTGTTGAACTGGACCAATTCCCTTTTCGAAGTGATCGACATGCGATCCTTCTCGAACCTGTGGTTCTGGATCGCTTTGGCGGTGGTCTGGTCAAGTGTCAGCCATTGGGTGCTGGGCGTTCCGTTCGATATGATTCAGCGGGCGCGCAAACAGGGCGGTGAGGCAGAGGCGGACCTGCATGACCTCGTCCGGATTAACGTCAATCGGATCCTGTATATCGGGCAGGTCTCGGGGCTGGTGATGCTGACGTTCCTGTCGTTTCTGCTGACATCGCTCGCCATCCTAGCGTTCTGGTATGACATTGAATTCGCTCAAGCGATCTTTTTGCTGGCGTTTCCGCTCTCCATCGTGGGCGCGTTGAGCCTGTCGACCGCACGCGCCATCGCGGAGCAGCAGCCAACAGGGGAGGCGCTTTATAAGCGATTGAGCAAGCATCGCGTCGCGACCCAGTTTATCGGCATGATCTCCATCTTCGTGACAGCGCTTTACGGGATGTACCAGAACCTCGCCGTCGGACCCGGGTTCTAGGCGGGCTTGTGTGTTGACACTGCGCCCCGGCGCAGTAGGTCCGGGCGCATGGCAGGTTCCAAACATATCACGGTGTCCGGCGCGCCCGAGGGGTTTGATGCGCAGCTCGTTCTGAAAGAGGCACAGACCGGTCCGGTGGTGCATGTCGCTCGGGACGACAAACGGCTTGAGGCGATGCGCGCCGCGTTGGCGTTCTTTGCGCCCGATCTTCCACTGTTCGTCTTTCCGGGCTGGGATTGCCTGCCCTATGATCGGGTATCGCCCAATGCAGACATTTCCGCCGCCCGGATGGCGGTGCTGGCCGCGCTTGTGCATGACATGCCAGAGCGGTTTGTGCTGCTCACGACGCTCAATGCCGCCACTCAGAAAATCCCGGCCCGCGAGGTTCTGAAAGAAGCCGCGTTTACGGCGACCGTCGGCAAACGGTTGGATGAGAAGGCGTTGAAAGCCTTCTTGGTGCGCATGGGGTTCGTGCAAAGCCCTACCGTGACAGAGCCCGGCGATTACGCCGTGCGGGGTGGCATCATCGATATCTACCCACCAGGCCAGTCTGGGCCGGTGCGGTTAGACCTGTTCGGGGATGAACTGGACGGCGCGCGACGGTTTGATCCGGCGACCCAGCGGACCACGGAAAAGCTCGACCTGGTGGAGCTGGCCCCGGTGTCAGAGGTAATTCTGGACGAGCCATCGATCACCCGGTTCCGTCAGACCTACCGGTTGGAGTTTGGGGCCGCTGGTACGGACGATCCGCTTTATGAGGCGGTTTCGGCCGGCAAGAAACATGCGGGCGTTGAACATTGGCTGGGCTTTTTCCATGAGCGGCTTGAGACGCTGTTCGATTACCTGCCGCACGCCACGATCACGCTGGATGAACAGAATGCTGCACAACGACAGGCGCGTTGGGACAGCATCGCCGATCAATACGACGCCCGACGAGAGGCGATGACAGCCAAGGGGCGGATGGATTCCGTCTACAAGCCTGCGCCGCCCGACAGCTTGTATCTGGACGGCGCGGCGTGGGACGCGGCGGTTGCAGACAAACGCATGTTGCAAATGGCCGCGATCCCTCAGTCAACCGGGCCGAATGTCATTGACGCAGGTGGACGTATCGGCCGCGACTTTGCGCCAGAACGTCAGCAGGAAAGCATTAGCTTATTCGGTGCCTTGGCGGATCATATTCGCGCGAAACTTGATAAGGGTCCGGTGATCGTCGCGTCCTATTCTGAAGGTGCGCGGGAACGTCTGGCAGGTCTGATCGAAGATGAAGGGATTGCCGAAGCCGTTGAGGTCAAGGATTTCACCCGCGTCGGCAAACACGGGTTGCATCTGGCGGTTTGGTCGCTGGAACATGGGTTCACCACCAAAGACTTAACAGTGATCTCAGAACAGGACGTGCTGGGCGACCGCCTGATCCGTCAAACCAAGCGCAAACGCCGGGCTGAGAATTTCCTGACGGAAACGCAATCGCTCACCCCCGGTGATCTGGTGGTCCATGTGGACCACGGCGTAGGGCGTTATCTGGGCCTTGAGGTCGTGACGGCAGCTGGGGCGGCCCATGAATGCCTGCTGCTGGAATATGCCGAAAATTCAAAGCTCTATCTTCCGGTTGAGAATATCGAACTGCTCAGCCGCTTTGGCCACGAAGTCGGGCTTCTCGACAAGCTCGGCGGTGGGGCATGGCAGGCCAAGAAGGCCAAGCTGAAGGAACGCATCCGCGAGATGGCAGAGCGGCTCATTCGCGTCGCCGCCGAACGGGCGTTGCGCACGGCACCTGCGCTGACGCCACCTGATGGCATGTGGGATCAGTTTTTAGCGCGGTTTCCCTATGCGGAAACCGATGACCAGTTGCAGGCGATTGCCGATGTGCTGGAGGACCTTGAAAGCGGCCAACCGATGGACCGTCTGGTCTGCGGCGATGTGGGCTTTGGCAAGACCGAGGTTGCGATCCGCGCGGCGTTTGTCGCCGCCATGTCCGGCGTGCAGGTCGCCATCATCGCGCCCACGACCTTGCTCGCCCGTCAGCACTACAAGAACTTTGCGGAACGGTTCCGGGGATTCCCGATCAACGTTCGGCCCTTGTCGCGCTTTGTTTCAGCCAAGGAAGCCGCGGCGACCCGTGACGGGATCACAAAGGGTGAAGTCGATATCGTCATCGGCACCCATGCGCTTCTGGCCAAATCCATCCGCTTCAAGAACCTCGGTCTGCTGGTCATCGACGAGGAGCAACATTTCGGCGTCCAGCACAAAGAGCGGCTCAAACAGATGCGCACGGACATTCACGTCCTGACGCTGACTGCCACACCGATCCCGCGCACATTGCAATTGTCCCTCTCTGGCGTCCGCGAATTGAGCATCATTGGCACGCCGCCCGTCGACCGCCTCGCCATCCGCACGTACGTGAGCGAATTTGACACCGTCACCATGCGCGAGGCACTGCTGCGCGAACATTATCGCGGCGGGCAAAGCTTCTTCGTCGTCCCACGGGTCAGCGACCTGCCGGAGATGGAAGAGTGGCTAAAAACCGAAGTGCCAGAGGTCAGCTATGTCACCGCCAACGGTCAGATGGCAGCGGGCGAGCTCGATGACCGGATGAACGCGTTTTACGACGGCAAATATGATGTTCTGCTCGCCACGACGATTGTCGAAAGCGGGCTCGATATTCCCACGGCCAACACGATGCTGGTGCACCGCGCGGATATGTTCGGGCTGGCGCAGCTCTACCAGATCCGGGGCCGGGTGGGGCGGTCCAAAACCCGCGCCTATGCTTATCTGACCTATCAGCCACGCAAGAAACTGACGCCTCAGGCGGAAAAACGGCTCAAGGTGCTGGGCAGCATCGACACGCTGGGCGCTGGCTTCACGCTGGCGTCCCAGGACCTCGATATTCGCGGGGCGGGTAACCTTCTGGGTGAAGAGCAATCGGGCCAGATGCGGGAGGTCGGGTATGAGCTCTACCAGACCATGCTTGAAGAACAGATCGCCAAGATTAAGGCGGGTGAGGTCACAATGGTCGATGACGGCCAATGGGCGCCGCAGATCAACCTTGGTGTCCCTGTCCTGATCCCCGAAGATTATGTGCCTGACCTTGACGTGCGTCTGGGCCTCTATCGCCGCCTGTCAGAGCTCACGACAAAGGTTGAGCTCGAAGGCTTCGCGGCAGAGCTGATCGACCGGTTCGGCAAGCTGCCGCGAGAGGTGAACACGCTGATGCTGGTCGTGCGCATCAAGGCGATGTGCAAACGGGCTGGGATCAGCCAGCTGGATGGTGGGCCGAAGGGTGCGGTGATCCGGTTCCACAACGACAAGTTCATCTCCCCCGAAGGGTTGGTGGAATTCATTCAGGACCAAAGGGGACTGGCCTCGGTCAAGGACAAAAAGATCGTCATCAAGCGCGATTGGCCGAACGACAAGGCCAAGATCCAAGGGGCGTTTGGCATCGCCCGCGATCTGGCTGCCAAGGTGAAAGAGGCGAAAAAGAAGGCGCCCGCCGCGTAGTCGCTGCCTGTCTTTGGTTCCCCAAATACACCAACCAAAAGTGCAAATTTTCGAAGAAAATTTGCCCCCGCCCGCAGCATGCGCCGATCGTCAGATCGTTCCTATTCTGGGTCGCTGTCGCGGCGGATGCGGGTGGTAAGCACAAAGGCCAGCACCGCACAAACCAGCAAGGACCACGCCAACGGGGCCGGGGTGCCGTTGAACGACAGACCAATCGGCGCCGCGATGGCGATGGCACCAACGGTGGACAGGGCCGTCACCGTGGAGGCGGCGGTTCCGGCGATATGGCCCAACGGCTCCAACGCCAGCGCGTTAAGATTGCCCAGAGTGAGCCCTGCCTGAAAGAACACGCTCGTCGTCCAGAGCGCATAGACCAGCAGTTCCACATGGACGGGCAACGGCAGGGCCAACGCCACCAACATCAGCGCAGACAGGGCCGATTGCGCCAGGAACATCCCCTTGATCATCGCCCGCATCCCCAAGCGCACCACGAACCGGGCATTGATCACACCCGATGACGCCGCCAGCACGGCAATTCCACCGAACCAGAGGTGAAACACGTCGCCTTGTCCGTAGGTCTGATCAAAGACCTGTTGGGTCGATGACAGGACCGCAAAAAGCATTGCCATCGACAGCGCCTGCACGGCGGTCGACAGGCGCACGGTCGGGTGGGTCGCCATTTCTTTCAACGCTTGCCCCAAGCGTCCCAGATCAAGGGGGCGGCGATCCTGGGGGCGAAGCGTTTCGGGTTGGCGCAGCCAGAGCCAGAGCGTGACGATGAGGGCAAAGAACATAAAGGCCGCGAAGATGCCACGCCAAGAGCTGGCCCAGATGATCAGCGCCCCAAGGCTTGGGGCAAGTGCTGGGACGAGTGCGAAGACGAGCATTACGAAAGACAAGATCCGCGCCATTTGCCGCCCGGAATAGAGGTCGCGCACGATTGCCGTGGCCACCACGCGCGGGGCCGAGGCACCGATCCCTTGCACCACCCGCGCCACCAGCATCGCCTCAAGCGAGGTCGCGAGGTAGGCCGCACCCGCCGCCGCGATGTAAAGAAACGCCCCGGCAATGATCACCGGCCTGCGCCCGAACCGATCCGACAAGATGCCGGTCACAAACGTGCCGAGCCCCATGCCCAGGACAAAACTGCCGATGATCAGCTGTGCAAGGTTCGGGTCATCCGGCGTCAGACCCGCAGCAATCTCCGGAAGGGCGGGCAACATCGCGTCGATGGAGAACGCTACCGTCGCCGCGAGCATCGCAATCAGTGCGATGAACTCAGTCTGACCCAAAGGTTTGGTCGGGGTCATGGACGGCTCACGCGTCGGGGCCTTTCTCTAAAGCCGCATCACGCTCTTTCTGGGCCAAGGCCGCCTGATGACGCGCTTCGATCAACGCCTGACGCGCCGCGATCCGCTTTTGCATCTGTTGCGCCACCACCTGTTGAATGATCGTCGCCACCAGCCCTACACCGAGGAAGATGAACATCGTGGTCCCGATCTTCCCCAACGCGGTGGCGGGCACGAGCGAGCCGTAGCCAACCGTCGACAAGGTCACGACAGTGAAAAAGTAGCTGTCGAGCCAGGACCAGCCCTCCACGATGTGAAAAAAGACCGTTCCGGCGGCGATGATCCCCACAACCGTCGCAAGCAGGGTCCGGATCATGGCGGCTGTCACTCGGCCGCCTCGATCTGGTCCTGGATCTCACCGATCACCTTCACCCACATCTCGGTGGGCTGGGCACCGGGGACGGCGTGTTGATTGGCGACAATGAAGGTCGGCACCGATTGGACGCCCATTTCGCGGCTATGGGCATCGCGTTTGCGAATATCCTCGGCATCCGCATCCGAGGCGAGCAATTTGCCCACCATCGCGGCATCCATCTCACAGCTGTCGGCAATATCGCAGAGCACTTCGGGATCACCGATGTCTCGCGCGTCACGGAAATAAGCCTCAAACAGACGTTGGACCACAAAGGTCTGGCGCCCTTCGATCCCCGCCCAATGGATGAGACGGTGGGCATCAAGCGTGTTGGGCGTGCGCTTCATCCCTTCAAAGTCGATCTTGAGGCCAACCTTCTCGGCCATCTCAACAACGGGCGCATAGGCCCGCACAGCGCCCTCCTTGCCGCCAAACTTCCCCTCAAGATAAGCGCGGCGGTCCATGCCGTCGGACGGCATATCAGGGTTCAACTGAAACGGATGCCATTCGATGGTGAACGGATGATCGCCCACCTGTTCCAGCGCCCGGTCGAGATTGGTCTTGCCGATGTAGCACCACGGGCAAATCGGATCGGACAGGATATCAAGTTTGACCATGACGGGCTTTCCAGGTGTCGCGCAGCGAGCGGCGCAGGAGTTTGTTATTCGCCCCGCGCGGCAGGCTGTCGATGCGGATGAACAGCCGAGGGGTCTTGTACCGGGCGAGGTGCCGCGCGCAATGGGCGCTGAGCTCCCCTTCATTTAGCACATCGTCGCTCACATAAAAGGCGGCAATGACCGAGGCGTCGGCCTTGACGGGGGCCTCGATGGCGGCGGCTTCTTCGATAGCCGGATGCAGGGCGAGGGCCGCTTCCACCTCCAGCGGGGAAACGCGGTAGCCGCCTGCGTTCATCATATCATCGGCGCGCCCGTCATACCGGATCGTGCCAGAGGGAAGCCGCGTCCCCAGATCGCCGGTCTGAAACCAGTCGCCCGAGAACCGTGCTGCGGTCTCTACTGGCGCATTGAGGTAGCCCAGCATCAGTCCGGGATCATCCTTATGGATAACGATCTGGCCTTCGTCAGCCAGCGCCCCGGCCGCGTTCATGAGCGCGACGCGGCGGCCCGGTTGGGGCCGACCAAGCGTGCCAACCTCGGACCGGCTGGTCGGACTAGAGGAGATGAAGGTGGAACATTCGGACATGCCGTAAGCTTCGAAGATGGGGGTGCCGGTGGCGTCGAGCCACGCCGCGCGTGTGGTCTCTGGCAGTTTTTCACCCGCTGAGAGGCCGTGTCTCAGATCGGGCAGCGGTGGAATGGGTGATCGCAGCGCTTGACGATAGACGCCAGGGGCGGCGGCAAAGAGGGTTGCGTCGTGGTTGCGGAGGAGACCTGGCAGGTCTGCCGGTCCATGATCCGGGCCGGGGATCAGCGCCGTCGCACCAATGGTCCAAGGGTCCATCAGCCCGGTGCCCAGCGTGTAGGTCCAGTTGAAGGCTCCGGCATGCAACATCCGATCGTCAGAGGTCAGACCATACCAGCCTTGGATCATGCTTTGTCTTGCCCAGATCGCGCGATGCGCATGGACGACGCCGCGCGATGTGCCCGACGTGCCTGATGTGTAGATGATATAGCCAGGGCGGTTGGGATCGCCCATGACGATGTCCGCAGGCGGCAAGCCCCGCCAGCGTCGCAATTCGTCTGAAAGGACGACCCGGGCCGGGTGATCGGGCAGGGCGATGTCCGATCCGGCGATGATGGCTGCCGGCGTCAGGTCGGCGGCGATCCTCGTTACTTCCGCCCGCGTGAGCTGCGCAGAGGTGGGCACAGGGATCAGATCGACGGCGATTGCGGCCAGATAAGCGATCGGGAAATCCGGCGTATTGCCGAGCCTGAAAAGGATGCGATCGCCGGCAGTCAGCCCCATATTCACGAAGCCAGTCGCTGTGCCAAGGACGGCTTGGCGGAGGTCGTCATACGTCAACTGACCGACATCCGGGCCGCTCAGAACCTCAAGCGCGGTTTTGTTGGGGGCGCGGAGCGCGGCATCCAGCACATGCGCAGTCAGGTTGAATGACGTGGGGACGGGCGGTAGGCTCATGCCTCGGCGCTACACAAGCCAAACGGGCGAGACAAGCCCTGCCACCTTGCTGCGATCACGGTGCTGGCCTATAGCCATGGCTATGACCACGACCGATCCCAAGAAACTGATCCGTATCGCCCGCGAAGACAGCGAGGACGAAGAGACGGCGCAGCCGCTCGACCTAGGTCAGCGGGTGCGGGACCTGCGCACGGCGCAGGGCTGGACGCTGGAACAGGCGGCGCGGCAAGCGGGGCTCGCGCGCTCGACGTTGAGCAAGATCGAAAACGGGCAAATGTCGCCAACTTACGATGCGCTCAAGAAACTGGCCGTTGGCTTGCAGATTTCCGTGCCGCAGCTGTTCACACCGCCGCGTGAGGGACAGGTCAATGGCCGGATGGCGATGACACGCACAGGAGAGGGGACAAGCCACGCCACCACGACCTATGAGCATGAACTTCTGGCAGAGGCGCTGACGAAGAAGAAAATGTTGCCCTACCGGGCACAGGTGCGGGCGCGGTCCGTGGAGGAATTTGACGGCTGGGTGCGCCATGACGGCGAAGAATTTCTGTACGTCCTGACCGGGATCATCCGGCTGTACACCGAATTCTATGAGCCGGTTGAGATGAAGCGCGGCGACAGCGCTTATTACGACGCCTCAATGGGGCACAATGTCGTATCAGTCAGTGCGGAAGACGCGACCATCCTGTGGGTCACGTCATTGTCGTGAAATCAGGCCGCTTGCGCCGGAGCCGTCGCGACGTTCACCCGCATTTGCCAATCAAAGAGAACTTCATCCGCTTCGCGGCGGGTCAGGTCATGGGTTTCGGCGATATAGGCCACGAGTTTCAGGCGATCGCCGCGAAATCGCTCAAGCGCTGCGGCGTTCAGATGCGGAAACCCTTTGAGCAGTCGGTCGGTCAGGTCGGGCCAATTTGACATTATGGTATCCCAGGCCATTCTTTGTCTCCTCTCTCTTTGTATGCTTATGCATACCGCAAGAATCGAATGATCTAGCGGGGATTTGAGACATAACCGAACCTTTGTAAATTTCGTGTTAATTTTCACTGCGAAACAGAAAACGCAGTACCGGCAGGATCACCACGAGCCCAATGAGCTGCGCCGCGATGAAGCCCGCCACATGCGCCGGGTTGATGCCTGCGAAAGTATCCGTGAAGGCGCGCGCAATCGTGACCGCCGGGTTTGCGAAACTGGTGGACGACGTAAAGAAATAGGCCCCGGTGATATAAAGCGCGACGAGCGTCGGCACCGCATCGGGGCGTGACCGCAGACCGCCAAAGATCACGAACAGCAGCCCCATTGTCGCGAATACCTCTGACACCCATTGGGCGACCCCGGTGCGGTCGGTCGATGAGGCCTGCAAAACGTTGATGTCGAACATCACGTGACACAGCCAGACGCCGAGGATACCCCCGATGATCTGGACCGGAATATAAAGTGCGGTCAGTGACCACGGATGTTCGCCGCGCAGGGCGAAGGCAAGGGTCACCGCCGGGTTGAAATGCGCACCCGACAGCGGCCCGAGGATCGTGATG
>JBCBCS010000088.1:0-13932 GCA_038530475.1 Pseudomonadota bacterium
TCAAACGCCAAAGCACATCCAATCGCCACCCCTTCGCCGTGCAGCAACCGGTCGGAATATCCGGTGGCCGCCTCCAGCGCATGACAGAACGTGTGGCCGAGGTTTAACAGCGCACGGTCGCCCTGCTCGGTCTCGTCACGGGCCACAATGTCTGCCTTCATTTCAACAGAGCGCTTCACGGCGGCGACCCGCGTTGCCATGTCACCCCCGGCAAGCGCTGGTCCGTTCTTTTCCAACCACTCGAAGAAGGCAACATCGCCCAACAGTCCGTACTTGACGACTTCGCCGTATCCGGACAGCAAATCGCGCTCCGTCATGGTGCCCAAGAGATCCGTGTCAGCCAGCACCAGCGTCGGCTGATGGAACGCCCCGATGAGGTTCTTGCCAGAGGGGGAATTGATCCCCGTCTTGCCCCCGACAGAGCTGTCAACCTGCGCCAGAAGCGATGTTGGGATCTGCACGAACCGCACACCCCGCCGCACCGTGGCGGCGGCAAAGCCCACCAGATCGCCGATTACCCCGCCGCCAAAGGTCAGAACCACGTCGCCGCGCTCAACCTTTTGGGCGAGCATCCATTCGACCGTTTGTTCCAGGTAGGGCCAGCTTTTGGTGCCCTCCCCGGCAGGCAGCACCAAGGCCTCTGACGCAACACCGTCCGCCATAAGTCCAGCCTGCAACGCCTCAAGATGAAGGGGTGCGACGCGGTCTTCGGTGACGATGGCCACGCGCTTGCGCCGCAAGAGGGGCGCGATCCGCGCGCCGGCCTCTGCCATCAGGCCCGGCCCGATCACCACGTCATATTCACGGCCCGGCAGCTCTACATGGACGGTTTCAATCATGTCACAGGCTCCAAAATATCGGGGCGCGACGCAAGCACACCCAGGACCTGGTCGCGCATCTCTTCGATGGAAAACGCCGGATCGGCGACGGCCCGCAGCTCTGCCTTGGCGTAAATTGGCGCGCGGGCGGCGAAAATCTCTTCCAAGGTGGCGCGGGGGTTGTCGGTGCGCAGCAAAGGCCGCGTGTCCTTGTGCCGAACCCGTTCCCAGAGCAGGTCGATATCAGCGTCCAGCAAGACAGCGACCCCGTGCTCCGATATGGCATCCCGATTGCGCTCGGCGAGGTACGCTCCACCGCCTGTTGACAGGATGCAAGGCTCCGACTGCAACAACCTTGCGATGACCTCTGCCTCGCGGTCCCGAAAGAACGTCTCACCGTCGCGGGCGAAAATCTCGGCGATGCTTGCCTGTGCCGCCTCTTCGATTTCAGCGTCGGAATCAAGGTATGGGACATCAAGGTACTGCGCCAAAGCCCGGCCAATGGCGGTCTTGCCGGACCCCATCATGCCGACCAGAACCACGGTCCGGTGCAGCTTGAAGCTCTGTTCCCCCTCCATATAGCGCCCCGCATCCCCCGCTCGCGTTTCCACCAATTCGCCCATAGATTGAGCACTTGGATCGGCCATGCGCCGCCGGTTCGGAAAAATTCCGCGAAGGCTGGCGTGATCTTGCCTGAAAGGACATATATAACCTCAAGCCAAGCGGCAATCAGTGCTGCGCATTTGGGGCGATAAAGGGCAGAACTTAAACATGTGGCGAGCGATCAAGGTCTTGTTCGTATTGGCGGTTTTGACAAGCGTAGCATTTATTGGCTTTGCGTATCTGGGTCCCATCTTCATGGCGGAGGACTTCGAGCCGCCGAGCGAAGAAGTGGTGATGCCGGTCACGTTAGGAGGGGATGGATGAAACCTCTCCGACAGGTTGTGGCGCTTGGGCTGATCTGCGGATGCGTGTTTGGCGCGCCTCTGACTGCCCAAAACAGCGACACTGCCGGTTCGGAAGAGCCTTTATCGGCGATCGACTGGCTGTCGCAAAGTGTCGAGCAGCCGGAAACCGTGGCCGCACCGTTCGCGGCCCCGGGGAGCAGCCGGGCGACACGGCAACCCCCGATCGATGAAGCACCCGTGACCGACAGTGCGACGGCACCGGACGTCACGGTTCAGCCCTTGGGCAACGCGGCGCCGCGAACGCTCGGCCTGCTGTCACCGGCGCTGACCGGACTTCCGACAACATTGTGGTCCAACAGCGACGTCACGACACTTGCAGCCCTGCTGGCGGCGCAGGACGTCGAAACCTTGCCCGCTCTCCAATCGCTTCTGATCACCATGATCTTGACCGAGGCCGACCCCCCGTTTGAGGCAGCGACCCCTGGCCTATTCTTTCAGACGCGCATCGATAAGCTCTTGAACTTTGGGGCCTTGGCGGAAGCAGAAGCGATGCTGGATGCTGCAACACCGGACACATCTGCCCTGTTCCGACGCTTTTTCGACGTCTCCCTGCTGACCGGAACGGAGAACCGGGCCTGCCGGTCCCTGTCCGAAAAGCCTGATGTCGCCCCGACCCCAGCCGCGCGCATCTTTTGCCTTGCGCGTTCTGGTGACTGGTCAGCCGCAGCGTTGACCTTGAACACATCGCGCGCGCTCGGCGATCTGGATGACGCCACGGCTGACTTGTTGGCCCGTTTCCTGGACCCGGAGCTATTCGAAGGACAGGCAGTCCCAACTCCACCCGAGCCGATGACCCCGCTCATGTTCAGGATGTTCGAAGCCATCGGCGAGCCGCTCAACACCAGCACCCTGCCCCGCGCCTTTGCGCATTCCCAGCTTCGCCCTGCCGCAGGTTGGAAGGCCCAACTGGAAGCGGCGGAGCGGTTGGCCGAGACCGGCGCGATCGATGCCAATGTGTTGATGAGCCTCTACACCCAGCGCCGCCCCTCCGCGTCCGGTGGCGTATGGGAGCGCGCGGCCGCGGTGCAAGCGTTGCAATCGGCACTGGAGAATGCAGATGCCGAGGCGATGGATGACGCCCTTGAGGATCTTTGGAGCGAGACGCGAAATGGCGCACTTCTTTCCCTGATCGCGGAACACTATGCCGAGGATATGTTGACCTTGGCAGACGATACTCGGGATCCCGACCGGTTGTTCGAAACGCTTCTGCTCACCTCCAAATACGAGGAGGCAGCGTTGATCCTTAATCTGTCGCAGACCGCCCCGTTTCTTGCATCTGTTGCCTTCGGCGCGCCGGAATCCAGCCTTGCCATGGTGCCCGATGAGACGACGATCACGGATGCGTTTCAGTCAGAGCCGGACGCCCGGCTGGTTGCGTTATCCGCGGATGGGAAACTGGGAGAAGCCGTGCTGCGCACACTCGCGACTGTGCAACAAGGTCTGGAAGGTGATAGGATTGCGCTAGCGCAGGGGATTGCCACTCTTCGGGCCTTGGGTCTGGAAGACACCGCGCGGCAAACCGCCCTGCAATTTTACCTCTTGGACCGCCGATGACATCTGACCGCCCCAACAGCCACTGGATCCAGTCCTTCCTTGAAGCGCAGGCCGCGGAACTTGATGCGGCGACCAATACCCAGCTTGCCTATGCACGGGATTTGCAGGATTTCTCGGCCTGGCTCGGCGCGCACACATCATTCGGAGAGGTCAGCAAGAGCCACGTTCAGCGCTATCTGATCTGGTGCGATGCCCAGGGCCTTGCGAAGTCGACGCGGGCGCGGCGATTGTCCGCAATCAAGCAGCTCTATCGCTTTGCGTTTGAGGAAGGCTGGCGGGACGACAACCCCGCCATGCAGATCCAAGGGCCCGGGCGTGACAAACGCCTGCCCAAGACGCTGACGCATGAAGAGGTGGATGCGCTGCTCTCTGCGGCCCGCACACACCCAAAGGAACGCGCGCGCAACACGGCTCTGATGGAGCTTTTGTATGCCACCGGCATGCGGGTCACAGAGCTGGTGTCCCTGCCCGTATCTTCGACCCGCGGCGACCCCCGGATGTTGCTGGTGCGCGGCAAGGGCAACAAGGAACGGATGGTGCCCTTGTCAGAGCCTGCCCGTGAGGCGCTGAAAGATTGGTTGCATCTGCGTGACGCGATTGAAGACAAAGCGAAAGCGGACGGCGCTCCAGCCTCCGCCTACCTCTTCCCGTCGCGCGGCAAATCGGGCCATCTGACACGGCAGAGCTTCTTCAACCTGATCAAGGAGCTTGCGGTTTCAGGCGGCATCGATCCCACCAAAGTGACACCTCATACCCTGCGCCACGCCTTTGCGACACATCTGTTGGCCGGGGGCGCGGATCTGCGGTCTATCCAGACGCTGCTGGGTCACGCCGATGTCGCCACGACCGAGATTTACACGCATGTGCTTGAGGAACGCTTACAGGATCTGGTGCTCACCCATCATCCGCTCGCGAAAGGCGGCTCTTGATCGCCCGGCCTGTCCGCTCCATATCTTCGCAAATGACATATTCCCTCTGCCATGCTTGACGCCGTCTTCTGGACCACCGCCGGTGCTGTCCTGTTCCTTCTTGTTTTATCGGGCTTTTTCTCGGGCTCTGAAACAGCGCTGACCGCTGCGTCGCGGGGCAAGCTGCGCTCCAACGCGGACAAGGGCAATAAGGGCGCGGAACGTGCCTTTCGGATCACCGAAGACCGCGAGCGTCTGATTGGCTCGGTCCTTTTGGGCAACAACCTTGTGAATATCCTCGCCACCGCGCTGACGACAGCCATGTTCACGCGGGCACTTGGTGAAGGTGGCGTGGCGGTGGCCACGGCGATCATGACCATCCTGATCCTGATCTTCGCCGAAGTGCTGCCCAAGACCTATGCCATCACCAACCCTGAACGGGCGGCCGGCTTTGCATCCTTGCCGATCTCAATCGTCGTGACGGTGTTTGCACCCATCGTGTCCTTTGTCCGCGTGCTTGTACGCGGCGTGCTGCGGGCCGTCGGCGTGCAAACTGACCCTGATAGCAACATTCTGGCTGTGCGCGAAGAAATCGCAGGCGCTCTGCAAATGGGCCATTCCGAAGGCGTGGTTGAGAAAGAGGACCGCGACCGAATCCTTGGTGCTCTTGATCTGGGCGACCGGACAGTGGAAGAGATCATGCTTCACCGCACTGAGATCGAAACCATCGATGCGGCCTTGCCAGTGGCCGAAATCCTGCGGCTTTGCCTTGAAAGCAATCACACGCGCCTGCCGCTCTTCCGCGATGAGCCTGAGAACATTGTCGGTGTCCTGCATGCCAAGGACCTGCTGCGCGCGATGCACAAGATGCTCGCCGATGGGCGGATTGAGCCGCACGAGATGGATGAGTTTGACATCCTGACCGTGGCGATGAAGCCCTACTTCATCCCCGAGACAACGACGCTTGACGACCAGATGCGGCAGTTTTTGGCCCGGCACACGCACTTTGCGCTGGTGGTCGATGAATATGGCTCACTTCAGGGTTTGATTACACTGGAGGACATTCTTGAAGAGATCGTGGGTGAGATAACGGACGAATTCGATACGGATGAGGACAACAGCCTCAAGCCTGCGGCCGATGGCAGCTATACCGTGGACGGCGCCATGACGATCCGCGACCTCAACCGCGCGACCGACTGGTCCCTGCCCGATGAAGAGGCCAATACCGTGGCCGGCCTCGTGATACATGAGGCGCAGATGATCCCGACGGTTGGTCAGGTCTTCAGCTTTCACGGCTTCCGGTTCGAAGTGGTCGCGAAAGAGGAAAACCGCCTGTCCGAACTCAAGATTACGCCGCCAAACTGACCATCAGCATAGAGCCGAGCACATAGGCTCAGCGCTCGGATTATCCTAAAATTGGAAACAATCGGTCAGACCTCAGAAAGCCTTTGTTAAGGCCACTCGCCCAAGACTGAAGCGATTGTAGCCTTACAAGGATGATCCAAATGAAACGATTTATGCTTCTCGCGGCGCTTCTGACCGGGACGGTCAGCCTCAGTGCATGCGCCATGGGCGAAGGTATCGACCGTGATGCGACAGGCGATTACATCACGATCACTCACACGCAACGCGGAACGCTCTACTGGGAATGATGCAGGGGTAATCCCCTCACCGACCGCGGAACAATCCTCCAAGGATACCGCGGACAATCCGGCGACCCGTCGTGCCTTTCAATTCACGTACGACGACGCCGGTGATCGCCTCTCCAAGCCCGCCGGAAGACCGTCGTCCGCGTGATGTTGACCGTTCGACATCGCGGCCCGTGTAGCGCCGCGCGGCTTTGAATTCGCGTTCCTCGGCTTCGGCTTTTTCCTCGGCGGCTTCGGCATCCTCCGCTGCTTTCGCGGCATCTTCGGCCCGCTTGGCCAGCATTTCAGCGGCAGAGTTCCGGTCAAGCCGGTCATCGTATTTGCCAGCCATCGGGGACGCAGCCATGATGTCGGCCCGTTCCGTTGCGGTAATCGGCCCAAGCTGTGAAGACGGCGGCCGGATCAATGTACGTTCCGCAATCCCGGGGATGCCCTTTTCGATCAGCATCGACGTCACGGCTTCGCCGGTGCCGACCTCCTTGATTGCTTCGGCGGTGTCGAACTTCGGGTTAGCCCGATACGTATTCGCCGCAAGCTTGAGCGCCTTTTGATCGTTCGCCGTGAACGCTCGCAGCGCGTGCTGGACCCGGTTGCCCAGTTGCCCCAACACATCCTCAGGCACATCGGCCGGGTTTTGGGTGATGAAATACACACCAACCCCTTTTGAGCGGATCAATCGCGCCACCTGTTCGACCTTGTCGATAAGCGCTTTGGGCGCGTCGTCAAACAGCAGATGCGCCTCATCAAAGAAGAAGACGAGCTTCGGTTTGTCTGGATTGCCCACCTCAGGCAGTTCTTCAAACAACTCCGACAACAGCCACAATAGAAAGGTCGCATAAAGCTTCGGCGATGCCATCAGCTTGTCGGACGCCAGGATGTTCACGCGCCCCCTGCCATCGGCTTCGGTCGTCATCATGTCGCTGAGATCCAGCGCCGGCTCTCCGAACAATCCGGCGCCGCCCTGGTTCTCCAACACGAGCAATTGCCGTTGAATGGCCCCTACCGACGAGGTGGCGACGTTGCCGTAGCGCAAGCTCAAGTCTTTGGCGTTTTGACCGACCCAAACCAGAAGTGCCTGAAGATCCTCCAGATCAAGAAGCGGCAGCCCCTCTTCATCGGCCACCCGGAAGGCCACGTTGAGCACCCCCTCCTGCGCCTCCGTCAATCCCATCAAGGATGACAGCAGGAGCGGGCCCATTTCGGACACTGTTGTTCGGATCGGATGGCCCTGTTCGCCCAGCAAATCCCAGAAGGTTACCGGGAACGCAGAATAGGAAAGGTCGAGGCCGATTGTCTCGGCCCGGCTCATGAAGGCATCGTGCAGCTTGAAATCCGCAGATCCGGACTTTGCCAGCCCTGACAAATCCCCCTTTACGTCCGAGAGAAAGACCGGAACGCCAGCCGCCGAAAACCCTTCGGCAAGGATTTGAAGCGTAACCGTCTTACCCGTCCCGGTCGCCCCTGCGATCAGCCCGTGGCGGTTCGCGTAATCCAGCCGCAGATGCTGCTTGACGCCATAGGCGTCACCGCCACCACCGATAAAGATCCCGTTGCTCATCCCTGTCCTCGAAATTCTGTGATCCAGCTTTATTCCGGCGTCAAAATACATCCTTAACCATTTTGGGCCAGTGTAATCGTATCGGTTATGGATGATGTCCTCTTCCGTAACCGATGACTTCCTCCCTGTCAGACTTGCCGCGCCTTCGGGCGCGGTCTTTTTCTGTGCGAAGCATCGGAAAAATAACAATAAATTGACTCACAGGCACCTGTGAAAAAAGTGATGAAAACCCTGTTGACGGATGGGCTGACCTTTCGTAGCGTGTCGCCAATAAGTCGGACAAGTCCGACAGGGAGAAATGGGAAAGGGGTCCAGCATGGGCCCTTTTTCTGCTTTTGGGGGAATGAAAGTGACCGGCTGCCAAGCACAATCGGCGGCCCCTCGCGCAGGGCGCGTTTTTCGCTGACATACCCCAAGCTGCATGGTAAGCGGCGCATCAACGACATCATGACCAACGGGACCGAAAATGACCCTCACCCTTGCTGACTTGACCAAAACGTTGACCGCAGTGCTGATGGCCGGTGCATTGGCCCTGCCCCTTTCCGCGCAAGAGGCTGACGACGCCCCCGCCGAAGAGGAGCAGCCGGAAAGCGTTTTCAACATGGGCGAAGAGGTTGACGAGGACGGCAATCCGGTTGCCCCCGAACTGCAAGAACCACAACCGGGACAGCAATATCTTCGCGAGGTGTTCACAGATTGGGCCGTGCGCTGTTTGAAAACCGAAGAGGGCGATGACCCCTGCCAGATTTACCAGCTTCTCAGCGACCAGCAGGATTCGCCTGTGGCCGAAATCGCGATCGTATCGCTGCCCGAGGGCGGTCAGGCCGCAGCGGGCGCCACGATCGTAGTCCCGCTTGAAACGCTGCTGACAGAGCAACTGACATTGCGGGTCGATGGCGGCACAGCCCGTCGCTTCCCCTACACCTTCTGCAATCCAGGCGGTTGCGTGGCGCGGATCGGCTTGACCGCCGAAGATGTGAACCTGTTCCGCCGTGGCAATGCCGCAACCCTGCGCATGGTGCCCGCAGCGGCACCAGATCAGGAAGTGATTGTGACAATGTCACTCGCTGGTTTCACCGCCGCGTTTGAAGCGGCGGCTCAATAAAAAACAGAGCCAGATAATAGAAAACGCCGCGTATTCAAAGGAATGCGCGGTGTTCTTTATGCGGATTTGAGCGCGATCACCGCATTAAGTCCACCAAATGCAAAGGCGTTGGACAACGTGGCTGTCACTTTCGCCTCTCGCGCAACATTGGGAACCACGTCCATCGCACATTCAGGATCCGGTTCTTCGTAGCCGATGGTCGGCGCGATGATCCCGTCGCGCAGAGCCATGATGCAGGCGAGCAATTCGACAGCCCCTGTGCCGCCGATCAAATGTCCGTGCATCGACTTGGTCGACGACATCATCAACCGATCCGCATGAGCACCGAACACATCTGCCACCGCAGCGCATTCGGTCTTGTCGTTGGCGGCCGTGCCGGTGCCGTGGGCGTTCACGTAGCCTACGTCGTCGGGCGCGAGGCCTGCATCAACCAAAGCGCCCTTGATCGCCCGCGCCGCGCCCTGCTTGGACGGGGTGACAATGTCGGATGCGTCGGACGACATGGCATATCCCGCCACTTCCGCAAGGATGTCCGCTCCACGCGCTTTTGCGTGCTCATATTCTTCAAAGACAAAGACGCCCGCACCTTCGCCCTGCACCATACCGTTGCGGGTGGCCGAGAATGGGCGGCACGCATCCTTTGACATCACCCGCAGCCCTTCCCAGGCTTTCACGCCGCCAAAGCAGAGCATCGATTCCGATCCGCCGGTGACCATCACATCCGCCATGCCAGACCGGACCATCGCAAAGGCCTGTCCCATCGCATGGTTTGACGAGGCACAGGCGGTGGCGACCGTAAAGGACGGCCCCCGCAGGTTCCATTCCATGCTGACATGGCTCGCTGCGGCGTTGTTCATCAGCTTCGGCACGATGAACGGATGCACGCGGTTCTTACCCTCTTCGTAAACCGCGCGGTAATTCTCATCCTGGGTGTTGAGGCCACCGCCCGACGTGCCGAGCACGACCCCCGACCGATCCGCAAGAGCACCGGTAAAGCTCAGCCCCGCCTGCCCGATCGCTTGCCGCGCCGCGAGCAATGTGAACTGCGTGAACCGATCATAGAGAGAGATTTGCTGACGGTTGAAGTGGGCCCGTTCGTCATAGCCCGTCACTTGTCCGCCGATCTTGACCGACAATCGGTCTACATCCCGTATGTCGAGCGGCCCGATCCCGCATGTCCCGGTCTTCATGGCCTCCAGTGTGCTGGATACATCATGGCCTAACGCGTTGATCGTGCCCGCGCCGGTGATGACGACGCGTTTCACGACTGTTCTTTCTCCAGCGCTTCAACAGCAGCGACGATGGAGGCGACAGAGGAAATATCGAAGGACGAGGCCTGCGGGTCATTGGCGTTGAACGGCACAGAAATGTCGAACGCCTCCTCGATGGCAAAGATGCTTTCGACCAGAGCAAGGCTGTCAATGCCGAGGTCTTCCAAGGTGCTGTCCATAGAAACATCTGACGGCTCAAGCAGGGCTTGGTCCGCAAGGATTTCAATTACTTTCTGTTGGGTCGTCCTTTCATCGGACATGGCGACACCATCCTTCCAACCGGGTCTTGCCGCTGATTTAGTCGCTGTGCCCGGAATTTGGAACCTTTATCGCTCACCTTTGACGAGGCGTCGCAGCGCCTTTAGCCCGGCGCGGTGTTCATGGGTCGGCTGTGCCGGATGGCCGGACACAAAAACGCCGTCCGCCACATTTGAAAGCACAATGGCCCCGCCCCCAGCGACCACGTCCCGTCCAACCATCAAATTATCAGCGACGCCGGATTTCCCTCCCAGGATCACCCGATCCCCCAGAACCGTTGATCCCGCGACTGCGGCTTGTGCGCACAGCAGGCAATCCTCTCCCACGACGACGTTATGACCAACCTGCACGAGGTTATCGATCTTGCTGCCACGTCCCACACGGGTGGGCCGTATCGTGCCCGCGTCAACCGTCGAGTTGGCACCGACCTCAACGTCGTCGTCAATCACCACGCCGCCCAGCGAATAAATCTTGTGCCAAGTGCCATCGTCCGGCGGGTCAAGCGGTGCCTCACCCCGCTGACGCACCGCACGTTCGACCCCTGAAGGCCCTTCGGTCGTGAACGAAAACCCGTCAGCACCGATTGCGGCGTTGAAGTGAAGGACGCATCTCTTGCCGATCTGAACACTCGGCCCAATCCGCACCCCGGCGTGCAGATCGGTCCCTGCACCAATCACACTTTCGGCGCCGATGCTCACATGCGGCCCGATGCGCGCCCCTGCCTCAATCTTCACCTCCGGCCCAATGACCGCGAACGGACCGATTGAGACATCAGGGCCAATCGTCGCCGTGGGATCGATGATGGCACTGTCATTGATGCCGGCAACGCCCCCCAACCCAAGATCCCGGTCCATCTCTCGGGTCAGACCGGCCATTGCCAACCGCCCGCGCGGTGCGATGATTGCGGCACGAAGGCCCAGAGCGTCGATATCCGCGCCGGGCCAAACCACCGCCGCCTGAGCAGCGCTGTCTTTCAACTGATCCGCAAATTTCGGCGCAACGGCGAGGGCCAAATCGTCAGCCCCGGCCATCGCGGGTTCAGCCAGACGTAAGACCTGCAGGCTGCCGTCGCCCAAAAGCTCCGCCCCGAGGGCTTTCGCCAAATCCGAGATGATGAACGCCATGCTTTCCCCCGATCAGGGGTCAGATTTAGCCGCCAATCGCGCGGACAGCCACCCCTTCATTGGCGAGTGCCGCCCAGATCCGGCTGTCGCGGTTGTAGACATCGCGGCGGAAATTCAACTGACCGGTCGTATGGGTGAAGGCCGTGCGGTAGACGAGGTGAACCGGGACAGGCTCTTCGAGGTTCACGCGACGCTCGGATCCAGTGCGCAGGATCGATTGGAAATATTCGATTGGGGCGTCTTCCTGTGCCGCCAACAACGCGTAGGCAAATTCAAACGGATCGTTGAGCCGGACGCAGCCATGGCTGAACGCCCGCACTTCGCGCCCGAAGAGCGACTTGGCGGGCGTATCGTGCAGATAGATATTGTACTGGTTGGGGAACATGAACTTCACCAATCCCAGCGCATTGCTGTTGCTGGGCGGTTGCCGCATCGAAAACGGAAAGGTGCGCGCGGTGTACTGACTGAAGTTGATGGCACCCCGATTGACCACCTGACCGCGGCTGTTGATCACCTGAATATGACCGACCGCATTGCGGTTGCGCTGCATCGCCGGAAGGTATTCGCCCACGATGATCGACCGGGGAACGTACCAGCTCGGGTTGATGACCATATGGCTCATCGTGTCAGAGAATTCGGGGGTCTGCCGATCATCGGTCACCGCCCCGATCACGGACCGTGTGACAAAGGTCGGGCTGTCCTGGTCCATGATTGCCGCTGAAAAGTCGGTGAGGTTTACCCAGATATGGCGGTCGCCGCGCTCCATATTGGTCCAGCGTTCCCGCTCCATCGCGACGATGATCTGCTGAAGGCGGCTGGCCATCGGCACGTTGATTTCGCGCAATGTGCTCTCACCGGCAACACCGTCCGCTGTCAGACCATGTGCCTCTTGGAAGGCGCGGACGGCTTCGGTGACGGCGTCGTCGTAGGTCTGCGTCATCGACCGTTCCAGAAAGCCCATCGACACAAGCCGGTCGCGCAACGCCACAACGCGCGGGCCCGTCGCGCCGGGTTCAAGCTTTGATCCCGGAACCGTTGGTCCCCATCCGCCATCAATCAACCGCGCTTCAAGCGCGAGTTTTTCACGCAAGAGACGGGCATATTCAGGCGATGCCGGCGGCAAGCTCGCCAGATAGGCTTGTGGGCTGGCCGCCGCAAACTCTTGCAGATAGGTCAGCCGATCCCGCAGCGGCACTTCGCGTTTGATGTCGTTGACCACAGCGCGCGGCGTCAGAATGCCGGTCTGGATCGCGCGGGCATAGGACAGAAAGAGCATGGACAACTCAACATCCAGAGCGCCCTTCTCTGCCGCGGTCTCAGCCGTCATGAGACGCGCCATCAAAGCGTCGGCATCATAGCGCGCGGCGGGCAAGCCATGATCGGCGGCGCGGGCAAAGACCGACAGCAGCGCGTTGCGCCGGTCGGTGGCCGCGTCATCCGCACCGGTCCAGAGACCCTCGAAATTGCGTTCACGGTAAAAGGCCGCGACATCTTCATCAAAGGCCGCAGCCTCCGCCACGGCCAGCTTGAAGGCCGTCGTCTGAGCCGTGGACGGCGTGGGAGCTGTCAGGACAAGCGCGGACATACCGAAGACAAAAACGGCACGCAAAACAATGGTCGAAAAGGTCATAAACTCCCCCTCGGGATCAATACTCTTATGAACAGAATCAGCAGCTTCGCGCGCTAGTCTATTCACAAACGCGGCATACGTGGATTTTCTTAACCAAGATTTCATGCCGCATCGAATACCTCGGCAGAAATGCCACAATCATCGCCTCATCAAAAATTGCGCAAAATTTTGCCGATTTCCCCCTTGGATCAGCTGTCTGAGGCAAAGGGGGTTGGTCGGCGATTCGAATTATGCCATATGAAAGGCGCATCTGGGGATGGATGGGAAAAATAGTCCGCAAAAATGCGGGCTTACAGGCAAGCGACGGGACAGCGCTGACATGAAACGACAGAACGGTTCGAGCATCTCTCGGCGGGGCTTGCTGGGTGCCTTTGCGGCAACCACACTCACCGCCGCCCCCACATACTCCAACGCATTCGGCTTCCTGCGTGGTGCTGGCGATATTCGCCGGATCAAGATGTATTCTGGCCGAACAGGGGAAAACATCGACACGATCTACTGGATCGAAGGCCAGTATATCGGCGAAGCGATGAACGAAGTGTATCGCTTCTTCCGTGATTGGCGGAACGGTCAGGTTCACCAGATCGACAGCCGCACGATCGATATCATCTCAGCGACGCAAAACCTGCTCGACAGCAATCAGCCCTACACGCTGATCTCGGGATACCGGTCGCCCCAGACCAACGCGATGCTGCGGTCACAATCGTCCGGTGTGGCCCGCAACTCGCTCCATCTTCAGGGCAAAGCTGCTGATTTGCGCATGCAGGGCCGGTCGGTCGCGCAGATGGCACGCGCTGCGGCGGCCTGCGCGGCGGGCGGTGTCGGACGTTATTCCGGGTCCAACTTTGTGCATATGGATTGCGGTCCGGTGCGCAGCTGGGGGTCCTAAGGACGCCGCCACATTTGTGGTTTCAATCCTGAACGAACCCGCCCATTGTCCGCATCAGGCGGACAATTTCCCTATAAATTAGACATTTCGTTGTCAGATCACACATGCCTGAGCTAACCCATAAATGATTGCGTTGTCGACGCCAAGCTCCGTCGCGGCCTTATGCAACATTTCGGCCTGTTCCATCGGGCTTTCCGCTT
>JBCBCS010000089.1:0-13724 GCA_038530475.1 Pseudomonadota bacterium
CATGTACCAACCCATGAAGTCTGTCGCGTCGCGGATGTCGGTACGGTCTGCGCCGCGACTGCCGACTTCATCCACGTATTCCGCCCAGGTGCCGTCCAGCGCCTGAGAATACCCCAGAGCCGAGGATTGCCGCCCGGTTGGGATGACTCCTAGGGCATACACGTGGGGCGGGCGGTTGTTGGCGATGAATTTGCTCTCTTGGTAGATCATCGCCATCAGGACATGAGTCTCAACACCCCAATTGCGTTCAGCGGCCCGGAAGGCACGGACGTAGTGTGGGCGTTCCGTCAGAATGGAACAGGCATTATCAAGGTTGCGCGGCGCTGATCCGTCCCGCGCGCCACAGCTGCCCAAGATCAGAAGAAGGAGTCCGACGCGAAAGAAATTGCTCATCTGCCTCTCGCTTATTTTGTTTTTTGTTTGGAAGCAGTTTAGCCGATTGCGGCCAGTCTGGGAACCAGTTTTCAGATCACAAAGGCGAGGATCAGCGGCAAATAGAGCACAGAAAGCAGGGTCGACGCCACCACAAGGCCAGCCACACTGTCCGCATCCGCCCCATATTTTTCGGCGAGCAGGTAGGAGGTGACGGCGACAGGCGTGGCGACTTGCACGATAAGAACGGCCAGCGCGGTGCGGTCCAGCCCAAACCAAAGGCCCGCCGCCGTCGCCGCGCCCACGCAAAGCCCGGCCTTGAGCGCCGACAGAACAACAGGCGCTGCAAAACCCGCAGGTTTCAACCGGGCCACAGCCACGCCTAATGTGATCAGCATCATCGGGATCGCCATTTGCCCGATCAGGTCAAGCGCATTGGTCAGGAAGGCGGGCGTTTCCCATCCCTGCCACAGGAAAAGCGCGCCCAGCAGGGTTGCGCCCACCAGCGGTTCTTTCACGACTTTGGTCAGCGACCCGCCCCCTGCGACGAGCCAGACCCCGAACGTGAAGCTAATGATCGCCATGACGGCGAAGACGACAACTGCATAGCCCAGACCGATCTCACCAAAGGCAAAGAGCGCAAGCGGCAGGCCCAAATTGCCGGTATTGCCGAAGATCAGCGGCGCAAGGTACGTGCGGCTGTCGAGGCGGCCCAGTTTCACCAGCACCCACATTGCGAGAGTGACCAAAACGTAAGCCGCCAGAGAGGCGAGGGAGAGCGCGGCGAGGGCCGAGGCCTCAATCTCTGTCTGCATCAGTGCCACGAAGATCAGGCAAGGTACAGAAAGCGTCATTGCGAAGCGGGTGACGAACTCAACCCGGTACTCATACCCCAGTTTGACCCAGACAAATCCGACCCCGGCGAGGAGGAAAACAGGGGCAACAATTTCCAACACTGTCAGGGCAAGTTGCACAGTTTGTTTCCTTCAATTTTACGTAAGTCGCATGGACTCCGGCGGGTCGAACCGTCTAGTAACGAAGGTAGGGCTGAATAACCATGCACAGTGCACGCGCAAAATATCACCTTGGACAGATTGTCCGACACCGGAAGCATCCCTTCCGGGGCGTTGTCTTTGATGTGGATGCAAAATTCGCCAACACCGAGGAATGGTACGAGGCAATCCCGGAAGAGGCGCGGCCCGCCAAGGACCAGCCGTTCTACCACCTGTTGGCCGAGAACGATCAGTCCTACTACGTGGCCTACGTGTCAGAGCAGAACCTTGTCGCGGATTATTCCGGCCAGCCAGTGGGGCACCCCGATCTGGACGATCTATTTGGGCCGTTTGAAGACGGGCAGTATCCGCTGCATTTTCAGTTGAATTGAGCGATTCGGCGGGACAAGTCCCGCCCTACTGACTGCGCCCCCACAAAAATACGATCCCTCCAAAGCAGAAGATCGCTGCATTGATTGCCGCCTGCAGCGTGGCATCCGGTACTCCGTTCAGCGCGTCGTTAACCGCCACGCCGCAGAGCAGCCCGCCTGCGATCATGCAGGCGAGGCCACCGGTGCGGCCCAAGCGGCGGGCTAGGCGGTCCCAGTCCATCAGTATCCCAATGCGATCCCGTCTTTTCGCGGGTCGGACGCCCCTTCGAGCATACCATCCTCACGCAAACGAATGGCTTGCGACCCGCCGATGGGGGTTTCCGCCCGGACGACGGTGTGCCCCTTGTCGGCGAGGGCCTGCATTACGGTTTCCGAATATCCCGTCTCAAGGGTCAGGGTATCACCCTCGGCAAAGCTGCGGGGGCGGTCGAAAGCTGTTTGGGGGTCCATCCCAAAATCTTCCATGTTGGTCAGGAACCGGGCATGGCCGCAGGATTGGTACTGCCCGCCCATGACGCCAAACGGCATCTCAACCTTGCCGCCGCGCTTCACCATGCCGGGTATGATCGTGTGCATCGGGCGTTTGCCGCCGCCTGCTTCGTTCGGGTGGCCTTCTTCGAGCGTGAAACCCGCCGCGCGGTTCTGGAAGAGGATGCCGAACTTTTCGGAGGCGAGGCCCGAGCCAAAGGAGTGGAAGATCGAGTAGATCATGCTCACGCACATCCGATCCCTGTCGACCACGGTGATGTAAACGGTGTCCTTGTGCACGGCTTCGGCCCCCGGCAGCGACGGCGGGATGGCGGAGGCTGGGTCGATCATCGCGGCGAGCTTGGCCGCCGTATCCTCAGACAACATATGCGCCAGCCGGGTGGTGCTGTCGGGATCGCCCAGCAAACGGTTGCGGGTGTCATAGGCGAGCTTTGTGGCCTCAGCCTCAATATGACACCGTTCCGCGCCCATCGGGTCCATCGCAGCAATGTCGAAATGCTTGAGGATGTTGAGGATCAGGATCGCAGTTGCGCCCTGGCCGTTGGGCGGATGCTCGACCAGTTCGATATCCTTGTAGGTGCCGCTGATCGGATCGGTGTAATTGGCCTCAACGCCCGCAAAATCTTCAAGCGTGTGGGTGCCGCCTGCGGCTTGCAACGCGGCGACCATGTCTTCGGCGACCTCGCCTTCGTAGAACCCTTCGCGTCCGTCCATGGCGACGCGGCGCAGCACCTCGGCCTGACCGGGGGCGCGGAACATTTGGCCGACGGTGAGGGCCTTGTCCTGGATCGTGTAGTGCTTGCGACCCGCGCCGTGCAGCGTGCCGTGGGATTGCGCGTAGTCGAAGGCCACCCGCGGAGCGATGGGGATTCCCGCTTCGGCATAATGGATCGATGGGGCGAGGATCGCCTTGAGCCCAATCTTGCCGTGGTCCTTGGCCAGCCGGATGAAGCCGTCCATCGCCCCCGGCAGACTAATCGCATGGGGGGAGGTGAGGGGCAGGACCGTATGGCCCTCTGCCCGCAGTTTTGCCGCGTCCAGTGCCGCAGGCGCGCGACCGGAGGCGTTCATCGCATGCACATCGTCCGATCCTGGCAGGCTGAAGAGGCAGAACGCATCGCCGCCGATCCCCGTCGATTGCGGCTCGCACAGGCCGAGGAGCACAGCGCCGGCGATGGCCGCGTCCATGGCGTTGCCGCCGGCCTCAAGGATTTGAACGGCCACCTTGGCCGCAAGGGGGTGGGAGGTGGCGCAAATGCCGTTTTCGGCAATGACCGCAGAGCGGCCGGGGGATTGAAAGTCGCGCATGGGTCTTCATCGGTCCTTTGGTCTTTGACCGTGGAACCTAGCACCTGAACGGATGGGGGAAAGCCGCAAAGTCCTCGACGTCGCGCACTGGGTGGGGGCTGTTACACGCGACGCCGAGGTGAGCCTATGCAGCTACAGCGCATAGCATCGCTTTGGATTCGGGTATGCATTTGGTAAGTTTGGGGCAACTTTGTGATGCTCTGCCGCCTGACACACCCTGGCGTTGTGATCTTGCGGGTGAGGCCCGTTTTGATCCATGACGGGCCGACAGGAGACTCAAGATGCCCGACTATGATCACCTAGCCAAAACAATTGCGAGCCTGACCGAAGGCGAGACGGATGAAGTGGCTCTGATGGCAACGGTCGTGTGTGAGGTTCATCATTCGGATGATCGGTTTGACTGGACCGGGTTTTACCGCGTGACCGGTCCCGAAATGCTCAAGATCGGGCCATATCAAGGCGGACATGGTTGTTTGCAGATCCCGTTTGCTCGTGGCGTGTGCGGGGCTGCGGCACGGACGCGCGAGGTTCAGCTTGTGCCGGATGTGGAGGCGTTTCCGGGCCATATCGCCTGCGCGTCCTCAACTCGATCTGAGCTTGTTTTACCGGTCTTCGATGCGACGGGGGCTGTGATCGCTGTGTTTGACCTCGATAGTGACAAACCTGACGCCTTCACCCAGACGGATGCCGATGCGCTCACGTCGATATTGCGGGATGTGTTTGCGCGATAGGAGGTGTCGCACCATGCTCGTGAAAAAATCCTTTGTTTTTTCACGAAAGCCATGCCACGGTTTCTGAGAACGATCAGAGGCCTTCAGATGATTCACGATATGCCCGCAGAAAGCCGGACGCTTGGGGCTGATCTTCGCGCGCTGCGCAAGTCGCGTGGGCTGACGTTGGCGGACCTGGGGGAGGCGCTGGGCCGGTCTGTCGGTTGGCTCAGCCAGGTTGAACGAGACATGTCAGAGCCTTCGATCAGTGATTTGCGCCAGATGGCGCGGGCGCTCGATGTGTCGATGTCGAGTCTGTTTCGCTCTGCCGCTCCAGAAGATGAACAAGGTATCATCGTCCGCAGCGACGCCCGGCGCCCAATCGGCAGCCGTGCCGCCGGTCTGGTGGAAGAACTGCTATCACCTGATCTGACCGACGATTTCGAGATGGTGCATTCCACTTTTGAGCCGGGTGGTGAGATTGCCGAACCTGTGACACGGCCCACGCAAGAGGTGGGGTACATCGTGTCGGGTCGCCTCGATCTCTGGATCGACGGGAAGACGTTCTCGCTCAAGCAAGGGGACAGTTTCCGTATTCGTGGTGAGCCGTTCCGCTGGATGAACCCTTACGCCGCGCCTTGCGTGGCGATCTGGGTCATTGCGCCTCCGGTGTACTGATGACGTTTGAGGCTTGGACAATCTTCGCAGTATTCTGGTTGGTCTTTGTGACGACGCCAGGGCCCAATGCGGTCAATTGCATTTCAAACGGGATGGCGTTGGGCTTTGTTCGCAGTCTGCCAGGGGTCGCGGCGATCCTCACGCAGGCAAGCCTGTTCCTCGCCTTGTCGGCGCTTGGTGTCACAGCGCTTCTAACGGCGTCCGAGATAGCGTTTCAGATCGCGAAATGGATCGGCGCGGGCTTTCTGATCTTCTTGGGCATTCGCGGCTGGATCATGGCCAGAACGCCGCCACCCGCCGCCGTGCGACCGGCGCGGTCGATCTATTGGCGGGCCTTGGCGATCGCCACGATCAACCCCAAAAGCGTGGCAGGCTACCTTGCCGCGTTCAGTCAGTTTGTGCAGCCCGACGTGCCTATCGGCCAGCAAATGTGGGTCATCGTGCCGACAGCGCTTACGCTGACCACGCTGAGCTATTGCACATACACTGCGCTGGGCGCGGGTCTTGGCCGCGCGGCATTGGGGGCCGTCTTCAACACATGGTTCCGCCGCATCATGGCGGGGTGCTTCATCATTTACGGGGCCTTGCTGGGCTTCAGTCAAACATCTGCTCGCAGCTGACGCAGACACATCCGGGAGAGAGAGCAATGGCAGATTTTCCAACAACGGCCCGTGTGGTCATTATCGGGGGCGGTGTCGTCGGCACCTCCGCTTTGTTCCATCTGGCCCGCGCGGGCTGGACCGATTGTGTGCTTCTTGAAAAGAACGAGCTGACGGCTGGGTCGACATGGCATGCGGCGGGCAACTGCCCCAACTTCGCGCCCAACTGGGCGGTGATGAACATGCAGCGCTTCGGGCTTGAGCTTTATCGCGGGCTGGCCGATGACGTGGATTACCCGATGAATTACCACGTCACCGGATCGGTCCGTCTGGCCCATTCCAAGCAGCGGATGGAAGAGTTTAAGCGCGCCAAGGGGCAGGCGAAGGCGCAGGGCTTGGACCTCGAAATCCTCACCCCGAAAGAGCTGCAGGACTACAACCCGTTCATGGAGATCCACGACCTCGAAGGGGGTATGTGGGACAGCCTTGATGGCGATATTGACCCCGCGCAGCTGACGCAAGCGCTGGCCAAAGGCGCGCGAGATGCGGGTGCGACGATCCTGCGGTTTACGCCATGTGTGGGTGTGGATCGGGATGGCGATGAATGGATCATCAAGACCGACAAGGGCGACATTCGCTGTGAATATGTCGTCAATTGTGCGGGCTATTATGCCCAACGTGTGGGCGAGATGTTCAAGCCGTTTGGCGGGCGCACCGTGCCGATGGTCACCATGTCCCACCAGTATTTCCTGACCGGCCAACTGCCCGAGCTTGAGGCCTGGACCAAGGAAAAGGGCCACAAGATGCCCATGATCCGCGACCCCGACATCAGCTATTATCTGCGGCAGGACAAATACGGCCTGAACCTTGGGCCGTATGAGAGGAATTGCAAGGCGCATTGGGTCACGCCCGAAGATCCGATGCCTGAGGACTTCAGCTTCCAACTGTATCCCGATGATCTGGAGCGTCTGGAATTCTACATCGAGGATGCGATGGCACGGGTGCCGCTGCTCGGTGAAGGCGGAGTTGAGCGCAACATCAACGGCCCGATTCCCTATGCACCCGATGGCCTGCCGATGATCGGCCCAATGCCTGGCGTGAAGAACGCGTTTGAGGCGCATTCGTTTACCTTCGGCATCGCGCAAGGCGGCGGCGCCGGCAAAGTGTTGTCGGAATGGATCATGCATGGCGAGACGGAGATGGACATGTGGTCTGTCGATCCGCGCCGCTACACCGACTACGCCGATCACGATTACTGCCACGCCAAGGCGCTTGAGACCTATGGCCACGAATACGCGATGCATTTCCCGCATCACGAATGGCCGGCCGGGCGCGACAAGAAACATTCGACCCTGCATGGGCGGCTGGCCGAGGCCGGGGCGCAGTTCGGGGCCTATAACGGTTGGGAGCGCGCCAATTGGTATGCCAAGCCGGGTGAGGACACGTCCGAGGAAAGCACCCAGACTTGGGACCGCAATGGCCCGTGGGAAGACGCGATCAAGCGAGAGGTCAACGCAGTAGCGACCGAGTGTGGCATGCTGCCGATCACCGGGTTCAGCCGCATCAAGATCGAAGGGCCGGGGGCAAAGGATTTTGTCGACAGCCTGACCGCATCGCGTCTGCCCAAGCCGGGCCGGGTGAGCCTTGCGTATTTCCCCGACAGCCGCGGCAAGATCCTGACAGAGACGTCGGTGATGGTGCATTCCGACGAAGAGGTTGGCCTGATCACCGCCGCAACGGCCCAGTGGCATGATTTTGAGATTTTCTGGCGTCAGGCGCCCGAAGGCATCAGTGTCACCGACCACACGACCGAAGTAGAAACCTTGCTGGTCACGGGTCCGAAAGCCCGCGACATGTTGGCCCCGATCACCGAAGGGCACGACCTGTCGGCACCGTGGCTGAGCGTGTCGATGGAGGGCAAAGTCGCCGGTCAAGAGGCCGCGCTTTTGCGGGTGTCCTTTGCCGGTGAGCTTGGCTGGGAAATCCACGCAGCCCCCGACGCGATGCCCGCGATCTGGGACGCGCTTTTGGCCGCCGGGGTGACGCCCTTTGGGATGTATGCGCTCAATTCCATGCGGATTGAGAAAGGGTATCGTGCTTGGAAGGGCGATCTATCGACGGATTATTCGCTGCTTGAGGGTGGGCTCGACCGGTTTGTGAAGCTCGATAAAGACGTCGATTTCCCCGGCAAGGTCGCGCTCCTGAATGAACAGCAGCAGGGCCGCAAACAGGGGTTTGCCACAATGGTGATGGAGCCCGGCGATCAGGACGCGCCTTACATGGCGCCGGTCTGGTCGAACGGTGACATTATCGGTGCGGTCACGTCCTGTGCGATGGGATACCGGACCAACAAGTGCATCGCGCTGGGCATGTTGCAGACCGATTACCTTGATCCGGGCACCGAGCTTGAGATCGATGTGAACGGCACCCGCCGGAAGGCGGTTGTGCAGCCCGATGCGCCCTTGTGGGATCCTGCGAACGACCGTATCCGCGCGTGACACGCGATTTCGAAATCGCGTGGTAAGGCCCTTCAAAGGGCCTTCCACCGCGAAAGGATAGGATGATGAAAGACGTAACCGTATTGGACGGCGGCTTGGGGCAGGAACTGGTCAAGCGGGCCGGAACCGCCACTGCAATGTGGAGCCTCAAGGCGCTGCTGGATGACCCAGATTCTGTCCGGGCCGCGCATGGCGATTTCTTTGCTGCCGGAGCCGAGATCGCGACCGTCAATTCCTATTCCGTGCGCCCTGACCGGCTTGAGCATTTCGGGCTTGGTGGGCGGATGAAAGAGCTTCAGACCTTGGCCTGCCAATTGGCCGTGGAGGCGCGGGACGCCCACGGCTCCGGTCTTGTGATGGGGTCGCTTGGTCCGTTGGGATATTCTTATCAGCCGCACCTCGCGCCACCTGCCGAACGGGCGGCTGAGATGTTCGCGGAGATGGCGTCCTATCAGGAGCCCCATGTCGACGGCATCATCCTTGAGACGATGGGATCGGTCGACGAAGCGCGGGGCGGTCTGATGGGCTGCGCGGATGTGTCAAAGCCTGTGTGGCTGGCAGTGTCGGTCAGCGATGCCGATGGGACCAAACTGCGGTCAGTCGAACCTGTAGCGGACATCCTGCCACTGGTGGCTGAGTTCAAGCCGGCGGCGCTCCTGGTCAATTGTTCAATCCCAGAAGCCGTGTCTCTGGCTCTGCCGGAGCTTGCGGGCGCAGGTGTGCCGCTGGGTGGCTACGCCAACGGGTTCACCGGCATTGCGGATGGGTTCGACAACAATGATGCGACCGTCGATCTGCTGTCCTCACGCACCGACCTTGATCCTGCAACATACCTTGGGTTTGCACAAGATTGGGCGGCCAAGGGTGCCACGTTGATCGGCGGCTGCTGTGAGGTTGGACCCGATCACATCGCCGCCCTGAGCGCCCATTTCAAAGGTGGGGTTGCCTGATGGGAACGGCCCCCACTTTGCCGCCCCGGCTTGTCGGGTCCGCCTTGGCGATCTACGTCGTGATCGCTTTGGTTGGGCATTGGTTGTTGGGGCCTGCCTATGTGTGGGAATTCGCAACGGTGCTGTTGGTGGCCATGACGGTGACCTATCCCACCGAAGCGGCCCTCAAGGGGCATTTCCTGAAGCTTGAACTTGCGATCGCGCTTGGCCTGTCCGTCCTGGCGCTGGTCGGTCTTTGGCTTTCGCCATGGCTTATCATCATCGCGGTCTTTGCCCATGGCGTTCTTGATTATGTCAAGCATAACGGCTTTGGCATTCCATTTCATGGGTTCTACCTTGCCGGCTGCGCTGCGTTCGATGTGACCTACGCGGTTATCCTGACGATCTATCTTTTCAGCACTGGAGGTGCGCTATGACCCTGCCAAAACAGGCCCGCGTGGTGATTATCGGGGGCGGTGTGATCGGTTGTTCTGTGGCCTATCACCTCACCAAACAGGGCTGGACAGATGTGGTGCTGCTGGAGCGCAAGCAGCTGACATCCGGCACGACGTGGCATGCTGCGGGGCTGATCGCCCAGCTGCGGGCGACGCAGAATATGACGAAGCTCGCCAAATATTCCCAAGAACTTTACGGCACGCTTGAGGAGGAAACCGGCGTGGCCACCGGCTTCAAGCGCTGCGGATCGATCACCGTTGCGTTGACCGAAGACCGGAAGGAAGAGATTTACCGCCAGGCCGCGATGGCCCGTGCCTTTGGCGTCGAAGTCGAAGAGATCAGCCCGGACGAGGTCAAGGCCAAGTACGAACATCTGAATGTGGGCGATGTGGTCGGCGGCGTTTACCTGCCGCTCGACGGGCAGGGCGACCCGGCCAACATTGCTTTGGCTTTGGCCAAGGGGGCACGGCAGCGGGGTGCTGTCGTTAAAGAGCGCGTCAAGGCCACAGGCGTTGTGCGCGACGGTCGCCGCATTACCGGTGTACACTGGCAGGACGCGGACGGCGAGGGCACGATCACCTGCGACCACGTCGTGAATTGCGCGGGCATGTGGGGGCGTGAGGTTGGCCAGATGCTGGGCACCAATGTCCCGCTTCAGGCATGCGAACATTTCTATATCGTCACTGAAGCGATTGAGGGCCTGACCCAACTGCCGGTGCTGCGGGTGCCCGATGAATGCGCCTATTACAAAGAAGACGCGGGCAAGATGCTGCTCGGCGCGTTTGAGCCCAACGCCAAACCTTGGGGGCCGATCCCGGAGAGCTTTGAGTTTGACCAGCTACCGGAAGATTTCGACCATTTTGAGCCGATCCTTGAGGCTGCGGTGGAGCGGATGCCGATGCTGGCGGAGGCGGGCATCCACACATTCTTTAATGGCCCCGAAAGCTTTACGCCCGATGACGCCTACCACCTTGGCCTGTGCCCTGAGATGGACAATGTCTGGGTCGCGGCGGGCTTTAACTCCATCGGCATCCAGTCCGCCGGTGGGGCGGGCATGGCTCTCGCGCAGTGGATGGACAGCGGTGAAAAGCCGTTTGATCTGGGTGATGTGGATATCAGCCGGATGCAGCCTTTCATGGGCAACAAACATTTCCTGATGGAGCGCTCCAAAGAGACGCTGGGCCTGCTTTATGCGGATCACTACCCGTATCGGCAGAAGGCTACGGCACGGGGCATTCGGCGCACGCCGTTCCACACTCACCTGCTCCAGCACGGGGCCGTGATGGGGGAGCTTTCAGGCTGGGAGCGTGCCAATTGGTTCGCCCGCAACGGTCAGGCTCCGGAATATGAGTATTCGTGGAAGCGGCAGAACTTCTTTGACAACGTCCGCGACGAGCACCTTGCAGTGCGGTCTGGCGTTGGCATGTACGACATGTCGTCGTTCGGGAAGATCCGTGTCGAAGGGCGCGATGCCGAGGCGTTCATGAATTTCGTGGGCGGGGGTGATTACTCGGTCCCCGTGGGCAAGATTGTCTATACCCAGTTCCTCAATGACGCGGCGGGGATTGAGGCGGATGTGACCGTCACCCGCCTGTCCGAGACGGCCTATCTGGTCGTGACCCCTGCCGCCACGCGTCTGGCCGATCAGACGTGGATGGAACGTCATAAGGGCGATTTCAACGTGGTCATCACGGACGTGACGGCGGGCGAAGGTGTGCTCGCGATCATGGGGCCGAAGTCTCGTGATTTGCTGCAGACCGTGTCGCCCAACGATTTCACCAATGCGGTGAACCCCTTTGGCACCGCGCAGGAGATTGAGATCGGCATGGGCGTCGCCCGTGCGCACCGCGTGACCTATGTGGGGGAGCTGGGGTGGGAGATTTACGTCTCAGCCGATCAGGCGGGTCATGTGTTTGAGACCTTGTTTGAGGCGGGTCAGGACCACAGTCTGACGCTCTGCGGGATGCACATGATGGACACTTGCCGGATCGAAAAGGGGTTCCGTCACTTTGGCCATGACATCACCAGCGAGGACCACGTGATGGAGGCGGGGCTTGGCTTTGCCGTCAAGAAGGACAAGGCGCGTTACATGGGCCGCGAGGGGATCCTGCGCAAGCAAGAGAACGGGCTTGAGAACCGGTTGCTTCAGTTCAAATTGACCGATCCAGAGCCGCTGCTTTATCACAATGAGCCCGTTCTGCGGGACGGTGAGATCGTGGGCTACCTGTCGTCGGGCGCCTATGGCCATGCGCTGGGCAGTGCGATGGGGCTAGGCTACGTGCCGTGTAAGGGTGAAAGCGCGGCGGAGGTTCTGGCGTCCAGCTATGAGATCGATGTGATGGGCACCAAGGTCGCGGCAGAGGCGTCGTTGAAGCCGATGTATGATCCCAAGTCGGAACGCGTGAAGGTCTGATACGATGGCCAAAGTTGACGTGGTGAAATGGATCGCAACGGTGGTCCAGCTGGTTGGTTACGGCCTGACCGGGTTGAACATTGTGCCTTGGAACGTCCTCGCCTTCGTTTTTGGGATCATCGGTTGGTTCATCGTGGGCGTGATGTGGAAAGACCGCGCCATCATGGTCGTGCATGTTGGGGCCTTCATTGCGATTGTCGCGGGCTATCTGGGTTCAAGCGCCGTGTGATACCACGCATCACAACAAATGATCAGCAAACGGGTTTTCCCTGCCCTGAGATCATGCGCTAGTGAACTCATGACCAACGCCACAGCAACACCCGTCCAAGGGGACACGCCGCAGGGCCTTGCCTTTGCCATCTCAGCCTATGTGCTGTGGGGGTTCCTGCCGATCTACCTCAAGGCGCTTGAACATGTTCCGGTGCTTGAGGTCATCAGCCACCGGGTCATCTGGTCGGTGCCTGTGGCCGGTATTGTGTTGCTCGTCCTGCGACGGACGGGGGACATCCTGCCGGCGCTGCGCGATCCGCGCACCTTTGCGATGGCTTGTGTCACGGCGGCGCTGATTTCGGTCAATTGGGGCATCTATGTTTACGCCATTGCCACGGACCGGACGATCGACGGGGCGCTCGGGTATTATGTCAATCCGCTCTTTTCCATGTTCTTGGGCGCGGTGCTGTTGGGGGAACGTTTGAACCGCGCGCAGATGGCGGCTGTGGTTCTGGCAGGCCTCGCGGTGGTGATCCTGTTTGTCGACGCCTCACGCCCGCCATGGATTCCCATCGGGCTGATGACGACCTGGGGTTTCTATGCGTATTTCAAGAAGTCCCTGCCGGTTGGCCCAAACCAGGGCTTCCTGTTGGAGGTGCTGATCCTGTCGGTGCCTGCACTGGCCTATCTGGGATGGGTCGGGGCGCAGGGCACGATTGCCTTTGGCGACGATGTGTCGACGACGGCGTTGCTGGTAGGGTGTGGCGTCGTGACGGCGGTGCCGCTGATGCTTTATGCCAATGGCGCGAAGCTCACCCGCCTGAGCACCATCGCGATCCTGCAATATATCGCGCCGACGATGATCCTGCTGCAGGCGGTGTTCGTCTTCGGGGAAGAGGTCGATCGCGCCCGGATGATTGCGTTCCCGCTGATCTGGGCGGCGCTGATCATCTATTCGGTGACACTGGTGCGGGGCATGCGGGCCAAGTAGAAGGCCGCCATGTCTGATTATACTCCGCCCAGCGATCCGCTTGAGATCCTCCATGACGACCATGAAATCCTGATCGTGAACAAGCCTACGGGGTTGCTCAGCGTGCCGGGGAAGGGGGAGCATCTGGCCGATTGCCTGCTGACCCGCGTGCAGGATGTGTTCCCACAAGCGCTGCTGGTGCATCGGTTGGATCGCGATACGTCAGGGGTGATGGTCTTTGCCCTCACACCCCATGCGCAGCGCCATCTGGGGCTGCAATTCGAAAAGCGGCAGACCAAGAAGACCTATGTCGCGCGGGTGGCCGGACGGTTGGAGCCGAAGACCGGCGTGGTCGATCTGCCGCTGATCGTGGATTGGCCGAACCGGCCGCTGCAAAAGGTGTGTCATGAGATGGGCAAACAGGCGGTGACCGAATATCGCGTGCTTAAGTCCAGTGATGCAGAAAGCCGGGTGCGGATCTTCCCCAAGACCGGGCGCAGCCACCAATTGCGGGTGCATATGCTTGCCCTTGGTCATCCGATCCTGGGCGATCCGTTTTATGCGACGGGTGCGGCGCTGGAGCATCCGCGCCTGATGTTGCACTCAGAGGAGCTGCGCTTGCGCCATCCCGATGGCGGCGAAGGCGTGCGGTTCCGGGCGAAGGCGCCGTTTTGACCTTTAGATACGGTCGGTGAGGTTAAGGCGCCC
>JBCBCS010000090.1:0-13679 GCA_038530475.1 Pseudomonadota bacterium
GGCCGGTCATGCCGACGCCGTGACGGTCAAAATTCACGCCGACGGATCGGTTTCTGTGGCGGATAACGGGCGCGGCATTCCGGTGGGCATCCACGAAGAAGAAGGCGTGTCTGCGGCAGAGGTCATCATGACCCAGCTGCACGCGGGCGGGAAATTCGACAGCAATTCCTACAAAGTCTCTGGCGGTCTGCACGGCGTGGGCGTGTCGGTCGTGAACGCACTGTCTGACTGGCTGGAGCTGCGGATCTGGCGCGACGGGAAAGAGCACACGGCACGGTTTGAGGGCGGCTTTACCACGAGGCACCTCGAAGTGGTGGGCGACACCGACCAGACGGGCACCGAGGTCCGGTTCCTCGCCTCGACTGACACGTTCTCCAACCGGGAATACTCTTTTGACACGCTGGAAAAGCGTCTGCGCGAACTGGCTTTCCTCAATTCCGGCGTGCGCATCATCCTTGAGGATGAGCGTCCCGCAGAAAAGCTCCGTACAGAGCTTTATTACGAAGGCGGCGTGAAGGAATTCGTCAAATACATCGACCGCTCCAAAACCCCGATGATGCCTGAACCGATCTACGTGCAGGGCGAAAAGGACGATATCGGCGTCGAAGTCGCGATGTGGTGGAACGACAGCTACAACGAGATGGTGTTGCCCTTCACCAACAACATTCCCCAGCGGGACGGCGGCACGCATATGGCGGGCTTCCGGGGGGCTTTGACCCGGACGATCAACAACTACGCCCAGTCCAGCGGCATCGCCAAGAAAGAGAAGGTGAGCTTCACCGGAGACGACGCACGGGAAGGGCTGACCTGTGTGCTCTCTGTGAAGGTGCCGGACCCGAAGTTCAGCAGCCAGACCAAGGACAAGCTCGTCTCGTCCGAAGTGCGTCCTGCCGTCGAAAGCCTGATGAACGAAAAGCTGGCCGAATGGTTCGAAGAGAACCCCAACGAAGCCCGCATGATCGTCAGCAAGATCATCGAAGCGGCCCAGGCCCGCGAAGCCGCGCGAAAGGCCCGCGAACTGACCCGCCGCAAGACAGCGATGGATGTGAACTTTCTGGCCGGTAAGCTCAAGGACTGCTCTGAGAAGGATCCCAGCAAGACCGAAGTCTTCCTCGTTGAGGGGGACAGCGCTGGCGGCTCCGCCCAGACGGGCCGGGATCGCCGCACGCAGGCAGTTCTGCCGCTGCGGGGCAAAATCCTCAACGTGGAACGGGCGCGGTTTGACCGGATGCTCTCCAGCCAAGAAATCGGCAACCTCGTCATGGCGCTGGGCACTGGCATTGGCCGCGACGAATTCAACATCGAAAAGCTGCGCTACCACAAGATCGTCATCATGACCGACGCGGACGTGGACGGCGCGCATATTCGTACGCTGCTGCTGACCTTCTTCTTCCGCCAGATGCCGGAACTGATCGAGGGCGGCTACCTCTACATCGCGCAACCGCCGCTTTACAAAGTTAGCCGCGGCAAGTCTGAGGTTTACCTCAAGGACCAGCTCAGCCTTGAGAATTACCTGACAGAACAAGGCGTTGACGGCGCTGTTCTGCGCCTCGGCAACGGCGAAGAACGCACCGGCCAAGACCTGCGCGCCGTGGTCGATGACGCGGCCCGTCTAAAGCGTCTGCTGGATGCCTTCCCGACGCACTACCCGCGCCACATCCTTGAACAGGCGGCCATCGCGGGCGCGTTTGTCGACGGTGCCGTGGACCGCGACCTGCAAGGCGTGGCCGATGCGGTGGCAAAACGGCTCGACCTCATCGCGCTGGAATGGGAGCGTGGCTGGCAAGGCCGGATCACCCAAGACAAAGGCGTCCGTCTGGCCCGCATCCTGCGTGGCGTCGAAGAGGTCCGCACGCTCGATGGCCCGATGTTGCGGTCCGGTGAGGCGCGCAAAACAGGCTCCTTCACCAAGGCCCTGCAAGAGGTGTACGGCACCCCCGCCACTTTGGTCCGCAAGGACCGGGTGCAGGACATCTACGGCCCCCTCGGCCTGCTTGAAACGATCCTCGAAGAAGGCGAACGCGGCCTGTCTCTCCAGCGCTATAAAGGTCTGGGCGAAATGAACCCGGACCAGCTCTGGGAAACCACGCTCGACCCCGACGCCCGCACCTTGTTGCAGGTCAAGATCGACGACGTGGCCGAGGCCGATGACCTCTTTACCAAGCTGATGGGCGACGTGGTGGAACCCCGCCGCGAATTCATCCAGCAAAACGCGCTGAGCGTCGAGAACCTCGACTTCTGATGGCCCCGCGCCAGACGCAACGCCCGGACATCGCCACGATCAAACGTGCCGATGATCTGCGGCAATGGTATTGGCTGAAATCTGAACTTGTGGCCCACGCCAAGGCGCTGGGCCTCAAGACAACAGGTGGCAAATTCGATATCCTTGATCGCATTGCGTATTTCCTCGATCACGGAACCGCCCCCGATGAGGTTGCCGAAAAAACATCCTCAAAGTTTGACTGGCACAAGGCCCAACTGACGCCCGACACGGTGCTGACCGACAGCTACAAAAACAGCCAAAACGTCCGGCGCTTCTTTCAGAGCCACGCCGACCCCAAATTTAAGTTCAACATCGAATTCATGGCATGGATGAAGGCCAATCCGGGCAAAACACTCGCCGATGCGGTCACTGAATACCACGCCATGAAGGCGAGGGAGGCCGCACCGGACCACCAATCCAAAATCGCGCACCACAATCAGTTCAACCAATACACCCGTGACTTTCTGGCCGATAACCCTGACCTTGGCATGGACGATGTGCGCCGCGTCTGGGCCAAGAAACGCGCCCTGCCATCCAAAGACGGGCGCCACCGATACGATCCATCCGACCTTCGTCTTTAGCCGGATTTGTCTGAACCAATCCGGTCCCCACGCGTTCTTCCGCCAAAGGAGAACCGCAATGACTGACAAGACAACCGACAGCACCCAACCCGAAAGCACCGCCGACACCGAAGGCTTGACCATCGTCCGCCCCGGTGATCGCGACCATATCCGCACCGAAGAGGTGGACCGCGACGATCCGCCCGTCGCCGATCTGGCCCGTGAACTGACGCCTGAGCAAAAGGACGCCAATCGCCTCGAAGGTGACTGGTCCGGTGATGGCGACGTGAACCATGCCGATGACGCGCAAGACGTCACCGACGGTTTCAACGAAAAAACCTGACCGGAGACGAACATGACCTCCCCGCTTCTCAAACCCCTGCGGATGGGCCCGATTGAGCTGCCCAATCGTGTGCTCATGGCCCCGCTGACCCGCAATCGTGCCCAGTCTGACGGCACGCCCAAGGACATGGCCCAGACCTACTACGCACAGCGTGCAAGCGCCGGCATGATCTGGACCGAAGCCACCCAGATCGACCCGATGGGCAAGGGCTACCTCGACACGCCAGGCATTCATAATGACGCGCAAGTTTCGGCGTGGCGCGAGATTAACGATGCGGTCCATGCGGCTGGTGGACGGACGTGCATCCAGCTTTGGCATGTGGGCCGGATCAGCCACACGTCCCTGCTGCCCGATGGGGCCTCGCCGGTCTCTTCTACAGACCGCGCGGCTGACGCGCAGACCTTCACCGCCAATGGGTTCGAAGACACGTCAAAGCCGGACGCCCTGACGCCGGACGGCATCCGTGACCTCATCGGTCAATACGACCGCGCGGCCCGTCTGTCGAAGGAAGCAGGATTTGACGCCGTCGAAGTGCACGCCGCCAATGGCTATCTTATCGACCAGTTCCTGCAGGACGGTGTCAACGACCGCACCGACGAATACGGCGGCTCCATCGAAAACCGCATGCGCCTTCTGCGCGAGGTCATCGGCACCGTCGCCGCCCATTGGGAACGGGGCCGCATTGGCGTCCGCCTGTCCCCGCTTGGTCAGGCCAACGACATGTCAGACAGCGATCCCGAAGCCCATTTCGCCACGATCTACCGTGCTTTGAATGACGAACAGCTTGCCTTCCTGCACGTGGTTGAGAACTTCCCGGGCGGCAAAGCGGACGGCTCCCTCACACAGCAGCTCAGAAAAGAGTTCACCAACGGCCTCTACATTGCCAATGGGGCTTACGATCAGACAAAGGCCGAAGCGGCCATCGGCAACGGTTACGCCGATGCCATCACCTTCGGGCGTCCGTTCATCTCAAACCCCGATCTGCCGGAGCGCATCCGCGTTGGCGCTGAGTGGGCCGAGGCCGATCAGGACACGTTCTATGGCGGGGGCGAAGAAGGCTATATTGACTACCCGCCCCTCGACGGGACCACATCTAAGGCCGCCTAATCGGCCATGATATCCGCCATGACACTCAGAAGCCGGGCAACCTCGGCTTCTGAGTTGTAGTGGCATAGCGACACCCGCACCGCAGCGTCCTGACCCAGCGGGGTCAGGATGTTGCCGCTGTAATGGTCCGCCTTTCGCACATGGGTCCGAACACCTTCGGCGTTCAGTGCGGCTACGATTTCGGCCGCCGGACGCCCATCGACATAGAAGCAGACAAGGCCCTCCCGCGCTGCATTCTCAACGCCACCCACAACGGTTAATTTGTCATAATCAGCCAACCCCTTGAGGTTGCCCGCACCCTGCAACATTGCATCTGTCAGCGCCTTCTCGTGGGCCTTGATCGCAGCCCCGGCCGCCTCGATCCGGTCCCGCCGCGTGTTGGCATCGCTGACCGCACCTCCCAGCCAGTCGAAGTAATCGATCACATCGTGAAACGTCGCATAAGCACCAGTGTCCCGCGTGCCCATCTCCCAGTTCATTTCAGGTCCGCCCGCCAATTGCTCGGGCCCCAGCGCCGTCAGCCGGTCGCTGACCCAGGCCACGCCGTAGCCATGCCGCCCGAACACCTTGTAGCCAGAGATCACGTAGCCATCGACGTCCGCTGCGGTCAGATCGATCAGACCGTGGCTTGCGTGTTGGATGCCGTCCACGATGATAAAGCACTCAGGTGCGACCGCCCGGATCGCAACTGCAATCGCCGCAAGGTCCATCCCCATTCCGGTCACAGGCGACGTATGCAGGATTGTTGCCACCTTTGTGTCAGGCGTCACCGCTGCGGCATAAGCTTCCGCCGTGACAAGCCCCAGCGCATCATCATGCGCGACCAAACGGTAGTCCCGACCAAACTTCTCAGCCCAATGTCCCATCGCCGACCGCGTTGCAGGATGCTCAACGGTCGAGCCCAAAAGCACCCCGCCAGACGTCCCCGTCACCGCTGTCCGCACCAGGCGGAACAACAGCTCTGTCCCGCTTTCGCCCACAAACACCTGCCCGCCCGGCGCATTGAACCAGTCCATCGCCGCCGCCTTGGCGTCCTTGATGATATCGACCAACGCATGCGCCGCCGGGTTGTCCCGCCCCTGATTATCCGGGATCGCGGCGAACCGGGCCGAGGTCTCCACCACAGAATTCAGCGTCAGTGCCCCGCCCGCATTCTCAAAGAACACCCTCGGGCCCTGAAACGGACAGGTGTCCACATGGGCAAACTTTGACCGAATCTCAGTCAGCAGGTCAGGCGTGATCATCGCGCGTCTCCTTTGCGCGCAATTCACCCCATCGCCGGGGAAATGGCCAGACTACATCTCCATCATCTGTGCGACTTCCACCGAGCCACTGCCATCCAGAACCATCGGGTTCTTGGCGGCATGACCGCAGGCGGCCTCATAACTGTCGGCGTTCAGAATGCTGTAGCCGGACACCGGATTGGCGCCGCCATTCTCGGTGTGTCCCCCGGAACTGACGGTATGGGATTGCATGACCGGAGCGCCGTAATCGACCACCACGTCCGATCCCATTCCCGTATACCAATCTTCCCACGCTTTCATCGCCGCCGCCTGAGCCTCTTCGGTCTCGGGCATGCCGCCGCCGTGATAAACAAGCAAAAATTTCGCCATGATGTCGCTCCCTTAATGCGCGCCAACGTCTGGCGCGACTCGCAGTATAGCACACCCGGCCACGATCGAGCGGCGTCGCCCGGTCGGTCTTTAATACAGGTCAGGTCCGATCAGGTTTTTGGGCCCACATGGACCTCACCGCGCGCCTTTGACAAAGCGATCTGTTTTTGACGCTCTCGGAACCGGTCTTTGTCGCGCTCCGACGTCTCATCAGCGCAGTGATGGCAGGAGACGCCTTCTTCATAGTCCGGTCGCGCCCGGTCTTCAGGCAGGATTGGACGGCGGCAGGCGTAGCACAGCAGATGCGGCCCTTCTTTGAGCCCATGACCGACACTCACGCGGGCATCAAAGACAAAACACTCACCATCCCACGTGCTTTGGTCCTGCGGCACCTCTTCAAGGTATTTCAAGATCCCGCCCTTGAGGTGATAGACCTCCTCAACACCCTGACCAATAAGGAAATTGGTCGATTTCTCACACCGAATGCCACCGGTGCAGAACATCGCGATGCGCTTGTTGTGAAAGCGATCCTTGTTGGCCTCCCACCATGTGGGAAACTCCCCGAAGCTCTTGGTTTGCGGGTCGATGGCACCGTCAAAGGTGCCGATCGCAACTTCGTAATCATTGCGCGTGTCGATGACAGCGACATCGGGTGCGGTAATCAGTGCGTTCCAATCAGCCGGGTCGACATAGCGGCCCACAGCGGCCCGTGGGTCCACGTCGGGCTGGCCCATCGTGACGATCTCACGCTTCAGCCGCACCTTCATGCGGTTGAACGGTGGGACAGTCGCGGTGCTCTCTTTCCACTCCAGATCAGCACAGCCGGGCAGGGCGCGGATATGGGCAAGCGCGGCATCAATGCCTGCACGGCTGCCTGCGATGGTCCCGTTGATCCCTTCCCTTGCCAAAAGCAATGTCCCGGTGACGCCATTCGAACAACAGGTCTCGGCCAAAGGCCCCTTCAGCGCGGCGGGGTCTTCAAACGAGGTGAAGTGGTAAAGGGCGGCAACAGTGAACATGCGCTCTCGCATAGGCCTGCGGCGGGATCAGCGCAAGATGTCAGCCCGGTGTCCAATCGTCGATGGTCTGACCCAAAGCCTCCCAATCCGTATATTCCCGGTCGGCGTTGAGGTCCGATCCCGGATCTTTTTCAGCGATGATCCGCTTCATAATGAACTTGGTCAGCAAATCGTATTTTGATGGCTGGTATGCGCCGGCAACGTGTTCGGTCCGGCCAGGTGTCCACCCTGTGGCGTCGCTCAAGTCGACGGCGACCTTCTCAATCCCACGCCAGTCATCTGCATCATGACCACTTGCGGCGAGCGACACAGACAGAAACAGGCTCGGCATTTCATTGAGCGCGTCGGCTTGCGCGTTCGCGAAGGCAATCAAGGGTTTGGGGAAGCGTCCGACGTGGACCGGCGCGATCAGGATTGCGCCGTCAAACCGCGTCAAATCAACATCAGATGCATCCTTGAGCGACAAAAGCTCAATCGCTTTTCCCGCGCCAGCCAACCGATCCGCGCACCAACGCGCTATCTTGCGGGACTGGCCTTCTTTCGTGGTGTAGCCGATCAACAGCATTCTTGGCCTCCTTTCGCACGGGTTCAGTCCTTGTCTTCAAGCCTCTCATATCGAAGGCGATCTGCCCTTGATCCACGTCAATTGCTGCCCTTGGCCCGCTGTCGCGGGGCGGTATAAAGGGGCAGGCTTAGCAAAGGTGTCCCATGTCTCACGCGCTCCTTGTCATCGATGTTCAGAACGATTTTTGCCCAGGGGGTGCGCTCGCAGTGCCGGATGGCGATGTCATCGTGCCGGGGATCAATGCGCTGATGGATGATTTTGACGCCGTGATCCTAACACAGGATTGGCACCCGGCTGGGCACAGCTCTTTCGCGTCCACGCATGAGGCCGATCCGATGACCGTCATCCAGATGCCCTACGGCCCGCAGGTGCTTTGGCCGGATCATTGTGTTCAGGGCAGCGACGGGGCGCGGTTTCATGCTGACCTGAAGACGGACGCAGCTGATCTGATCATTCGAAAGGGCTACAACCCGGCGATCGACAGCTATTCGGCGTTCTTTGAAAACGACCACACCACGCCAACCGGGCTTGAGGGCTACCTGCGCACCAGAGGGATCGATGAGGTGACGCTTATCGGCCTCGCCACGGATTTCTGCGTGAATTACTCCGCCATCGACGCAGCCAAACTGGGGTTCTCGGTGACGGTGCGCGCCGATCTGTGCCGGGCGATCGATTTTGACGGCTCGCTTCAGGCGGCGATGGACGCGATGACTGAGGCCGGTGTGACGGTCGCATAGCCTCAGCCCCTGCTTACCGTTTTTTAGCAAACTGCCCTTAGCCGTCTGTCCATTACCGAAGGAGAAACAGATGATTCCAAGGGAAGAACGCTACCCGACCCACACGTCGATCATCCTTTCAGCGCGCGGTCTTGGACGGCATTTTACCGTCAAAAACGTGAGCAAATCCGGGGCTGGGCTGGAGGGTCAGAAACAACTTCGCATCGGTGAACGGGTGACGCTGAATTTCCGTGACCGTCATCTGGACGGCACCGTCAGGTGGGCCGACACGGGCGCGGTCGGCATCGCATTTGAAGAGCGATTGGACGACGCCGGCCTTACGATGCTCCTGAACCCGCCGCCGCCCACGCCCCGCCCGGAACTGCGGGTCCAATAGCCTCGTTCGTGCCTCACTTCCGCCCTAACGCACGGTTAACGCTAGTTTAGTTCGGTAAAGGAAGGGCGCGAGATGACGCGAACAAACCTCAATATTTTCGCCGTGTCGGGCGTCTTTATCATTGGCTTGACCCTCTACGCATGGGGTCAGCCCCTTATTTGCACCTGCGGAAACATAAAGCTTTGGGTGCCATCGATTTTCGATGGCGGCAATTCACAGCACATCGCAGACTGGTACACGCTTAGCCACATCCTGCACGGCGTCCTGATCGCCCTGGTCGGCAAGGCCATGTTCCCGCGACTGGGCTTCAAACCTCTGTTCCTCACGGCAATTGTGACCGGCATCGGCTGGGAGGTGATCGAGCATACCAATTGGGTTCTCGATGCCTTCCGCTCGACCACAATCAACGCCGGATACCACGGCGACAGCGTGCTGAACGCGGTTGCGGACTACGGGTTCATGATGGCTGGGTTCTTTGCAGCCTATGCGGTCCGCGTGCCAATGGTGCTCGTGGGAGTTCTGGCGCTTGAGCTCACGGCAGGCGTGTTCGGTCGGGACAACCTGACGCTGTCGACGATCCAGCTCATCGCGCCGATCGACGCGATCAATGATTGGCAACAGGAGCTCAACCCGAACCGGGACGCCTAGCCTTTCTTGGGCACCACTGCCCGGCGCAAGCGAAGCTCTTCCATGCCGGTGATCAGACGCGCGCCCTTGGACCGAAAAACGTAGCTCGAGAACCAGTTCATCGCCACGAAGAGGGGGCGCTTTACTCCGATCAGGAAATAGATGTGGACGATCCCCCAGATCACCCAAGCCGAAAATCCGCTCAGGTTGATCCGCCCGAATGAGATCACGGCAGAGTTCCGTCCGATCGTCGCAAGGCTGCCCAGATGCCAATACTTGAACGGCCCAGGCGCAGCTTTGCCAGCCACGTTGGCCGCGATCCGGCGGGCGACGTATTTGCCCTCTTGCTTCGCGGCGGGGGCGATGCCCGGAACGTCTTCATCGTCCGTCCAAGGCACCTTGGCCGCATCTCCGATGACACTCACATTGGGTAGGCCCGGCACCGTCAGGTCCGGATTGACCGCAACGCGGCCAATGCGGTCCGTCTCGACGCCCAACCACTCCGACAGGTGCGCGACCTTCACGCCCGCAGCCCAGATTGTTGTAGCCGCCGGGATAGTCTCACCGCCGGCGATGATGTGATCCTCGTCCACATGTTCAACCATCACGCCCGTGCGCACCTCAACACCCAGCCGTTCAAGCGACGCTTCAGCCTTGCCCGACAATTCCTCCGGAAACGTCGATAGGACCCTATCCCCACCCTCAATCAGCAGGATCCGCGCCTCACCGGGTTCGATCGATCGAAACTCTCCCAAAAGCGTGACCCGGCTCAATTCAGCGATGGCGCCCGCCATTTCGACACCAGTCGGCCCGCCACCGATCACGACAAACGTCAACTCACGGGCCTTGGCCGCGTCCGTATCGGCGAGCTCTGCCCGTTCAAACGCCATCAAGACACGTCGCCGGACTTCGGTCGCGTCCACGATCCGCTTCAAGCCAGGGGCATGCTGGGCCCAATCATCCTTGCCGAAATAGGAATGCGACGACCCGCAGGCGATGATCAGGTGATCGTATGACACATCACCATATTCGCAACGCACCACCTGTTCGGACGTGTCGATATCGAGAACTTTGGACAACGTGACCTTGACGTTTTTCTGTCCCGCAAAGATGCCACGAATGGGCCAGGCGATATCCGCCGGGGACAGATCAGCCGTCGCCACCTGATACAGCAGCGGTTGAAACAGGTGGTAATTGCGCTTGTCGATGATTTCGATCTCAACATCCGCATGGCGCAGTTTGCGCGCCGCTGCGAGCCCGCCAAAGCCGGCTCCGATGATCACAACACGGGGCTTGCGTGTGTCGCCGTCCATCTGGATCTCCAGTCCATGCGTTGGCTCCCCACACCTTAAATGCGCACAAACCCCTTAAAATCAAGGAATACATATGTATCCCGCGTGGCTGGACGGGTCCCGCCATCGCCGGCCAATCACCCCCAGAAATCACCAACCGTAAAGCCTTCTGGAAAGGGATCGCTGGGGTCGAGCATCCAGTGCGATACGCCCGAAATCCACGCCCGACCGCTGAGCCTTGGGACAATCGCCTCGTAATCCCCCACCTTGGTCGTCCGTTCGATCCGCCCCGTGAATGTCGTCCCAACAGGGCCTTCATTGACATAATCCTCGCCCGGAGAGAGCAGGCCTTTGGCATGCAGGACGGCCATTTTCGCACAGGTTCCCGTCCCGCACGGCGACCGGTCGAGCGCGCCGGACAACCGCTCAGGCCGGGTCGGATCAAACGCTCCAGATGAGACAGAGATCGCGCCCCGCCCATCGGTGCCCGGCGTCACCGGATCCGCGTACAAACCACCAATCGTCGGACCGGTCAGCCCATGGTTTTCCGGATGGCTCACCGGATAGCACTTGGATGCCGCGTCGCGCATCGCCTCCACCGCGCGCACGATTTCTCCACCGTGCTCCGCCACGGGATCGATCCCGAATTGCGCCGATTCTGCCAGAACGAACCACATCCCGCCCCAAGCGATATCGACCCGCACCTCGCCATATCCGGGTACGTCTAAGGGCACATCGACATGGGCGGCAAAGGCCGGGACATTCTCAAACGACACGCGCTCGACCTTGCCGTCCCGGCAGGTCGCCGTGACCTCAATGATCCCAGCAGGCGCCTCCAATCGCAGCACTGTTTCAGGCTCCTGCATTGGCACGATGCCTGTCTCCAGCAGGACCGTCGTCACGCACATCGCATTGCTGCCCGACATCGGCGCGTATTCCGTCTGCTCCATCACAATGAACCCGGCATCCGCTGTTGGGTCGCCCGGCGGCACGATGACATTGCAGCACAAGGCGGGATTGCCGCGCGGCTCCCGCAGCATCAGCAACCGGACGTCATCGTGATGCTCTTCCAAATGACGCATCTTGTCATAGACAGACGCGCCCTTCAGCACCGGCATCCCACCCGTAATCACCCGCCCGCCTTCGCCCTCCGCATGGGCCTCCACAGCCGTGATCATCCGCGTCATCTTCATTGCACAGCGCCCCTCGCTTTGGTCTAACGGCGTCAGCCTCAAGGGAACACGCCAATGGTCGACATCGCAACCCGCGTCTGGAACCACAAATGGAAGATCGACCCGATCGTCCGGTCTCTGATCGACACGGACTTCTACAAACTGCTGATGTGCCAGTCGGTGTTCCGCAACAAGCCCGACACCCAAGTCACGTTCTCGCTGATCAATCGCACCAAATCCGTGCGGCTGGCGGAGCTGGTGGACGAAGGCGAACTGCGCGAACAGCTGGACCACGTCCGCTCCCTGTCGCTCACTCGCGGCGAAAGCACATGGATGCGCGGCAACACCTTCTACGGCAAACGCCAGATGTTCAGCCCTGAATTCATGGACTGGTTCGAGAACCTATCCCTTCCGCCCTACCACCTTGAAAAACGCGACGGCCAGTATGAGCTCACGTTCGAAGGGTCGTGGCCCGAGGTCATGCTCTGGGAAATCCCGGCCCTCTCCATCCTGATGGAGCTGCGCGGCCGCGCCGTCCTCAAGGATATGGGCCGGTTCGAACTGCAAGTCCTCTACGCCCGCGCCATGACCAAACTGTGGGAAAAGATCGAGAAACTTCAACCGCTTGAGGGCCTCCGCGTCGCCGATTTCGGCACCCGCCGCCGCCATTCCTTCCTCTGGCAGGATTGGTGCGTGCAGGCCATGCAAGAGGGTCTGGGAGAGAGCTTTCCCGGCACCTCCAACTGCCTCATCGCCAAGAACCGCGACCTTGAGGCGATCGGCACCAACGCCCACGAACTCCCCATGGTCTATTCCGCGCTGGCCGAGGACGACGCGGCGCTAGCCCGCGCCCCCTATGACGTGCTTTCCGATTGGCACGACGAACACGACGGCAACCTGCGCATCATCCTGCCCGACACCTACGGCACGCGCGGTTTCCTGAACAACGCCCCCGATTGGCTGGCGGGCTGGACGGGCATCCGCGTCGATAGCGGAGACCCCGCCACGGGCGCCGAGACCGCCATCAACTGGTGGAAATCCCGCGGCGAAGACCCGACCGAGAAGCTGGTGATCTTCTCAGACGGTCTGGACGCCGACAAAATCGTCGCCCTGCACAAACAATTCCAAGGCCGCACCCGCGTGTCCTTCGGCTGGGGCACGATGCTGACCAACGACTTCAAAGGCCTGACCCCAGACAACCGCCTCGCCCCGTTCTCACTGGTCTGCAAAGCCGTGAGCGCCAATGGCAAACCCACCGTCAAATTGTCGGACAACCCCAATAAGGCGATGGGGCCAGACGCCGAAGTCGAGCGCTACAAGCGCGTGTTTGGTGTTGGGGAGCAGGAACGGGTGGAGGTTGTGGTTTAGTCTTCTTTCTGCTCTCTACGATTGCAATAATGTTTGACTGATAGAGTGAAGGCGCTCCCCGAAGTATGAGATTGAATGGCAACCAAAACGTAATTCGCCAAAATTTCAGTTTGAAACGTCAGCTTGCTTCGCTGAATCGAGACCTTGAAAAGGTCATTTTTGCGATTGATGAGAAGGTTTTTGACCGAATATATTTGGGCCATAGTCATGGTATCACGTCAGATGTCCTCAGTGAGGTACAGAAAGCTATTTTGATGCTGGAGGATCGTGGCTTCTTTTCCCACAGGGGCTTTGAATTGCGAGCACCTTTGCGAATACTTAAACGCATTTTCACTTGGAAGCGGCTTGGTGCAATCAGCACAATCGATCAACAGTTGGTTCGTATTGCAACTGGTCGTTACGAACGAACTATTCGCCGGAAGTTTCGGGAATCACTACTGGCGTTTCTACTTAATGCCCATCGTAGTAAATCCCAAATATTCTACGCTTATCTTCACGATAGTTATTTTGGCTATCGCCTAGAAGGATGCGAAATAGCCTCGAATTATATTTTCTCTAAGCCAGCTAAATCTCTATCAACCCAAGAGGCATGCTTTGTTGCATCTCTATTAGCGAGACCCCTTCCGAAGAGCGTATT
>JBCBCS010000091.1:0-13579 GCA_038530475.1 Pseudomonadota bacterium
GATCCGGAATCCGGATCAGGTCAGGCGACATTTTCCGCGCATTCTTATCCCGGCTCAGCTCCGCTGCCTCAGCCAGATCCGAAAGCGGATTGGCGATGGTCGAGGCGAGGATCAGGCTCATGATTACGGACAAGATCACCCCGATCACGAACATCTGCAAAAGCTGCTCGCGGTCGCGCGACACCAGCGCGTCCAACTCACCCGGATCAGACACCAGCGCAATCACCCCAACCGGTGTGCCACCTTGCTGCACGACTGGGGTCAATACGCTGAAATAGGACCGGCCAAGATCATCGACCCGGGTTTCAATCCATGTGCCAATCTCAAGCGTGGCCGCGACATCAAGGGACAGCTCGGCTGAGAGATCAATCGGCTCTGGCTCCGCAGGTGCCCCCCGCAATAGCCCTGCCCCACGCTCCCAGATGCTGTTAAGCGCACGGATCAGGAAAATTCCGCCGTCGTCAAACTCAAGCCCAGGTACAGACGCATCGTCGGATGTCGGGTCCGACCAGCGCTCAACCAGATTGCCCTGATTGTCCAGCAGGTAAACATCAACCCCGCCCCGAAGGTCGAGGTTTTCGAGCGTGATCCGTGCGTCCGCGCCATCGCCAGACATCAGATTGACCGGCGCGTTGACCGGCAACTGCGCCTCAAACACGTCGGCAATCAGCTCAACCTCGTTCACGAGGGCGGAACCACGTTGGTACGCAAGGTTGTCGCGCGCTGGATTGAGATAAAGCACCCCAGCCACCAGCACGATCAACGCCAGAAGATTGAACGTGATGATCTTGCGCGCCAGCGGTGACCGCTTGAGCTGCATCAGCCCCCTGCGGCGGCGTGTCCGTGGGTGCGCGTCGTCCGCGCGTGGGGCCACAAAGTCATCCCCCAGCACGACGCGACCTGTCTCGCGCGCAGCGTCGCGCACGGACTTCAGGTCACGAACGTCGATTTTCGGGGCAACCGTCATGGCGGCCGTTCACCTATTCTTCGTTGTAGCGGTAGCCGATACCGTAAAGCGTTTCGATCGCTGAGAACTCATCATCCGCCGTGCGCATCTTCTTGCGCAGACGCTTGATGTGGCTGTCGATGGTGCGGTCGTCGACATAGACCTGATCATCATAAGCCACGTCCATCAGCTGATCGCGGGATTTTACAAAGCCGGGCCGCTGTGCGAGCGCCTGCAAGAGCAGGAATTCGGTGACCGTCAAGGACACATCGTTGCCCTTCCACTTCACGGCGTGGCGCAGCGGATCCATCGACAGATCACCGCGCACCATGATCTTGTTCTCGTCGCCTTCTTCGACGATCTCACCGGAGATGGCATCCTGACGGCGCAGTAGGGCGCGGATCCGCTCGACCAGAAGACGCTGGGAGAACGGCTTTTTGACGTAATCGTCGGCGCCCATCCGCAGGCCCAAGACCTCATCGATCTCATCATCCTTGGAGGTCAGGAAGATCACCGGCATCGTGGTTTTCTGGCGCAAACGCTGCAACAGATCCATGCCGTCCATGCGCGGCATCTTGATGTCCAGAACGGCCATATCCGGCAATCGCTTGTTGAAAGCGTCCAATGCCTGCTGGCCATCATTATAGGTTTCAACGTCGAAGCCTTCAGCCTCGAGCGTCATCGATACGGACGTCAGAATATTCCGATCGTCATCGACAAGTGCGATACGTGACATGCTACTGCCCCTCTACTGCTTTTGTTTTTGCCTGCTTTTTTTCTGTTTTGCCCCGTGTTTGGCGAGCGAATCAATCAAAATCAGCAAAAAGCGGGCACTCACCACGCAGTTGTGCCCTCAAAAAAGGTAACCAATGACTAAAATGTCTCACTTCTGATCACTCGTCCGGCGGCAGGCCGCCTTGGTTGCGCTAACTTGCATTTGATTGCGCTAACGGGTGTCTGGCGCTGTGGTCAGGCCCGAAAGTGTCGTGTTATCCCCATCTTAGCCGGGGCGGTTTGCCTCTTTTTTCAGCCTAGGAGCGAGACAATGGACCAAGGAACGGTCAACCCATCCATGAAGCTGCCTGATCAGGGCATCACTGGACTGGGCACTGTCTATTATAACTTCGCTGAACAAGAACTGATTGATGCGGCGCTGGCCCGCAAGGAAGGTCAGTTGGGCAAAGGCGGGACGTTCCTGGTGACGACCGGTAAATTCACCGGCCGCTCCCCCAAGGACAAACACGTCGTCCGGACGGCGACGACCGAAGACACGATCTGGTGGGACAACAACCGGCCGATGGACCCGGATGCGTTCGATCGCCTCTATGACGACATGATCGCCCATATGGGCGGGAAGGAATACTTTGTCTCCGATCTCTATGGCGGTGCCGATCCTGCGCACCGGGTGGATGTGCGGTTCGTAACGGAACTGGCGTGGCATGGTCTGTTCATTCGCCACATGATGCGCCGCCCGGACGCATCAGAACTCGACGGCTTCACGCCCGATTGGACGGTGATCAACTGCCCGTCCTTCTTTGCGGACCCCGAACGGCACGGCTGCCGGACGGAAACCGTCATCACGATGAACTTCGACCGCAAGATGATCCTGATCGCAGGCACCGAGTATGCTGGTGAGAACAAGAAGTCGGTGTTCACGCTGCTGAACTACCTGCTGCCCGAGAAAGACATCATGCCGATGCATTGCTCGGCCAACCACGCCAAGGGCAATCCGGTCGACTCAGCGGTGTTCTTCGGCCTCTCCGGCACGGGCAAAACGACGCTCTCCGCGGACCCGAACCGCACGCTCATCGGTGATGATGAGCATGGCTGGTCCGATCGCGGCATCTTCAACTTCGAGGGGGGCTGCTACGCCAAGACCATTGGCCTCAACCCAGAAGCCGAGCCTGAGATCTACGCCACGACCTCCATGCCCGGCACAGTGATCGAAAACATGGTGTTCGATCCGGACACGCTTGAGCTTGATTTTGAGGATGACAGCCTCACCGCGAACATGCGCTGCGCCTACCCGCTGCACTATATCTCCAACGCGTCAGACACAGCGCTTGGCGGCCACCCGAAGAACATCATCATGCTGACTTGTGATGCGTTCGGGGTTTTGCCCCCGATTGCACGGCTGACCCCGGCGCAAGCGATGTATCACTTCCTGTCAGGCTTTACGTCTAAAGTCGCCGGGACCGAGCGAGGCGTGACGGAGCCTGAGCCCACATTCTCAACCTGTTTTGGCGCCCCCTTCATGCCGCGCCGACCGGAGGTCTATGGCAAGCTTCTGCAAAAGAAGATCGCCGAGCACGGGGCGACGTGCTGGCTGGTCAACACCGGCTGGACGGGCGGCGCCTACGGCACAGGCAACCGGATGCCGATCAAGGCAACGCGGGCGCTTCTGACCGCAGCCCTTGATGGATCGCTCGTGGAAAGCCAATTCCGCAAGGACACCAATTTCGGCTTTGATGTGCCGGTGACCTGCGACGGTGTCGATGACGTGCTTCTGAATCCGCGCGATACCTGGGCCGATGGCGAGGCGTACGATGCGCAGGCCGAAAAGCTCGCCCTGATGTTTGCTGACAACTTCGCGCAGTATGTCCCGTTCATCGACGATGATGTCAAAGCAGCGGCCATCGGCTAAGCTGTCTGCATGACAGCGCGACCTATCCTTACGTTCAGCGCCCTCGGCATTGCCTGGGGCGCTGTTGTTTTTGCTGAGATCAGAACTGACGAGACCGATTTCGTCTCACCCCTGCTCGGTGCATTTCGCGCTGGCGTCTTTTGCGCGCCCGAGACTGTCGGTCGGAGGGCGGCCCCGGACACCGTCTCGGGGGAGACGAACATCATCGACCAGACTCCCCCCTTTGCAAGCTACGGGCGCGTAGTTCCGGCTGTTCTTGGGATCGGGTTTGGTGCGGAAGCGGGAATCATGGGCGATATTGGCACTGACGGCGTGCTGATGACTGTGACTCATCCCCCGTTTGACGGTCTGGGTGCGACCACCCAGAGCTTTGTCACCTATATTGGTCCGGAAACGGATCCTTCGATCACCTTCTACCAGTTTGACCACCCCTATGAGCTTGCCTTGGGCGATTGGACCATGCGGGCATCGCAGGCCGGGGTCACGCTCTACGAGGTGACATATACAGTCGTTCCGCCCGAAGCCCTGCCCGAATTGGCCGGTATCTGCGGCTATCAGGACCTGTTGTCCTAGCCCATCACACCGCGCCGGATCAGATTGAGCCCAGCTATCAACAGCACCGCGAGGGTCGCCTTTTTGAATGTGCGCTGGTCGATGCGGTCCTGCACCTTGAACCCGATCCAAAGGCCCAGAAAGGCGAAGGGCACCATGGCGAGGGCAAGGGGAGTCGTTTCAGCCCCCAGCACACCCGTTTGCGCATGCGCTGCCGCCAACGCCACCGCACCCAACCCGTAAATCGCACCTTGTGCCCTGATGCTGTCCTGTTTTGGTGTGTCCGTCGCAGAGAGGTATGCCACCGTCGGAGGGCCCCAGACACCAGACAATCCACCTGCGAACCCGGCCACCGCGCCGACCCAGACCTCCACCCGGGCTGATCGACCCGCCAATTTGGGCTGCCATCCGGCCAATTGCATTGTCACGAAGGCCGTCACCGCGATGCCGATCAGACCGACCAGGACCCGCTGGTCAAGCCGCGTCACCAATTGCGCGCCGATCACCAGAAAGATCAGCCCAACGGTCAGAAAAACCCGCAAATCAACAATCGATCGCCAGAGCGCCCGGGCCCCCTGTCGCAGCGCCTGCCAGACATTGGTCAGCAGCGTCGGAAAGATCAGCGCCGCGAGCGCTTGTTGCGGTTCAATGATCAGGGTCAGACCCGAGATCATGATCATCGGCATCGCAAACCCGACCACCCCCTTCACCACCCCGGCAAACAGCGCCACGGCAAACACCAAAGACAGGGAAAGAAGGGTTTCTATACCAGCGAAGAGCTCCATGATATGGTGCTTATCGCAGAGCCTGCGGAGGCGCACTGGCAAATCGTCCGCGACATTTTAGTTCACCGACTTAAATATCTGCGAAATCATGTTGCGCTGCCACTGCAAAAGACGGTAGTGCTGCAACTGCAAAATAGACAGGAGTCGCCCCATGCCTCGTGACGGACAAGACCTGACACTCGACACGCCCGTAATCCTGCCGGATCTGCTGGCCACGACAGGTGCCACGATCGCGCCACTGAAGGCGCTGTTGGACACTGCAAAGGATTGCGTGCGCGAGAAGGTTGTCGTCGACGGGCGTGTCTCTGGCGGGTTGATCGAAGCTGAGCAGACCGCCTCGCACGGATTGGCATGGCTCGCGACATACGTCGAAGCGCTGGCGCAGATGCAGGTTTGGGCGGAAAAGCTTCAGGGCGAAGGACAATTCGGCGAAGTGGAACAGCTGATCCACCAGATAGCGTTTGGCGAATACCTTTGGCAGATTTACGGCGGCATCCCGATGAATCAGGGCGAAATCCTGCGCCTGCAGGACATCGGCCTGACCCAGGATCAGCAGCGCCTGATGATGGAGCCTGCGGTGATGACCCTTACGCAAGAGGGCAACACGCAAGCCGCGCGCATCCGTCTTGTTGAGTTGATGCAGGAACGCTCTGCTGAGATCACGGTCGGTCGTTCGGGCCTCGATGAAGAGCTTGAGATGATCCGCGAGCAGTTCCGCCGCTATTCGGTCGACCGGATTGAGCCTGAGGCCCATGAATGGCACCTCAAGGACGAACTCATCCCGATGGAAATCATCGATGAACTCGCTGAAATGGGGGTCTTCGGCCTGACCATCCCGGAGGAATACGGCGGCTTTGGTCTGTCCAAAGCGTCGATGTGCGTCGTGTCAGAAGAACTGTCGCGCGGCTATATCGGTGTCGGCTCCCTTGGCACGCGGTCTGAGATCGCGGCGGAACTGATCATTGCGGGCGGCACAGACGAACAGAAAGAAAAGTGGTTGCCGCGCCTGGCGAGCGCCGAAACGCTGCCGACGGCTGTGTTCACCGAGCCGAACACCGGTTCTGACCTCGGCGCGCTGCGCACGAAAGCCGTGAAGGGTGAAGATGGCGATTGGACGCTTAACGGCAACAAGACATGGATCACCCACGCGGCACGGACGCATGTAATGACCGTGCTGGCGCGAACGATCCCGGACACGACCGACTATAAGGGTTTGTCGATGTTCCTCGCTGAAAAGACCCCCGGCACGGACGAAGAACCGTGGCAGGATCCGGGTATTTCCGGCGGCGAGATCGAAGTGCTCGGCTATCGTGGCATGAAGGAATACACGCTCAACTTTGATGATTTCAAAGTGAAGGGTGAGAACCTGTTGGGCATGGAAGAGGGCAAAGGCTTCAAACAGCTGATGGAGACCTTTGAATCGGCCCGCATCCAGACCGCCGCCCGCGCCGTTGGTGTCGCTTGTTCGGCACTGGATGAGGCGATGCGCTACGCGCAAGACCGCAAGCAATTCGGCAAAGCGCTCATCGAATTCCCGCGCGTCGCCAGCAAACTGGCGATGATGGCGGTTGAGATCATGGTCGCCCGCCAGCTCACCTACTTCTCAGCCTTTGAGAAGGATGAAGGACGCCGCTGCGATGTGGAGGCCGGCATGGCAAAGCTGCTGGGTGCCCGCGTCGCTTGGGCGGCGGCGGACAATGGGTTGCAGGTGCACGGCGGGAACGGCTTCGCGCTCGAATACAAGATCAGCCGCATCCTGTGTGATGCGCGTATTCTCAACATCTTTGAGGGTGCGGGCGAAATCCAAGCGCAAGTGATTGCGCGTCGGATCCTCTGACTTCTCTTACCACAGTAGCATTCCCCAAAAAACAAAGCCCGCCGGTCTTCCGGCGGGCTTTTCGCTTTGCGATCCCTGGACCCCTATTTGAAGGGCAGCAGGATGCACGGCATGTCACGCAGTCCAGGCAGATCGTTGATCGTGTAGCCAGAGCAGTCGTTCATCGCAGCCTCAACCGCCGCTGACGGGGATTCATAGTTCCACACGACCGAATACGCACCGTCTTCGCTGATCGCCATCGCACGGTGGTTGCCCCATGACGGGTCTGGATTGTTGAAGTAACCGGCCGCTTCGGGAGCGAGGCTCACTTGGCCCGGCTGCAGCGGCGTATAGCCTTGGGGCAAGATGGTCGCGAAGATTGAGCAAGTTGGCGCCTGCTTGCGGCACTCCTCTAACGCGATCTCGCGCGCGGCTTCCGGCGAATTTGCACCCGTCACGTAGCCATAGGAGAAATCTTTGGACAATGCGAAAGCCCCAAAAAACACAGACCCGTTCTTAAAGTCCTGTTCAAACGCTTCGCTTGTGCCGCCGGGTAAGGGAACCGAAAGGTCCATGACTTGTTCCACCACCCCAACCTCGGGGTATGTGATGACCTCTTGCACCGGGGTCTGAAATTCAACCTGAGTGACGGATGGCCCTGCGTTGGGCAATGACAGCGTCAAGCCGACAGCGAATTCAATGATCATGGTTCTTCTCCTCAAATACGTGGTCAGAAAAGCACGCGATGACGATTCCGTAAAGATTCTCCCCTACAGACTGAGCCTTAAAAACGGTATGGATTTCCGTATGAAACAGCTTGTTGTCGCCTTGATCGGATGCCTTCTGCTTTCCAACTGCGCACGGAATGAAGGCGTGTCGGGTTTTACCGATCCGGGGAAGATCTACCGGATGACATTGCTGGACGGTGTTCCCTTTGATGCGCCAGCGACGTTGACGTTTCCGCAGCCGGGCAAAGTCGTCGGAGAAGCGCCCTGCAACAGGTTCGATGCCTCTCAGACGGTTCCGTATCCATGGTTCGGTTTGGAAAACATCGTGGTCACGCGCCGCGCCTGTCCTGCCCTGGCCGAAGAGGCTGCGTTTTTTGAAGCCCTCGATGGGGTGACGCTGGCAGAGGTGTCCGGCGATGCGTTGATCCTGTCGAACCCTGCCGGGCGAGAGATGGTATTTCGCGCCCAGTAAAGCGCCGGCTAGGCCTGCTTTCTCAAGACATCGATCAGTCGCATGCGGGCTTCCGGAATAGGGCGATCGCCCAGCGACGCAGCGACATGCGCCGACAGGAAATGGCCGGTGGTCTGGAGCGCGTCGACGATCTCCGACAGGGGCGCATCGCCCTGCCCCAACATCACCGGTGGAAGCGGCAGGAGCTTTGTGGCCCATTCGCCCGCGCCCTCGCGTGATACCGCCCGCCCGGACCGGGGTGAGACAAACACGAGGTCCTCGGTTGTTCCGGTTACCGCACAGCAGCTGAGGTCGAGGCCGAAGCCCAATGCCTCAAGCAACGCAATCTCCCATTTGAGATAGGCAAGCGGCCAAACCTCTGACTGACCCAGAAGATCGAGCAGCGGGATGCTCTGCGCGTAGATCTCGCGCTGTGGATCACGCTCGGGCAAGACAAATGAGAGCAACGCCGTTACCGCGTTCAATCCCGCAAGCGCCATGCGGTCCGACATCACCAAAGCGGCACGACTGCGAACCGGTTCGACAGTGAATGTGCCGAGGTGGTCCTCAAGTCGGGCTTTCCAGACGACGTCAAGCTGCGCGCCGGGTTGCAGGGTTGGGGCGATCTTGCGGCTGGCCCCGCCGCGGACGATCCCGGCAGCTTTCCCATGGTCTTGGGTAAATACTTCTATAATGGCTGAGCTTTCGCCATGCCCCCTGACCCGCAACAAAGCCCCTTGATCGCGCCATTCAATCATTCCGGTAGCCTAGCTCAGCCCCGGATCGTCGAGCAAATGACGGCCCGCTTTGTCTTCGACCTCTAACACCCAGAGGTCCGGATCGAAGCCCGCTTGCGCTGAGAGCGACGCGTCGACCTCAACCTCTGCCCCTTCACTCAGGACGACCCATTTCCTATCGCCCGTCATCAGATCGAATGAGCGCTGAAAGGCCTTAGCCTGACCGTCGAGCGTGTTGAGCTTGATCAAGACCGCACCGGCTGTCGCATCCCCCTTTCGGGTGACGAAGACCGGAATATCAAGGAGCCGCAGCCGGGCGAGATAGGCCGCCACCCAAATTTCGGATGTGAGCCGCGGCGTCATGACAAGTGTGCGGGCACGGACCACAACTCCAGAAATTTGGCCCCCCTTGTCACGAATTGCCGTCCTTGAATTCGAGACCCATCTCGGAATACCGCTCACTTTCTTCCAGCCAGTTCGGACGGACCTTCACTTGCAGGAACAGGTGAACTTTGCGTCCCAGAAACTCTGACAGCTCTTCCCGGGCGGCTTTGCTGATCGCCTTGATCGTTTCTCCCCGGTTGCCCAGAACGATGCCTTTGTGGCCATCGCGCATGACGTATATGATCTGATCGACCTTGGCGGAGCCATCCTTACGCTCCTCCCAGTTTTCGGTCTCGACGGTCAGCTGGTAGGGCAATTCCTGATGCAGGCGCAGCGTCAGCTTTTCGCGCGTCATCTCTGCCGCGATCATCCGCATGGGCAGGTCAGCGATCTGGTCTTCGGGGTACAGCCAGGGTTCCTCCGGCATCCGATCGGCGAGCCATTTGCGCAGATCATCACAGCCATGGCCCTTCTCAGCAGAAATCAAAAACGTCTCTTCGAAAGGGTATTCTGCATTCAGTTTCTCCGTGAGGCCCAACAGGACGGGCGCTTCGACCCGGTCGATCTTGTTGATCGCAAGCGCGACCGTTCGGCCTTGCCCAACATCTTTCAATTTCTCCAGGATGGTCTTCACACCCTCGGTGATCCCACGATGCGCCTCAACCATGAGCACGACCACGTCCGCATCTGCGACACCGCCCCACGCGGCGGCCACCATCGCCCGGTCCAGCCTGCGGCGGGGCTGAAACAGACCGGGCGTGTCCACAAATACGATCTGACTGTCGCCTTCAATCGCAACCCCACGGATCCGGGCGCGGGTGGTCTGCACCTTGTGGGTGACAATGCTCACCTTGGCGCCAACCATCCGATTTAGCAGAGTGGATTTTCCTGCGTTCGGCTCTCCGATGAGGGCCACGAAACCGGCGCGTTGGGTCATGTGCCCTCTCCTTGAAGTTTTGCCAGCAAGGCCTTGGCGGCGGCTTGCTGGGCCTGGCGTTTGCTTGGGGCCTGTGCGCGTTCTGATGGTCCCGATGACAGGCGCGCCTCAATCGTGAAGATCGGGGCGTGATCCGGTCCTGTCCGGTCGATGTCGATGTAGTCGGGTGGCGGCTCACCTTTGGCTTGCGCCCATTCCTGCAGCGCGGTCTTGGCATCGCGCGCGTCTGCCTCAACCTGGGTGACCCGGTCCCCCCAAAGCGCCACAACGCGGTCCTTGGCGGCGTCGAACCCCGCATCAAGATAAACCGCAGCGATCACCGCTTCCATTCCGTCCCCCAGCAGCGCGTCCTTGCGGCGGCCACCGGTCTTCATCTCGGACCGGCCCAGTTTCAGCACGGCACCCAGATCAATTTGACGGGCCACATCGGCACAGGTCTCCTTGCGCACCAACGCGTTAAAACGCGGCGCCAGCAGGCCCTCGGGCGCATTTGGATCAGCGTCCAACAACGCCTCAGCCATCACAAGGCCCAACACCCGGTCGCCAAGAAATTCCAGGCGTTGGTTGTCGTCACGATGCGGCGACGACATAGAGGCATGAGTGACGGCGCGGATCAAAAGCTCCGGCTTGGCAAAGCGGTGGCCCAGCCGGACCTCAAAGTCGCGAAGTTGGCCGGACAGCTTCACTCGATCGCCTGAAAGTAGCGGTCGGATCGCCAGGTCCAGAACGCCAAGAGAGACCGTCCGGAGGACGAGAACATGACCCGATCTGCCCGCCCCACGAGGTCTTCATAGGGCACAAAGCCGACCCCGCGCGAGATCTGCGGCAACCGGCTGTCCGACGAATTGTCCCGGTTGTCGCCCATGAAAAAGTACTGACCAGCCGGCACCGTAAAAATGCCCGTGTTATCAAGGTCGCGGGGGCCAATGTTGAGGACGGAATACTCAACGCCATTGGGCAAGGTTTCCGTGAACTCTTCTTTCAGGCAATCCGACCCGATGGGGATTGCAGTCCCATTGATGCATCTTGGGTAGCGCAGCGGCTGACCACGCTCGACAAATGGTTCAGAAAAGAGTCCGGCTTGTGTCTGTGGGACTTCCTGCCCGTTAATGTAGACGACCCCGTCCGTCACCTGAACGATGTCACCCGGAACGCCGATCAACCGTTTGATGAAATCGCGACCCGTGACAGGGTGGCGGAAGACAACGACATCACCGCGTTCAGGCTCTGATCCGAAGAGCCGGTTGTTTCCGCCCTTGAAAACGCCGCAGAAATCCTCCGCGTCGACGTCGATCCCGAAGCGGGGAATGATGATTGAGGGGCAGGACGCATAAGAATAGCCGTAAGCCATCTTGTTGACGAAGAGGAAATCACCGACCAGCAGCGTCGGCTTCATGGAGCCTGACGGGATCCAGAATGGCTGAAACAGAAAAGTTCTGAAAACGCCAGCGATCAGAAGCGCGTATACCACTGTTTTCACAGTCTCTTTGATCGATGTCCACACGCTGCCGGATCCTATCCAAAGCTCAGAAAAGTTGGGTTTATGTGCGCGGGTCGGACGACTGAGTCAACCCGCTCTCTGAACATCAATCGGGCGTGCCTCAATGACCACAAAAGCCTGCGCCCAAGGGTGATCGTCAGTTAGCGTGACGTGAATGATGGCCTCATGTCCGGGCGGCGTCATCTCATCAAGTCGCTCTTTTGCCCAACCGGTAACGGCCATCACGGGTTGGCCGGTTCTTAAGTTGCTCACGGCCATGTCTTTCCATGAAATGCCCATCCTGAGCCCCGTGCCCAGCGCCTTCGAACAGGCCTCTTTCGCGGCCCACCGTTTGGCATAGGTACCAGCCACGTCTTTGCGGCGCTCTGCCTTGCGCTGCTCTACTTCGGTGAAGACGCGATTGCGAAACCGATCACCGAACCGATCCAGCGTGCCCTGAATACGTTCGATGTTCGCCAAATCAGTCCCGATGCCAAGGATCATTCACTGCCCAGCTTCTGGCTCACCGTGACGTCGCCCGTTGCCTGATTGATCGTCGTGCGGATCAGAGCGGAGTTCTGAAAGCTTTCCTCCGGCAGGTAGATAAAACCCGGGACCGTGATCGACAGCCCCGTGGCCGGATCATACTCGGCCTCCAACTCGCTGAAGATAAACCCGCCATAGCCAAGCCCCTCATCAAGTCCGACGACAGTGCAGGTCCGGCCCCCGACCTCATGATAGGGAGGGTGCAGAATAAGAAGGTATGCCGACGCAGCCGCGGGCTCGATCACGTCCAGATAGGCAACGCGCACTTCACCATTGGCGAAAGTGCGGCTGTTTTCCTCCCACGGCTCGACGATCGCGTCGGCCCGGGCTTGCCAATCGCACGGAAAAGCCGTTTGCGCCTGAACACCACCGGCTAACAGCGTCATAAAGAAGGTAAGAATGGTGCGCATCGTGTTCCCTTTAGTTGGCACCATCATACACCGTGGCAGCGCCAAGACCACACCAGACGCTTGAGGCTTTGGAACGAAACGAACTTAGTCTTTCAAACGGTAAAGGTGCAGAACACGGTCCGCCTCGACCCCGCCAACATAGTCGAATGTGCCACCGGCGGCCTGACGAAAGTCGGGTAGCGTCAGCTCCGGAAACCGGAACATTTCATCATCAATCTTGTCCTGCTCCGCGCCAAAAACGACCCGGCTGATGCCGGCCCAGCGCATCGCTGCGAGGCACATTTCGCACGGTTGGCAAGATGCCAGCAGCGTGCAGCCTGACAAGTCACGCGTGCCGAGTTCATCTGCGGCCTGACCGATTGCGACTACTTCAGCGTGTCGCGTCGGATCGTTGTCACGCATCGCCGTATTGCGGCCGCGCGTGATCTCTTTTCCGTCTTTCAGGATCGCTGCCGTGAACGCTGGCTTTCCTTCGTCGGCTCCGATCTGAACAGCCCAATCGTTAATTTGCGCCATGATTGCGCGCTCAAGGTCGGTTGCTTTGCTGGTCATATCCCTCACATAGGTCGCCAACACCTTGGGGCGAATTTACCCGCGGGCTTCGTCCATCAAGCGACGCATCTCACCTATCGCAGGGGATAGCCCGCGAAAGATGCTCTCGCCGATCAGGAAGTGCCCGATATTGAGCTCCATTACTTCCGGAAAAGCGGCAACCGGCTTTACGGTGTCGTAGGTCAGCCCGTGACCGGCGTGAACCTCAAGGCCCAGCGAGTGGGCGAAGGTGGACATCTCTCGCATCTTTTCAAGCTCTGCGTCCCGTGTCGCGAAATCGCCCTCAGCATGGGCATCACAATAGGCGCCGGTATGAAGCTCAATCACTTGCGCGCCGATGCGATGGGCAGCTTCGATCTGGCGTTGGTCAGCTGCGATGAAAATCGAAACCCGGCACCCGGCGTCCCGCAAAGGGGCGATGAAATGGGCGAGCTGATTTTCCTCCCGCGCGACCTCAAGCCCGCCTTCAGTCGTGCGTTCCTCGCGCTTTTCCGGCACGATGCAAACGGCGTGGGGCTTGTGACGCAAGGCGATTGCCTGCATTTCGGCCGTCGCCGCCATCTCAAAATTCAGCGGGACCGTAAGCGCGTCCATCAGCGCATCAATATCCG
>JBCBCS010000092.1:0-13529 GCA_038530475.1 Pseudomonadota bacterium
TGTCGCGGCCCAAAAAGAGGCACAAGCGATTGCGTTGACCGAGGCGACGGGCGGGGAGCCTGCCACTTCGCCTGAGATGGTGATTTTCCAGGCGACAATGTTGGAGCTGGACGCCCGGATCGAAGAATTGACCGGGGAGATTGAGCGGATCGAAGCTGAGCTTGAGAGTATTCAGGCAATGATCAGCGCTAGTTCGGCAAATGGTATCCAGTTGAGCGCCCTCGAACGGGACTATGAGATCCTCCAAGGCAGGTATAATGGTGCGGTACAGAACTTGAACGAGGCACGGATCTCAGAACGGATCGAAGTGACGGCTCAAGGGCAACGTATCACCGTGATCGAGAACGCTAACGTTCCGCGGTTGCCGTCGGGGCCGAGCCCATTTCGAGTTGTCGCTCTCGCATGTGCCGCAGGGATTGCTCTTGCTGGAGGGTTCTTCTTCCTGCTTGAGATTCTCAATCGCACAATCAGACGTCCAGCAGAGCTGCAATCCAAGTTCGATATCGTTCCAATCGCGACAATCCCTTACATGGAAAGTAGGGGACGCAGAATGGCACGGCGCTTGTCATTGGTCACCGGATCGCTCGTGGTTCTGATCGGGGTGCCGGCAGCCCTTTGGTACATCGATACGAATTACATGCCTTTGGACCTCGTTGTTCAAAAGGTGCTGGAACGTTTGGGCCTGGTTTGAGGAGATTGCATGGAAAAGCTTCAAGCGGCGCTTGATCGCGCTCGAAAAGCTCGGTCTGACGGAAAGAAAACCTCCCGCGCAAGCGTCACACAGGGCGGGTCTTCTGGCGGCTCAGATCTGGAAGAAAATTGGATGCAGCTTCAGGAGATCTCCCCCGATCTGGCTGCTCTTGAAAGAAACCGGGTGGTGTCTCAGATCGCAAATGCGCGAGCGACGCCATTTGACATTCTAAGAACAAAAATCTTCCTCCAGATGCGTCAAAACAACTGGAAACGTCTTGCCATCACTTCGCCGATGCCGAAGTCAGGTAAGACGACGACGGCTTGCAATCTTGCGCTTGGCTTCGGGCGACAGCGCGACCTTCGGTCAATGTTACTCGATTTGGACTTGAGGGATCCTTCGGTCAGCACTTTTTTCAATGTCATGCCTGAGCGTGGGATTAACGACGTGCTGACCGGTGAGTTGGAGTTTCACGAACAGGCAATGCGTGTCGGGACAAATGTTGCCGTATCAATGGCCAAGCAGCGCGAAACCGATCCGACGCGGGTTCTCTTGTCTGAGGAAGCCGCTGACGTGATTGACGACATCGAAGCTGAATATCAACCGAACATCATGATTTTCGATCTTCCGTCACTCCTGATCAACGATGATACCAGAGCCTTCTTGAAGAACGTGGATTGTGCGTTGATCGTCGCGCGAGCTGACAAGACACGCAATGCGCAGTTTGACCGAACGGAACGAGAAATCGCCGAGCAGACGAACGTTTTGGGCGTTGTTTTGAACGCGTATCGGGATGGTAAACCGGGGCAGGATGGGAGCTGAAAGCACGATATGCCCAATCGGCGAATATGCCGATATTCTTGTAATATTTGTTATGACAAATTTATTTGAACAGGGTCGTTACAGTGTCTTTGGATGACATCAAAACTACTCTGAGCCGTGGATTTACCGCCATTGAGGCGTCAAATTCGATTGAGTTTCTCGAAGCTGCGTTTGCTGCGTATGACCGAGGCACGGTCTTCTCGATCACGCGCTCAGACATCGATCCCACGTCGTTTGGAGTGCCGGTCACCGAGCATCGGCATGCGACCCAAACCAGAGGTTGGGTCACGCTTCCGCATGAGCTCAGAGCGTCCGATGACCCGGCGCAGATTGTGTTTACGTCAGGCACCGAGGGTGCTCCGAAGGCCATCATTCTGACCCATCGCAATTTGGCGGATGTTGCGGGACGGCTAAACGATGTGATGCAGGTGACGTCAGACATCCGTGAATACGTGGGTATTCCGGTGACCTATTCTTTCGGGCTCGGTCGGGCACGTGCGGTTGCGGCCGCCCGAGGATCGATCTTTCTGCCAGAGCGTTTCGATCCGACAGAAATCCATAGAATGCTGCAGACGAACGAAATCAATGCGATATCCGCCGTCCCTAGTTTGTGGCGGCTTATTCTTACGGCGCCGGAGGTGATCGGTTCAGAAGGCGCCAAGGTTCGCTGGATCGAGATTGGCAGCCAGTACATGAGCGGTCCGGAAAAACGCCTGCTGCGCGATCTGTTTCCGAACGCTCGAATTGTTCAGCACTACGGCATGACAGAAGCGTCTCGAACGACGTTCCTTGTCATTTCGGATGAGGACGATCCTGATCGGTTGGAGTCTGTTGGAGCAATTGGCGACCGAGTGCGTCTGTCATCAGGCGGCGCGATCGAGGTGACAGGCCCGCATGTATCTCCGGCTCGGATCAACTCTGGTGGAGAAATGACGAATTTGATTGATGGTGATGGATGGCTTCGAACATCGGACCGGGGTGAGATCCGGGATGGCTATCTGTTCTACCTTGGTCGGCTGGACGACCAGATGAACCTTGGCGGCATCAAGGTCGGAGCTGAGGCAATCGAGGTGCGTGTCGCCGAACTGGTGCCGGAGGCAAGTGGGCATTTTGCGGTCACCTCGGTCCCCGATCCTTTGCGAGGCGAAGCCGTCCTGCTGGCGTTGGAGCCTCCGGCATCAGACATGCCCGACCTGATCGAGGCGGCACTTGTCCAGGCCCTGCGGGAAAAGACTGTGAGAGTTGGTGGAGCCATCAGGGTTTCGCGTCTCGAACAGCTGCCCCGTACAGTTACATCCAAGATCAAGCGCGCCGCTCTCAGAGAATTGGAGGCCGACGCGACAAACCGCGATCCGGACAGTTCTGATCGGACCAACACCCTCCGCGATATGACGGAGGCCGAGGCAAAGATCGCCGCCATCTGGCGCCGTGTCCTTGGTGATGTGGAGATTGGGCCGCAAAACAGCTTTTACGATAGCGGTGGCGACTCCCTAAGCGGGATGCAAGTGGGCCTTTCCATGGAAGGTGCCGGATTGCCGCGCGCTGCCGTCAATGCCACTTTCGAGGGGGCATCTCTCAGTGAGGTGGCAGCGCAGGTGGACGGGAAACTGGTCGCATCTGACGTGACTTCAACACTGACGGATCAAACCCGGTTGACCTGGTCATTGACCATGACCCGAGCAATGGTTGTTTTGGCCGTTCTGTTGTCGCACTGGGGTCCTGGTCTGCTGAACGTGATCGGACTGCCGGAAACGCTGTTCATTTCCTTCACCCGCCTTGGCACACCTGGATTTGCATTTGTGTTCGGGATTGGAGTTGGCCTCTATATGCTTCCTGAAATGAGCAGGAACCGCCAAGCCGTCTATCATAGGGCGGACCGTGCGGTTCTTCTGGTTGGCATTGGCGCGATTTTGATGGGTCTAATCTCATTGCTGTATTTCCAACAGCGTGGGGATCCGATCAATGGCCTGACCATTGGCAATGCTTTCTACAGTGTCCTGATCTACTACACGATTATGTTGGCGACTGTTCGATTGTGGCTTCCCCCCCTCGCCCGGCTGAAGGCCCCGGTGTCGATGCTGCTTGCAGGCGCGCTGGTGTTCTGGGGTCTTTGGCAACTCATGCGCGAGGTAACCGCCGGGGCACAATTGGTGTCCGTGCTGGAACTTGGCCGGCTGATGGCTGGCGCGGGCGGATATAATGTCTTCAAGTTGGGGACGATGACCTGCGCCGGTATGGCGATCGGCTACTGGATTTGGCAACAAAAGGATCTGGATGCAGTCCGTAAGCGGCTGGTTCTGGTCGGCGGGCTTGGCGTGGTCTTCTGTGGTGCGGCTTTGTTGCAGGCACATGGCATGGTTCTGCTGACGCAATCGACGCGCATGCACACTTCACTGATCGGGCTCGGCTTTTATGGCAGCCTTTGCCTGCTGGCCTTTGGAATTTTCCTGACGTTGATGCCGTGGTGGGCGGCGGCCGGCGGTGTATTGCGGATCCTCTTGAAGGTTGTCCTGACGTTCGGTGGGCTGGCCTTGCCAATCTATGTGCTGCACCAGTTCGTGATCCCCATTTACAAGATCCTTGAGATACAGGGCGTGCCGAATACGATCGCCCTTGCCGCACCGATGGCGGCATTCCTGGTCATTTTGCTTTACTTGGGCCAGCGCGTTTACAGAATGTATCGGGCCTGACTACTTCAGGTTTTCGATCTTCGTCGCTTCCATGCGCGCGCGGGCCTTGCGTCCGAGTTGCGGCAGGCCCAGACGCTCAACACTGTTGGCAAAGATCGGATCAAACAGACCGTAGCGGTCAATCCGCCATGACCATTGACGCTGCTTGTGCCGCAGCCAGATCCAAGTGCGCTGGATTGGGCCGGGCTTGATGATGGGGAATCCTGAATCATCGTATCCGGCCTCTTGCAGCAAATCTCCGATCTTGCCTTCAACAAGGCCAACTTCGTGCGCTGACTGTTTTCGTTTCCATTGGGTCGTCAGAGACGGATCTGGCTTTCCGTACGAGCTGCCGCTGTCATAGGTGAGCATCGCGGGATCAAACGGTAGCCCGACGAAGGTGCAGATTGCGGCGAGCGTTTCCTGCGGGGCTTTGATGAGTTCCTCATAGGCGACCACCAGACGTCTGTCCTCTGGCAACGCCGGCATAGCGGCTTTCCAATCGCTGATTGTGTCTATCCAGTGGTCAACCCCGTAATAGACGTGGCCAGCCCATCCCATTCCAAGCGATGATCGTGCGACGTCTCTGGGGTCCCTGACGAGATGAACGACAGGAATGCTTTCGAACTGCGCCAGTGCCTCGCTCAGGTTTCGATGCAGAATGATACCCGCCAGGTCGCCCCCCTGCCCTGCAATCCGATCAACCAGTGACTGCGGTGTAGGATTGGGCAGCGGATTTTTAGGATATAGGGCCTCGTGCGCCCGGTAGATACGATCGGCTCTGAGCTCAGCCAGATCATAGTGTCCGTCAGCGTTCAAATGATCGACCAGAAAATCCATCTCGCTCGGGCATGTGATCTTCGGGTGGGCATTCAACATCAATCTCAGCAGAGATGTTCCTGATCGGAGCGCACCGAATAGAATGAAGGCGCGTGTCGGGTCATGATGGTCATTCATCACACTGCCTCATCACGTTCAGAGGTTCGGGACGCAGTTTGTCGCCGGGACCGTCGACAAAAAGCCGTGCGATCCGGGCCGCTTCGGTCCTGGCGTCGAACTCTTTGCTGACGCGGGCTTGCCCGGCGACACCAAGATGACGCCATTTCTGCGGGGTGGAGGCAAAGGTTTCAATGGCGTCCTGCAATCCGTCAATGTCACCGGCATGAATGAGGAAACCGGTTTTCTTGTTCTCGACGAGTTCTGCGACCCCCGCGACGCGAGTTGCGATTGCTGTCTTCTGTGCGGCCAACGCTTCCATCAGGACAACCGGAAGGCCTTCGGCAAAGCTGGGAAGAACGAATGCATCCGCGTTTGCCATTTCTTTCGCAACCTCGGATTGGGAAAGATACCCCGTGAAGCGCACAGCGTCGCCCAAAGGTTCGGCAATCTGCTCCAGCATTATTCGGTCTTCGCCATCACCAACGATCGTCAGTCGCATGGCTGGATGCCTTTCAAGAGCGTTTGCAAAAGCCGCTAGCAAGAGCCGAACGCCTTTGACTGGCGCCAGTCGCCCAACGAAAAGCAGGTTGACGGTTTCGCTGCTGCGTTCTTGATTTCCCTCGGGGGCATATAATTCTGGTATAACGCCGCAATGAACGATCCGGAAACGGTCCCAATGGGACGGGTCGCTGACGAGCATGGCCTGAGATCGTGCATAGTGGCTGATGCAGGCCACAAATGACGCAGCGGACAGTTTGTCAGACAGATGCCACCGGCCGGTGTCATAGAAATCGGCGGGGCCGTGTAGTGTGAAACTGAAGGTGATATCCGCCTGCCGAGATGCGAGAAGCGCGACGGTTGCGCTTGCTTGAGCGAAATGACTGTGCAGATGGACAATCTGGTTCCGGCGCAGATATCGGGCCAGGATCAACGCCTCAGCCAGATAAAACATCTGGTAGACGAATGTCTTGAGACCGGGTGCGCGCATCTTGAAGGTGAGTTTCAAAGTCTGCAGGAGGAGCGTGGGACGCCCAAGCGCAGACAGGATCGCGGCGGGGAGCGCCAGGCTGCGTTTGGCCGCGTCCAATAGATAGTAAGTGGTTCGCTCCGCATGTGCTTCGGCATCGCCAAGAAGGTGTTCCTTGCCCGGCCGACGCACCGAGATCGTTTCAACCTCCAATCCCAATTCGCGAAGGCCCTGAACCTCGCGCAGAATGAACGTGTGGGACACTGCGGGGTACAGCGCTGTCAGGTAAGCAATCCGAGGCAAGTCAGCCATCTTCTGTAAAAAATCTCAAAGAACAATCGGTCTGGTTATCTTGGAAATGCAATTGTGCATAAAGTCTGTTGTGGTTCAAAGGACTGATTGTTCACTATTTTAGAACAATCAACATGACAGTATCTGATTGTCGATGTTTTTGAAGCGGTCAACATGCCCGACTTTTTGAGCTACGTCCCGGGTTGGACTCTGCACTCAGAATCTGTCATCTTTGTGGCTAATTTGATCAAAAGTGGCCGTCTGCATGCGGCCTCGGCATTTATGAAGTGGGATTAACGATGACGACACTGATCCGTTCAAAACTGAACCAGACTATCGGCACAGCCGCTGTTGCTACACTGATGGCCGGTGCTTTGGGTCCGAAGGCAGCTAACGCGGCAACGTTTGAGCTTTTCTTGATCGCTGATCACACGACGCCGGTGCAAACGGCCAATGCCTTGCTCGAAGTGACGACGCAGACGGTCTACCAGCTCGGCAATTTCAATAACAATGACAAAGCGCGGTCCATCGAGCTCGTGGACAACTTCACATTCGGCATTGATACCGCGCTCACAGTGAACAGTTTCACGAACCCGGACCCGGCTCAGCCAACCGACGCGGGCGAGCCTGGCGGCGGCACGGCCTACATGACGTCCGAGGTGGCAACCTGGGACAATTCCGGGATTGCAGGGACAACGCCTGCGGCGGACGATCAGATCGATTTTGGCCGTAATGCGCCTGTCTTGTTCAACAGTGTCAGCGGGGGCTTCACGGATCTGGTTATTTCGGATCTGGGTGGCCTGAACCCGTTTGCATTGAGCCTGTGCAGCGATGCGACCTGTGATCCATCCACATCGACTGTCACGCAACTATTTGCGGGCTTCAGCAGCACTTTGACCCAGAACATCATCGGGTTGAGCGATTTTTCGGCGACGGACGATCCAAATGATGGGGGTCAGGACCAGACGTGGTTGTTCCGCTTTGACTCGCCGATTACGTCCCTCGTAGAGATTCTTGAGTTCGACAACCGAAACGTTTTTTTGGGTGAACGTCTGCAGGCCGACTTTGTCGGGGCCGGAGGTCTGACAACCACTCCGCCTACCCCCTCACCTGTTCCGCTCCCTGCCGGGTTACCCTTGCTCTTGAGCGGTTTGGCTGTGGCGGGTTGGGTGTCGCGCCGTCGAGCGAGTTAACTGCGACCCAGTTTGCTAGAGGGTGGCCCATTCGGGCCGCCTTTTTTGTTGTGTATTTGAGCGTACTGACAATATACTAATCTTGTTAGTGCAATGAGACAACGTGTTGAGCCATGGCAAACCTTACGATCCGCATGAACGTGACTGAGAAACAAAAGCTTTCCGCGTGGGCAGAAAGCAGAGGCAAAACAGTCACTGAATATATCAAGGGTCTGGTCGCAGCAGACATGGAAGCCGGTTCCCCAGAGGTCCGTGCCGCAGCCTGGTTGATCGAGCATGAAGATGTGCTCACGATTGAAGCAGAGCGCATCGCAGAACGCGGCATTCCCGGGACCCATCTTGCATTGAACCATCCTGGCCCAAATGAAGACCTTTGACGTCTTCGAGATTGGCGGCGGATTGTATGTGGTCGTGCAAGCGGAACACCTTCTTGCGATGAATTCTGTCGTTGTAGTGCCGCTTCTTCCGCGAGAGGATTTTCCGTCTCTTCGCGGCATGACCGTCGACGTCGAGATCAATGGACTACCTTACCGCATACGCGCGCATATGCCGCTGACCATAGAAGCTCGTCGCGTCCGACATTCAAATCGGGTCGCGCAGCTTTCGGCGGACGAGGGGGAACGCGTCTTGAACGGCCTCTATACAATCTTGTGGGGTCTCTAATCGGCAGTCCTGGTCTCAATGGCCCCGCGATGCGCACGGCCCTCTTGGGAGGCAGGATGGGTCGTTCCGGGCCGAAGCTTTCCGAGGAAATCATAGAACGCAAGAAGACCGCTGTTCGCTGAACGCCATGCAGGTGACTGCTCGGTGGGCTGATAGAGCGATACGGTTCCGCTGGGATGGCCGAAATCCTCATTCATCTCGGACGGCGTGGTCCCGCGATCACAATGCAAGGTTAGGATCGCGCCGTGGGGCCAGATTTGTCCGCTCAAATTGGTCAACCGAACACCGTCCGGGTCGAAAGATAGAGCAATGTCTCCCGTAAGCGCTTCGAACCTCGATTTGGCGGTGCCGTCGTCAACAAGTGCCGCGTGGCGCCCAACTTCTCCGGCGAAGCTGGCTCGCGTCAGTTGGAAGCCGAGGAAATCGACCCAATAGGAGATCAGGACGGTGTCTTCGGGCAGGATGTTCTGCGTCAGCTCGATATCTTCGGCGCGCGCCCAGCCGAGCCGCGCACCGCGATAGCGGGAGTCCCAACTCAGTGACGTCATGTTCAGAGGCCCGTCTCCAACACCAAGCGACGGTGCCCAGAGAATGTTGTTTTGAGCCTGAACGGCAGTGAAAGCCTCATCCCGGTTCAGGATATCCGACACACCGTGAGGCGTGTTTTCTGGACCCCTCAGGCAGATGAAGGAATTGTTGTAGATCAAGATCGGCATATCGCGCGTTGTCGGATCTGCGCCGTCCCAGCCAAGTGTCACAAATGCTCGGAAGCCTGACCCTGTCTTGGGCAGTTTCGGTGTGTCATGTTCAAGTATGATGTTGTTGCGAAGGGTCGCGGCCCCACCGGACAGAAAGACCGCCCGGGCTGCCGATGGGTTCGAAATGAGATAATTCTGCTCAATCATTAGGTTCATCGGAACTGCGCCATTCCGTGACGCGCGGACGATCATACCCTCAATATGGTTACGGGCGATGACAGCGCGCATCCCATGAATGTCGTTGCGATTGAGGCGGAATGCCGGATTGTCGAACACCCTGTTCAGGGCCCAACCATGCCGAATGAAGATGTCATTTGAGGCAACATAGAGCCGGTCTGCGCTGCACCGAATGAAGTTGTGCGCGTTTCGACCGTAGAGCGCATAAGACGTCGCCCCCCTGTTTTCGCCGCCATTAAGAGCATCCGGATGCTGAGCAATGAGGCAACCTGTGATGCCAACATCGACCTGATCCCGAGGCCCCAGCAAGAGAAAATCCTTGAAGTTGGTCTTGGTGTATTCGTTGAAGACCGTCATCGAGCGCGCTGAGGATGAATTGCGTGGTTGTCGGCTGTTGACGGTTATGGCGCAGCCTTCCTCTAAACTCTGGTGAAGAAGGATTGATGCATTACCACGGGTTGAGATGATGGCGCTTTGGTGGGCGTCGGACCACAGTTCGGTTGTCGGGTCCCAGCCGCCCTTGAAATGCAGGTCGCGAATGACGAGGGTCTTTTCTTCCCAGGTGTCCCTTGTGACGACAAGACTGGCTTCGCTGTGGCTGAGGTCGATGATAGGACGCGGTCCGTCCCCCCATGCGCCGATGTGGCAGTTCGGCGACCGGCGACCCAGATGTAGTCCTCGCTCCAGTGGGCCAGTGTGGACTTGTCCGCGCGCAAGCAGGATCTGTGCGTTCTCTGTTCCGAGCTTGTCCAGACGCTCAAAGGCATCCGTGAGGGTTGCAACGGCATTGTCTGACTGGTGGTCTGGCGCGTTCGCATCGGGCTCGATCGCAGACACCAGGATTGTGTTGGCCGGCCCAAAGACAGACGACGGATCGCCGATCTGCAGCACCGTTTCAGCCATCAGATGCGTTCCGTCTGGAAGAAAGGCGTCAACACGGACGTCTTGTGGACCGGAGCGTGAAAACACATGAGAAATGAAAGGACCAAAGACCCTGTCACGTCGACGATGTTCATCCACCAGATGCTCTGGTGTTCTGGTCTCTTGCTGGTTCGGCAACGTCCAGATGTAGGTGACTTCGTGGAAATCGGTCCGGTAGGGCACCGGCGCATTGCGCGTAAAGAAGGACGGCACCGCAGAACCGGAAATCTCGGCTTCCAGAAAGACGGCCATCGGCGCGACGCCCAGCGATGGCTGCGTCACTTTGATAGTGAGTTCACGGGACTGTGCGTGAAGGGCGTTTGGCCAGAATTTGACCGATGTTGCTGCAGCAAGCAATCCGAGGGCTGTTCGACGTGTTGTCATGACAAAACAAGGTTAGCGCGTTGAAAGACGGCAGGCCACTCACCTTGGGGTCAGCAACCTGTGTTGCTGTCCGGAATCGGCCAATGTCAGCCCGCCACAGAACCCGCGAGGACCCGGCTCACGGCATCATCATTCAGCCAGAGCACAAAGAACGTGATGACAATTGCGATGGACGCGTAAAGCCCATCGTGAAACGGACTCCAGCCTTTGTGTTTGTGTGCAAGAAAGGCACTGAGCGGGTAAACGACACCGATGGCCAGTGCCGGAGCGACGATCGCCCCGAGGATCCCATAGGATTGAACACCAAAGAACAACAGCAGCGTCTGAATGAGGGCAGTCGCAATCAACAGGATCGTGAAACTGCGGGAATCCCCGCTGCCAAGCAGCAGTCCGCCATGTGCGGACACGATAACTGTTGGCATTCCTGCCAGTGCCACCAAGACCAGAATGGGGCCCGCCAGGTGGTAGTCCGGCAGATATAAAATTCTGATCAACCAGTCGCCAGAAAGCCCAAGCGCAAGGCTGATCGACAGCATACACGCTGTCATCGCAAAGCGCACTTTGATGACGTTTCGACGGTTCGCTTCGCTCTCGCTTGGCGGGGCTTCCGCATAAAGAGGAAACAGAATGCGTCGACCGAATAGACGATTGAATGCCATCGGGATCGACGCCATCAGCCAGCCGATATTGTAGACAGCCAATTCGCTGAGGGTGACAAATTTCCCGAGGATTGCGCGATCCCCCTGATTTATTAGGAAACCAGCTATGGAGCTGATGAACAGGTATTTCCCAAAGTGAAACAGCTCCCAGAATACCTCTGTGCTCCAGGCCAGCGTGTTGCGCACGCCTGGCAAGGCGGTGTGAGTGAGCACTACCCGAACCGTGCTGGCAACGAGGCCACCAAATACTAGGCCCCAGACCGATTGCAGCCATAGCGCCAGAATGACGTTCACCCCAATGGCCAGCGCCTGACATCCCAGAGCAATCGTTGTAATCCGGCCAAGCATTAGTTTCTTGTTCGCCGTCGATTCCTTGGTCGAAGTAAAGCCGAGGATGACCATCGAAAAAGCGGCAACTGGCAACAGCTGCTTCAACATCGGTTCTTCATAGAAATCCGCGGCTGGCCCGCACAGAAGAAGCGCGACGATGTAGAGTAGGATCCCACGGAAAATCTGCACGGTCCAAGCGGTGTTGAGAAAGATTGGATCGTTGCCGCGCTTGTTCTGGATGATCGACGCCTTGATTCCGGTGTCTGAGAACATTTCCAGCGCGCCGGTGAAGACGGCGATCAGCGCCATCATGCCGAACGCTTCGGGGAAGAGGATACGGGTCAGGATGAGGTTCGAAACCAGCCGGAGGACCTTGCTTCCTCCGAAGCTGCCCATGGTGATCAATGTGCTGCGCAGAACCCGGGCACGGGTTCCATCGCCTTGCAATAAGTAGATCGGAGAGCGTTGCGCCATTTCGATAATCGCTTTTGTCGGCAAAATGGCCGTGATTGATAATCTGTTACGTTTGCTTAGCTGGTTTGTCGTTCAAAACCCAGCGTCGCCTGCTTCACGACTCGCGGACGACGGGTGCTGTTACCCAGTGGATACAGACCGAACTCTATTTGATTCTTGTCACAAAATAGCCATTCCTTGCGGTAGGTTATCGCCGATGCGGCTGTTCATCAGAGCGCCATTTTTGAAAGTTATTGGACTCAAACCTTATGACGACTGTTGATGATCAAAACGTCACCGAGAATGCACCGCTTTGCAAAGTGTCCTATGACGCGGGGATCAGCATCATTGTTCCCACTTATCGAGAAGCCGAGAACATCCCGCATTTGCTGGAACGGATCGATCAGGTTCGCCAAGCGCATGGGCTGACGCTCGAAGTCTTGTTCATGGATGACAACAGTCACGATGGGAGTGTGGAAGCGGTTGAGGCGTCGGGCTTTGATTGGGCGCGTATCATCGTGCGAGAGGAGGATCGTGGTCTGAGTCCGGCGGTGATCGATGGGTTCAAGGCGGCACGGTACCCGGTGCTAGTCTGTATGGATTGCGATTTAAGCCATCCTCCTGAGGTCTTGCCAAAACTTGTCCTGGGTCTTCATTCCGGACAGCAAATGGTGATCGGCTCACGATATGTGCCGGGTGGGTCGACGGATGATGATTGGGGGTTCTTTCGCTGGCTCAACAGTCTTGTCGCAACCATCATGGCTCGGCCCTTGACGATTGTCCGTGATCCGATGTCTGGCCTGTTTGCGCTGCGAAAGTCTGATTTTGATTCCACCCGAGGATTGAACCCTGTTGGCTACAAAGTTGCTCTTGAGCTCATCGTGAAGTGCCGGTTTGCCAACGTGGGTGAGATCCCAATTCATTTCACGGACCGCCAGTTTGGCGAAAGCAAGATGACCTTACGGGAGCAACTCAAGTATTTGCAGCATCTTCGCAGGCTCTACATGTTCCGGTTCTCGCGGATGATGTATCTGCTGCAATTCTTGGTGGTGGGTGCGTCTGGCGTCGTGGTCAACCTCGCGGTTCTAAGCAGTCTTGTCGGGCTCGGAACTCCGGAATGGCTCGCCCTGGCTGGGGGCATTGCCGTGAGCCTGGTGACCAATTTCCTTCTCAATAGGCGGTTCACGTTCTCCTATGCCAAGGCAGAGCCCATCGGCAGGCAGTTCGTCGCATTTGTCAGCGCGTGTCTACTGGGGCTTCTGGTCAATTATTCCGTCGCCCTGATGTTGCGCACCACAGTCTTTCAGGCCGGACCGTTCGCGCTGCAAGTCTCAGCTTTGATCGGGATTGCGGCCGGCATGGGCTTTAATTTCCTGGGCGCCCGGTACCTCGTGTTCCGTAAGCGGTTTGTTCGAAAATGACGCGGCGCGCCCTGCCCCAACTTTTGTTCATTCTGTTGCTTGTGCTGCCTTTGCCGTTCCTGCCCGAATACGGCGGGGCAAACTCTTCGACACGGTTCATGCTGACCCACGTCATTGCGACCGAGGGGTCGACAGAGATCACTGAATTTGCGCACCTGACGCATGACAAAGCGCAGATCGGCGAGGCATAT
>JBCBCS010000093.1:0-13434 GCA_038530475.1 Pseudomonadota bacterium
GTCACATGGCTGACAGCAGGTCTGTTGTTCGCAGCGGCGGGGGTGGCTCTCTACCGGATGAGCCTGCGCCTCGGAAGCGCGCCGGAGATAGCAATGCTCGCTGTGATATCGGTTTGTGCGGCAACGCCACTTTTGGGTTGGTCTGCCCAGTTCTTCGGTCATGTCGGAGCGGGCGCCTCGTTGGCCCTCGCCTTCGCACTGAGCACGGGGTTTGGCCGCGATGAGACGCTCTTGTCCCCTACCTCCCGCGCAATTCTGGCGGGCGCCTCCCTTAGTCTGGCAACGAGCATTGAATACACAGCTGCCCCGATCGCATTGATGATCGCCGCGTATGCCATTTGGCGGCTAACATTCCTGCCAAAGCGGACGGCCGTGATCTACTTTGTCGTTGCCTTGACCGCGGCGATCGTCGCGGCGCTGCCGATGTTGATCTATCACAGCGTCAGTTTCGGGGGTCCGTTCCGGGTGGGCTATACGTCGGTCGTCGGGTTCGACGGTATGGAAGAGGGTTTGCTTGGTATCACTTTGCCCGACCCTACCGTTCTGTGGCGTATCCTATTCGGGTTCCGCCGGGGGATCATCTGGCTTTCGCCAGTCTTGATCTTTGTTCCGGTCGGGTTCTGGCTCGCCGTGCGTTACCGCCGTGGACTGAATGCTGAGATGCTGGTCTCCCTTGCGGTGATCGTTTACTATTTTCTGCTGAACGCGTCTTATTTCTATTGGGGTGGTGGGGCATCTTTGGGTCCGCGACACACATTGCCCTCACTTTTCTTTATGGTCCTGCCTTTCGCGGCGGCCTGGGCGCATCTGAAAGGCATATCTCGGCTCGCATTGATTGTCCTCTTCGGTGTGTCCGTGTTCCTCAGCATTGCGTCTGCGAGTGTGAATATGACGACCACGCGGGGCTGGTTTCCGATCATTGATCCGATCCTGCTCAACCTCTTTTCCGAGCAGAACGATTTCATTCGCCTGACCAACTGGGGCATCTCACCGACTCTGGTCTGGTTTGGGTGGATCGCGATCGTTTCAGGCCTTGTGGCTCTGATCTGGCGGGGCGCGCGATCAGCGCATTAGAACCGACGTCATTTATACTCAATCAACCGCGCGCGCGCGCCTGTTAGCCGTCGCCACCAGTAAGTGACGACACCTTGCGCTTCCGGGAGTTTGCTGAATGTCATTGCAAGGGCCTGTGCAAGATCGCCATAGCGGATGAATAAGCGTACGATCTGTACGGGCCAGATCAAGAGAAGTCCCATGGTGAGTGGTAACCAAATAGCAGCCGAAATCAGTGTGAGACCGGGCAAGACCCCGCCCCACAAAACAGCCCTTTGAAGTTGTTTCACATTGTGGCGTTCCGGGGCCGCTCCGTGCAGCGCAGCACCTTCCGCATAAGCATGACCGGCCCGCTTGGCCCGGCTCCACCATTGACCTATCCGCGTGAGCTGTGCGTCGTGCAGAGTCATTTCGGCATCAATCCTGTGGATCGTCCATCCCGCGGCCCGAAGTCGGACACAGAGCTCGGGTTCTTCTCCGGCGATGAGGCCCGGATTAAAGCCCCCGACGCTTTCGAATGCATCGGTCCGCATCAATGCATCGCCACCACAGGACCTCACCTGACCAATCGGTGTATTCCATTCGTAGTCAATTAATCTATTGAAAACAGAGGCTTGTGGGTTTCTTTCGCGCCGACGTCCGCAGGCAACGGCCGCCTCTGGATTTGTCAAAAGGAAGGCAAAGGCGGTTTCGATCCAATCTGGATCGACGGTACAATCCCCGTCGACGAATTGAATGAACGACGGCCGGTCGGCCTCCTTAATAAGATGTTCAGCCCCAACATTCCTGGCCCGCGCAGCCGTAAACGGAGTCTCTTTGTCCAGTTCGATGACCTCTGCGCCGAGATCGCGCGCGGCGTTCTGACTTCCATCGCTCGAACCGGAATCGACATAGACAAGCCGTGTCACCTTGCCTTGAAGCGACTTCAGACACGCAATTAGACGGTCCCCTTCGTTCCGTCCGATGACAACAGCGCCCACGCTAGTCATCTTTGAGTTGCTCTCGGAAGGGGTAACAGAGATCGAGGGTCGCATGATCCGGGAAATGCGTTGCGAGCACTTCTCTGTCCTGAAGGAAAATCTGAACCATGCGCGCTTTGACGTCATCGGGCAGTTCGGGACGTCGTGTCATCCGCCTCCCGGACCGGATCTTGTTGCGAACCGATTTCGGGATAAGCACCCGCCGCAAAGTGCGTGCGATGGGATTATCGACCAGTACGGATTGGAGCGGAAGGCGGCGAAACCGATCCTCGGAGACATTCTGAGACCCTAAGTCTTCAGTCCATTGAATGGATGCTGGCAGCCCGAGAAAGTTACTGATCTTGCGAAACTCGGACTTGGGATCGGTCTTAATCGCCTCAAGGGACGTCAAAAACACCTTGTCCCTGCCGTAGGCCTCGACGAATGGCGTAATCTGCATCCCGTAGCATCCGTACTCGGTGAAGCTTGGGTTGTCCCGCAGCGCAGCATCCCAATCCGATCCGACATTACGCAAAGACCATTCGTGGATATAATGGGACACTGCCCGGGCCAGCGGGTTGCGGATCATGTAGATCAGCTTCGCCTGGGGGATCAACTCCTTCATCCTGGCGACGCTGTTGGGGTGGGTAGGCAACTTCGTGTAGTGCGTTGATGCCTCCCCCTTGAGGTCCGAAGGTTTGGCCTCTCGGAACAGCCTCCGGTACCAGTCTTCGCCTTTGGCGTAGATCTCATCGTCTGAGAAAAAGTTCGGCTCCTTCGGTGTGGTGATGAAAACGCCAGACTGTGCCGAAAACTGTGCCGCAAGTGTCGTCGTTCCGCACTTCATTGCACCGATAATGACGAAATCAGGTAGGGTCGGGTCCTCCTTGGGATTACTCATGCGGCGCGTTCCTCGGACCAAGAGGATTCATGAAGTTTGTCCAGATGTCTTTGTATTCTGCTTCATTCGCGCGGTGAGGTCGTCCGCCAAGCAGACTGCGCCCGAGCGCAAGACCGCGCCCCAAATGGAAGGCGAGGTTGGCTTTGAGAAGTCCGAACCGACCGTGTGCCTGATACAGAAACCGCGTTCGTGAACTGTAATAGTAGGCTGGTTGACGCTTCCTGGCTTTTGCATTCGATTTGACCGGTCCGGAGCCGCCACGAAAATGGACCGCCACAGCATCGTCGCATGCTTCAAGGGGCCATCCGGCACGGTGTGCGCGCAAGCAGTATTCAGCATCCTCGTAATAGAGAAAGTAGCCCTCATCCATCGGGCCCAGTTCCCGAACCATATCTCCTTTCAGGAGGATACAGGCAAAGGACGCCCAATCGATTTCATCCGATGATCCGTTGGCCGGCAGTGCCACGATGTGCTTATCGAGCGCGCGAGTGATTGGACCTGCCCCAGCCGCGCGCTCAAGCTCGCTCAGCGGGTTGTGAAATCGAAAACGGCTGATTTGCGCTGTGCCGTCCTCGGTTTCGATCCGCGGCGCGATCAGACCGGCCTGTGGATGAGCCTCCGCAAAGTTAAGGATAGTGCGAAGAAAACCTGCGCGCAGAACCGCGTCGGAGTTTAGCAACAGGTAGTGTTCAGCATCGACCGCGGTCATCCCTTGATTGTGACCGCCAGAAAAACCGGTGTTCACAGGGGACGGAACCAGCGTCACCGGACTTTGGTCAGGCAGGGCGTCTACCCAAGCTTTTAGACCCTCAACTGAGCCATCGCCCGACGCATTATCGACAATGACAACTTGGGCATCAATGTCGCCGATGTCGTCCAGAACCGATCTGGCACAGTCAATCGTCAGATTGAGTGTCCGATAGTTGATGATGGAGATTGCAATCTTACGGCGCATGTTGCCTCTTACTTACGGATTGCCGGGCATGAGAGGTTGGCTTTGGGGGCATGGATTTCCTCGGCGGTGCAGACTTCGAGGGACTGGGTCGTTTGTGTTTGCCTTGGCCGAAGTCCCGTGCGTAGGAAGGTCGCTTTGGATCGTTGGGGGAGGCGGACTCGTCTGACTGATCAGCGCTGTCATTGGATGAACCTCGGTTTTCTAACCGACCCCAAAGCGCTCCGGCGATCAGCCATGTGATCGGCGTTTGACCCGAGTTGGGGATAAGGTCGATCATGTTGGCCGCAAGGATCGCAGACAGAATAGCTGTTTCTCTGCTGACATTGACCCGGCGGCGCTGCAGGAACAGCAGTAGCATTGGAACCGCCATGAGTCCGAATTCGCCGACATACCGCGACCAGCCACCAACACCAATGATGATGACCCAGTAGCCATCAGGGATAACGATATCGATCCCTTTTTCGTTTCGAACCCTTGATCTTCCGAAGCCTCCCCAGCCAAAGACTGGTCGTTCAGCTGCTCGTTCAAGCAGAATCTCTTCGTTTTCGAGGCGCGTGTTGAAGGATCGAGCGCGGTCTTCATCGATCGAAGACGCAAGTGTGATGACACTGTCGATCGGTATCACTCCGCTTCCACGGACCATCGGAAACAGCAGTACGGTAAAGGCGATTGCTGCCGCTGCACCGATCAACAATCTGCGGCTCAGCAGAAAAACCAACGGAGCGACTGCAAGGGCAATCATGATCGCGCCGAGCGACTTGGACAGAGCCAGTGTTAGCGCAAGCCATCCTGTTGCCGCGATCATCCATCCTGGTTTCCAGCCGATGCGCAAAAGACCCAGAGTTGCGATCAATGCGAGTGCGAAAAACAGTGAAACCCGGAGGCCATGTTCAAGAAACACCATCGGCCGGAAGCCCCCACCACGGACATGTTGGCGCCAAGAATGGGGGGTAAAGCCATATATATTACGGTTCAGTTGTGGCGACATGCGGATCTCGTAAAGCGCCAGGAAGGCATAGAGACATGCGGCGACACAGAAGACGATGAGGATCAATCGATGGGCTTCTGGTGTGGCGAAGAACTTGCGGCCGATCAGGATCGGCAGGACTAAAATCGCGTAGTTGATCCCCATCGAAAGACCGTCATACAGCCTCAGGCCTTGTTTGACTTCAAGTGGGGTGACGATCCGATCGGTGTTGGTGACGGCTGTACCTATTGCTCCAAAAATCAAAAGGGCCAAGAGCCCCAAGGCAATCCAGTTCTTGGGGAGCATCCCCGGCTGTTGCGGTGTTCCACGGCTGAGACTGGCAAAGAAGAGGGTTGCTGCGAGGACCGTCAGAGCCGGTAGCGCGTGCTTGCCCATTGGCGGGACGAGAGGAAAGTCGATGACGTACCGGACAGGCAGGAGCAAGTATCCAGCAAAGAATATTACCAAAATGGCAAGCGGATATCGAAGCTTTCCTAGGAAGACGGCGCTGACCAACGGCCAGGCATAAAGAGCGAACATCGGTGACATCTGGTGGCGTCGATCCTGCTTTCCTCACGTCAGTCGCTAGCATACTTCTCATCCTATTTCAGAGAAATACCAGAGGTTTTCGGCATTTTCGCGGCAAGGTGAAACGGGCTTGTGCAAAAGATGTGCAGCGGCGCAACAGGCACCGTAACGGAAGGTGAACCAAACGCTAACCATATCAGCTGAGTTTCGTCTGAAACGCAAAACGCCGTTCCGGACAACCAGGAGAATTCTCATGGCAGACGCTTACGCCAGTCATCAACTCAGCCTCGAAAGTCCGGCCGTTCGTATCTTTCCAGTTTCACCGGATGACGGGGTGGACCTTCCCGAAGTGAGCCGGGCCATCAATGTTGCCACCACCGGAGCTGTCAGGATCACAACGGTAGGCGGCACGACTGCGACGATTTATGTGGCCGCCGGGATGGCCTTTCCTGTTCGGGCCAAACGGATCTGGCAGACCGGCACGGACGCTACCGGAGTTGTCGCGCTTGCGTGACGCGTTTTCTGGCGAACACGATCAACAGTCTTATTGGGAAGAACGGTTATGATCTCGATCACCATGGGATGTGTCACATCGGCGATTTCGATGCCGAGTGTCGTCATTACTGGATTGCAGGACGGATCTGCTGTTTCGGGTGACATTCTCTCTGTCAGCTTGTCCGATCGGTCCGACATATCCGGTGTCTCGTGGGGTACAACACCGGGCGGGGCGGAACTTGGTCAGTCCCAAACTCTCATCGTGCCAAACCTAACCGAGACGGGTCCGATCTTTCTGAGCATCGAGAGCCGAGTAGGCCCGCTTTTTGCGAGCTTCATCGTGCAGGAAACATCTTTGCCGCAAGACACTCAGCTTTCTGCCGGTCCGGATCGGATCAGCGTCATTCAACTCGCTGAAAGGCCTCAGCTGGCTGATCTTCTGATTTCGCAGCAGATCAACGCGATCACCGTGGAGTTTGCATAATGCCACGCACTATTTGGACGAAAAGACGATCCGATCCGAACGGAACATGGACCCGGACTGAAGGCGAACCGCCGTTCGACGTGTCAGCGACCGGAGGCGATGAATACGACGTCGTGACGGATACTGGTGAAACCTTCGTGATCGTTCCAGAGGTCGAGATTGTTGCACCAACCCTGTCTGGTGTGCCGATCATTTCCGGTTTGGCCCAGGTCGGCGAAACCCTCGAAGCGACGGCTGTGATACAATCTGGAACTGATCCGATCACGACCGACTGGCAATGGTTCAGGGATGGTACAGCCATATCTGGCGCAACCGCGCAAAGTTACACGACGGTGGCAGAAGACGGCGGAACAACCCTCACCGCCAGGCAGACCGCGTCCAACGGTGCTGGTAGTGCCAGCGCGACTTCTGCCGGTGTCCTCGTTGATGGAACCGTGGACGAAGCCCCGACACTATCGGGAGTGCCAACCATTTCCGGCATTGCTCAGGTCGGGCAGACTCTGCTCGCGACGCCAGCCGCCAGCACTGGAACTGAGCCGATTACGACGACCTGGCAGTGGTACCGGGACGGTGCATCAATCACCGGTGAGAGCGGGACGGTTTTGTCTCTGATTGCTTCAGATGAAAGCTCCAGCATCACCGTTGAGCAGACCTCGACGAACTCTGTTGGCACGACCTCGTCGATGTCGTCCCCCGTTATCGTCGCGCCAGCGCCTTCAGGCGATGTCGCGGTCATTTCAAGTCTATTCGTGTCCGATCAGGACAGCACCGGCGAGGTTGTCCTGGCCTACGCGATTGATCGGATCAGCGGTGTTGCTGGAATTGTCTCGACTCTTCAGATGGCTCCAACGGCCCAACAGATCTTTGCCGGTCAAGAGGCATCAAGTGCCATGGCCCCAAGCGTCTTCACGGACACCTGGAGCGTCGATGGGAATGAAACATTGCCTGATATCGTCAGCGGTTTGTCGAGCGGCACCTATTACTTACACGTTTGCCCGATTGGCGGCCTCGACGGTGATGTCGTCTCGTCGAACGGTTTCCAACTTGAAACACTGCCGCCAGTCTTCGTGGAAGGCCTTGTTCAGTCGTCAGGGTTTTCGGTGATCGCAACGTTTGACAAGTCTTTGGCTGGCGAAACGAGCACAGATGCCTGGACCGTAACGGCCAACGGGCTTTCTGTTGGTATTGTCTCAGTTGACGTAGCGGGTTCAAATGTTTCTCTGTCTCTGGCAAGCCAGATCGGTGCAGGCGAGATCGTTCATTTGTCCTATTCTGGAAATGGATTGACCGATCACGTGTCCAACGCAGTCCTGCCATTTCCTGAGCAATCACTCGAAAACCAAGCGAGCGGTATGTTCGTCGAAGCCGCGGTCCGTGTCAGCAACGGTGCTTTCCTGACGACGAACACCAATCTGCCGACCGATGCCACGGGGGTCCTGTTCTTTGCCTCGTTGTCTCAAGAGGTCGGCGTCGAAGCCCGCACTGCCCTGCTGTCCTGGAATGGGGTCAGCGGTGGAATTCACGCAGATTACACAACTGGTAATGGCCAAACCGGCACCCGACTGAGAATCCAGGATGGCGTAAACAGCATCACCGCATCTGCTGAACCTATCGCCCATGGCACACGATTCCATCTCTTGGTTTCATCATGGATTGACGGAAACAGCGCTTTGAACGCGGAGGCCTGGATCTTCAATACATCGACCGGACTTTGGTCTGAGGCAATCAACGTAACCGAAACGTCCACCGCAGGCCCTGCGATACTGCTCGGCCCTGGTCCCGCAAGACTCTTTGCACGCTCGGATTCAGGCAATCACCTGTTTGATGGGATTGTGCACCGCCTGGCATTCTGGTCTGGCTCAGGTCGCATTGCTGATATTTCTCAGACCACGGTCCAAGACACATTTGCAAATGGCAGCGCGCTCGTTGATCCAGCAGCGTCACGAATGGCTTATGGCCAGCCCTTGATTGATTTTTCGGGTGATGCGGACGCGTATAACTCGGGCGCTCATACCGGGTCGCTCGGTGACTTTACGGCGTCAGGGACATTTACCAACTGACGTTGGAAACAAAAAAGGCCCCTCGACTAGGAGGGGCCTTTATCGTGTATGACGCTGAGGTCAGGCTGTCATCTTGCGACGGATCGCGAGAGCACCCAGACCGGAGAGCAGGAGCAGCATGCCAGCCGGTAGTGGCACTGCAGAGATCCGGATCACGAGGTCATCATGGTTGTCACCGAAGACGTCGCCATCATCGTAGAACAGCCACAGAACCTGACCTTTGGTTGCATCCTCATTCCCCGGACCGAACGACGCGAAGAAGTTCTGACCAAGAATGGGGTTCAAACCGTTCGCCACTCCGCCCTTGTCAGACGGCGGGTTGCCATTCTCGGACGAAAACTCGAAGTCAAGCAGGCCAGCGGCCAGCGAACCGGTCACGAACTCATCCAACGGAGTGTTCACATCGGGTGCGATGTTCGTCGTAGGATCGCCATTGACCTTACCGACTGTCATCCCATCAAGCGTGAAGGTATTTTCGTACCCAGCTTCCCAGCCCATCAGTTCGACCCGGACTTTTCCGCCGCCCGAGAACATCACCTGAGAGCCCTGATAACCGAACAACGTGTAGTGCGTTCCGATCAACGTCCCGATCTGGAGTTCGTTGAGAACGTCATTCTGTGCTGTCGTGTTCTGGTTGCCTTCCAATCCGCCCGGGATGGAGGTGTAGATAGCACCTGATGTGTCTAGTGTGAAAGAGGCTGCGGATGCCATGGACCCCAGAGCCATAAATGCGGCAGCAGCACCGACTAAAATCTTCTTCATCTTATCACCTTCCTGAACCTTGATTACGTGAGCCAAGAAACCTGTCTCACTCGTTCTACAAAATGCTTTCTATTACCATAGTTCGCATGGCCCGAAACCTCGAACCGACCGTTTAAACCTATCACTTAGGGTCTGGCATGTGAAGATTGTTAATCCTTTGTTCACGATTTTGGCCATCAAACCCCCATGTTTTGATCATTTTTTTTGCACGATCGAGGAAGTCGTTCTCGTTAAAGTTGTGTTGTGTTGCCGAATATGGCGCAAACAAAGCCGATTCCAATTATTGTTTCCAGATCTAAGACAAACGCGTAGGCGACGATTCGTCGTCTTTGCCTGTTGTCAGTAATCGGGTGTAAAACTCACAGCCTGGTCTGCTACGCAAAGCGCTCCCACTATATTTGCGGCAAGAGCTGTTCGAACCCAGCCTTTCGGATGGCGGCCGCAACCTCTTCGAAATTCTCAATTATTCCATCTGGTTGTGTAGGCAAAAGCTTCTTGATTGGCATTTCAACCGGCTCGGCCGCCATATTGAGACGGCCGCAGATCCGTTCAAGCGTTGTGATTTGTGCGGCTGGGTCGGCCAAATGAGTTTCATAGATGACTTTGAGATGGTCGATTCCTGCAAAGGCGGCGCGTTCGTATCGCAACAGCGCCTCGCTCCATTCGAGCCGCCTTACAAAGTCATCGCAGTCCAGTCGAAGTTTGCGTCCCAGTGCGACGGCACCCCTATCCGAATGGAACTGCCGCCGATGTTGCGCGACCGCGAGAGATAAGGTCTGCGAGAGCGTCTCTCGTTCAATATGGATGAGCAAGACGCCGTCATCTTCGAGTTGACGCAGAAACAGGTCCGGCCGTCGCATACGATGCACCTGTGCCATCTGGTAGGAAAGCAGTTTCGCACCATAAACCGGAAACAGACTCTTATTGGCGAGACGATTAAAGTACGCCTTGGGGCTGATCATGAAGCGTTTGAGGATTTCTCCGTCACACTCGATCTCGCTGTGTCCATTCAGAAGCTTTGTCAGAAGCGTCGTGCCTGATCTTGCACGTCCCACGATCAGGAACCGGTCATTCGGTTTAGATCGGATTGTCAAACTCTTCAGCAGAACACGCGCCTCGAGCGAGATCCCCTTAAACGTCGCGCGATCATGATGAAAAAGGCCAGCCACATATTTCGTGTCCACCGGCGGCATCGCGAGCACGTCATCAAAGACAGTCTGGTCGTCCATCTCAGGGACCCTCTGGAGCATCAGCTACGTCATTCATTCAACACCAGAACAACTAGGAAAAATCCGCCTTTGTCGCAATCTTCGGCTTTGCCTATGGCAGACTTGCTTTCTGCACTGCCGCACAGCACAGTCCATCTGTCCTGAACCAGCAAGACTTGCATCATGCCGCCTTCTGCTCGATTGCCTGATTTCATTGTTGTTGGCGCCGCTAAGTCCGGAACGACGAGTTTGTACCAGCTTCTGCGGAGACATCCGGATCTGTTCCTGCCTGATATCAAGGAACCAGAGTATTTTGCGCGGGACGATCGATATAGCGCAGGCATTGAGAGCTATGCTGCCAACTTTGCGGATGCGCGGGATGATCAGCTGGTGGGCGAGTGCTCTACGATTTATACGTTGTCTCCGTTTTTCCCCCATGCCGCACGCCGCGCCGCTGAGCATGTTCCGGACGCGAAGATCATTTACTTGCTGCGTCAGCCAGTTGATCGGGCGTATTCGTTCTATGTGCAGATCATCAAGAACTATCAGAATGTGACAAGCGATCTGTCGGTCCATCGCACCTTTGAAGACTTCATCGACCCAACTCGTCTCGCTTCGGCTGCCCCGCGGAGCAAGGTGTTCTCAAAAGCCAATGACCATTTGCCAGATGAACCAGATCTTTGTCTTGCAGGGAGCGACTACTTGCTACAGGCGAATGCGTGGCTTCAGCATTTTCCCCGTGACCAGATTCTCTTCCTCAAGTTCGAGGACTTTGTTGGTGATCGGCCGACGACAGTCGGCACTATCACCGACTTTCTAGGAATTTCACGACTGCCGGACGAGATCTTCGATGCGTCTGGGGTGACGCGGAACGTCGCCGCCAATCACTTTCGCCGGCGGGGCCAAGAACGCGTGATCAATCGGATTGGGCAACGTTTCGGGTTTCTTTGGTCGTTGCGACATGTTCTTCCGGAGGGTCTTAAAACAACTTTGAAGACTCGGATTGTCCGCTCCTTCTCAGCGGATAATCGTCATGTCCCGCCGAAGATGCTCCCCGCAACCAAAGCGTCTTTGACCAAACGTTTCAAAGCACAGCAAATCGAATTGGACAGCATCACTGGCCTTGATACGTCCAGTTGGTGGAAATGATCACGGCTCGAGGGCACCCCGGCTCGCTTGTGCTGGCCGGACGCGGCTTTGCAGGTCGTGATAGGGGGCCAAAGTAGAAGCAGACTGATATGCGGAGGATCCGGGTGCCGGCTGAAATGAAGCAGTTGCTTCGTCCGGCGTGGCCCACGACAGATCAATGGTTTGCGCCTCAACGGTCGGCGTGCTCGCATCCCACCAGTAACGACCCTCATAGAGCGGCGTCCAGCGCGGGGCCGTATTGACCGGCTCGGCAGCAACGTCACTCACGGTGAAGTTCGGCGCATACGTGAGGATATCCGAAATTGTCACATCTTTCATCGGGTAGTCCTCATGGTTGGCAGACACGACAAGGGATTGAGTATTCTGCCCTTCATCGACACGTAAATCTGCAATGGTCACGAAGGAGATACGGATTGGGTTGTTCTCGTTGTCATTCTGACCAGGGACGGGACTTTCGTTGGTGAAGTTGAAATGGTGGCGGACCCCGCTCTTATTAACCTCATGGGTCTGGCTTGACGTTACAAAGACACCATTTCGGACGGTGGCCCCGCCCAAACCCACTGTCAGTGCGCTCGTTGGTTGCATCGACGTGATGTGAAAGAACTTGTCCCACACGAATTCCTGTGGATGGCCCGTTGTGTCGCCACCGCCGCGGGTTGTCGAATTGATCGAGATCGATCCACCTTCGGTAAGGATCTCGGATCCAAACGTTATCTCTGGCTTGGGCGTTGCTCCGTTGCCAAAGAGCCGGAGCGGATTCTGAGGGTACCCTGTGCCACCCCATGAGCAGCACGAAAAGAAGACCGATTTGCTGAAACCGCGGGGTCCGTCCGGCCGGGATGAACGATAGGGCCCATGATCGACAAAGAAACCGACCGTGGCGTTATCGGATTCCGAACTCTTACCTGGCGCGCGCCACGACTTCGGGTTGGTAAAGACATAGCATCCCGACATCGCGTGCTGACCGACATCCCCGCCAAAAAATCCGAAGTTCTGATAATCGGTGATGTAAAGATCGACATAAGCGGCATCATTCCCCGACAGAGGAAGCTTCACGCTTTCTCGCCAGCCGGTTATTGAGCATTCTGCGATCGCATTGGATCCAACCTGATCCATGTTGCATCCGTGCCGAGGATGCTCGGTGATAGAGAACGGATCGGTAGGGTCAAAAGGCCCCACAATATCTAATCCAAAGGTCACGCACCGCCCTGCGCGACTGACAAGGGCCCGGTTCAGCGTAGCGCGGCCCCCGGCTGCCGGACCCACGCCGACATCGTCATAAGGCATGATAACGCATCGTTCTGTCAGATAGTCCTGCAGGAACAGGTCGGTGAAATCGCCCGGGCTGTGCAGGTCGGCCGTATCGAGGAGGATCATCCCCTCCCCCCCTTGGGGCAGAGCGGCCTCAAGGTCTTCCAGCGTGGCAAACACCTGAGCATCCGGCGCGCCCGGAACCGATCGCAAGATCGAAGAGGCTGCATAAATTGTTGAGCTGTCGAAGTCCGTCACCGGTGCAACCACAGTCAGGTCAAGTGAGCCGGTCGCGACATTTCCGTTGCTGTCGCGAACCTCACACGACACGGTCGTCTGTCCGGTCGAACGTGGCGCAAACGCCCAAACCTGACTGTATCCCTCAGCGCGATTGTTCGACCCCGGCCCAAAACATGCGTCAAAGCTTGAGGGCAGCGCCGCATGCGCGCCTTGCTCCTCCGGTCGTGCAACCGTGAAATGGAAATGAAGATCATGGCTCGGACGCTCTACGTCAAAGCCCTCGGGAATAGCTTGCAGAAGGACGGCCTCGCCCTGAAAACAGGTCGTTTTGTTGGCTGTTGTCGTCACGCGCGCCGAACCAACGGACGGTTGAATATCACGCGGCAGCGACCATTCACTGACCAACGGTTCCCTGAATTCGT
>JBCBCS010000094.1:0-13242 GCA_038530475.1 Pseudomonadota bacterium
CCCAGGCGGCCGGGCGCTGGCCCGCGACATTGCTGCCGGCAAGGCCGAGCCATTAGAATTCAAATCGATGCTCTTCCGCGATGGCGCAGAAGGAGACCAGGGCGCGCTAGCCGTCTTGCGTTCGGGGGCTGAGCGCGATGCGGCGGCCGTGGTCTTCAAGCCCTCCTCCCAGGGCTTGGGCCACGGCCACTTCGACCGGCTCAGCCTGATCTACTATGATGATGAACACGAAGTGCTGGCCGACTATGGCGCCGCGCGGTTCCTGAATGTCGAACCAAAGAATGGCGGCCGCTACTTGCCGGAAAATGAGAGCTGGGCGAAGCAATCCATCGCGCACAATGTGCTCGTTGTGGACCAGAAGAGCCAGTTCGGCGGCGACTGGCGGGCCGCACAGCCCCATGCGCCGCGTATACTGGGTTTTGGCGAGGCTGATAGGGTCCAATTCACGGCAGCTGAGATCGACACGGCCTATGACGGCGTGACCCTGCAACGCCTGTTGGCGATGGCGCCGCGGCCCGGTGGGGGCCAGTACGTGATTGATGTGATGCGCGCGCGTAGCGTAGGCGAGCACACCTATGACTTGCCTGTTCACTTCAAGGGACAGCTGATCGAAACCGGCTTCGAACTCAATCACGCCACAACCCAGTTGATCCCCTTTGGCAACGACAACGGTTATCAGCATCTCTGGCAGCGCGCCGCCTCCGCCCCTCTGGAGGGCGAGCAGGACATGTCCTGGCTGATTGATGACCAGTTTTACACGCTGACGTTCGCCGCCAGTGCGCCGCTCACCGCCTATCTCACCGAACTCGGGGCCAATGACCCTAATCACAATTTGCGGCGCGAGCAGGCGCTCGTCTTGCGCACTGAAAGCGTCGATTACGACATCGTGTCAGTCTACGAACGCCACGGCCGCTACGACAATGACAATGAAGTGACCGTCTTCAATGGTGGATCCATCGCTTCGATTACTCAGGAAACAGTCGACGGTGCGACCGTCTACACGCTGGCGTCAGATGATGGCACGCAAACGCTTTTGTTCTTCGCCGACAACGCAGAAAAAGGCGTCGAACACACCCTCACACTTGAAGACGAAGACTTCAATTGGAGCGGACCCGTCCACGCAGCTGTCGCAAGAGCAGACTAAGAACAACACGGCGCCGATGACGCGCCAGCAGTTAGGAGCCTAGAGCATGTCAAAACCCGTCATTGGATTTATCGGCCTCGGATTGATGGGCGGCAATATGGTCGAGAACCTGCAGAAGCGTGGGTTCGAAGTCGTTGTTCTCGACCTCAACCAGGAGGCGGTCGATGCCGTGCTCGCGAGAGGCAACGCGGTCCAAGCCAAAACGCCCAAAGAGCTTGCCGAGAAGAGCGATATTGTCGAGCTCTGCGTGACGACCTCAGAGGTAGTCGAGAAGCTGGTGTACGGCGAGGATGGCATTCTTGCAGGCATCAAGGATGGCTCTGTTTTGATCGATTTCGGAACCTCCATCCCGGCCTCGACTCAGAAGATCGGCGCGGACCTTGCCAAGAAGGGCGCCGGCATGATTGACGCCCCGCTCGGCCGCACGCCCGCCCACGCCAAGGACGGTCTCCTCAACATCATGGCCGCAGGTGACAAGGCGACCTTCGATGAATACGAGCCGATCCTGAAGGAACAGGGCGAAAACGTCTTTTATCTCGGCAAACTGGGCTCGGGACACGTCACCAAGCTGATCAACAACTTCATGGGCATGACGACGGTTTGCGCCATGTCCCAGGCCTTCGCCGCTGCTGAGCTTGCCGGTGTAGATCGCGCCCAACTCTATGAAATTATGTCGGCTGGGCCGTCGAATTCACCCTTCATGAAGTTCTGCAAGAACTATGCGGTCGATGGCGTCAGCGATCTCGGATTCTCGATCAACAATGCGAACAAGGACCTGCGCTACTTCAATCAGATGATCTCTGATCTTGGGTCGCGGTCGCCGATTGCCGAGGGCACGTCACAGAACCTCTCTGCCGCCGTGGAGGCCGGCATGGGGCCGGGCAACGTCCCGGAAATCTTCGACTATTTTGTAAAGCTGAAAAAGTGACCTGACCAACCCATCACCTGATTCATAACGGACTTCCTCCCGTTGTGATCTGAGCCAGCACCGAACCCGTTCCCTGACGGTGCTGGCTCACCCCCTTCCTTAAGGCCTTCGTCCATGACCCTAACAACAGTCACTCTTGGCGAACTCATGATGCGCCTGAAGCCGCCAGGAAAGCTTCGGCTGCGCCAGGCTCAAGGGTTCGAGGTCTGTCATGGCGGGGCCGAAGCGAATGTTGCTGTCTCGCTAGCTGAATTTGGTTTGGGCTCCCGGTTTGTCACCGGGCTGCCCGAAGGCGAGCTCGGCGCCCAGGCCCTGAGGTTCCTGCGCGCCCATCGGGTGGATACGGGCCAGATCGTCCAGCGCCCGGGCCGACTTGGCCTTTACTTCATGGAAGAAGGCGCAGACTTTCGCTCAGGCTGTGTCGTTTATGACCGCGCTGGCAGCGTCTTTTCAGAGCTATCACACACGGATATCGACTGGAGGAGCGCGTTTGAAGGCGCGGACTGGTTCCATATCAGCGGCATCACGCCCGCCATTTCCCAAAGCGCCCACGAGCTTGCTTCAGCCGCCATGACCGAGGCGCGCCGACGCGGTATCCACGTGTCGCTGGACCTGAACTATCGCGACCGGCTCTGGCAGTACGGCATCGATGCCAAGGACGTGATGCCGGAACTTGCGGTGCTCGCAGATACGCTGATCGCCGGGCGCGGCGATTGTATCCATTGCCTCGGCCTTGATGGCGATGGCGAGAACGGCAGCCACGACTGGGCTGCCTCTCTTACGGAGAAGCTTTTTGACGGCTTTAGCCAGTTGCAGAACGCCGCCATCACGCTGCGCAATTCAGAGTCTGCTGAGCGCCACACCTGGAGCGGTCATCTCAGGACGCGCGATGGGGTGCACTTTTCTCGGACTTACGAAATGACGGCCATCGTGGACCGGGTCGGCACGGGCGATGCGTTCTGCGCTGGGCTCATCTATGGGCTGCTCGATGGTAGGCAGCCGGGTGATGCGCTTGAGTTTGGCGCGGCAGCGAACTGTCTAAAACATTCCATCGCCGGCGACAGCAACGCGGTGACGGTGGAAGAAGTCGACGCGCTGAAATCAACCGAACGCTTCGGCTTGTTGCGTCGATAAGACTGACCGGCCTCAGGCCGGCGTGGAGGAAACAAGGTGCAGATCACGCGAAGAAGTTTTGGTGCTCTGGCCGCGGGAGGGGGTTTCGCCCTCACGGGCTGTGGAGGATCTGATACGGGCACAACGCGCGTCCTCTATTCAACGGACTCCCAACCCGATGGATATCCCACCGTCGAAGCCGTCAAATTCATGGGCGAATATCTAAGCGAGAAAACGGACGGCCGGCTCAGCGTTAAATCCTATCCTGGTGGCCAGCTTGGGTCTGAGGGTAGCACGCTGGAAATTGCCATGTTCGGCGGTCTCGACATGACGCGCACCTTCAGCGCCGCCCTCAACAATATCGCTCCGCTGACCAAGCTGTTCAGCTTGCCCTTCCTCTTTCGCTCGACCGAGCACCAGCGCCGCGTGGCTGACGGCGAAGTGGGCGAGGCCATTCTGGAATCCCTTGCGCCCTATAATCTTTGGGGGCTGGCAATTTATGACACGGGCGGGCGCGGCTTTTACACGACCGAGCGCCTGATTCCGCATCCGTCTGCGTTGGAGGGCCTCAAGATCAGGGTGCCCAATTCGGACATCTATCTGGCCACAGTACGTGCACTTGGCGCCAATCCGACACCCATGAACTTCAGCGAAGTCTATCAAGGCCTCGTTCAGAATGTGATCGATGGCGCTGAAAACAACTGGCCCAGCTACAACAGCACGCGCCATTTCGAAGTTGCACCGAATTTCTCTGAGACAGGGCATTTCCGGACGCCGGACGTTCTGATCATGAGCCTGAGGACCTGGGAGAACCTTTCGCCTGAGGACCAGGTGCTGGTCAAAGACGCCGCGCGTCAGTCAGTGTCTGTCATGCGCAGCCTTTGGGATGAGCGCGTCGAGAAAGCGAAAACAGCCCTTCTGGAGAGTGGTGGCGAGATCCTGTCTGATATCGACAGCGCGCCATTCCGCGACCTCATGGCGCCGGTCTATGAGCAATTCGTGACCCCCGAACTCGAGCCCTACATCGCCGAAATTGATCGCCTTGCGGAGGCCGCCCCATGAGAACCATACTCGACGGGCTGAGCAGGCTCTCGCTCTTCATCAGTTCCGTCTGCATCGTCGCCATGACGGCCATCATCACCTACCAGGTGATCGCCAGATACGTCTTCAATGACAGTCCAGCCTGGTCCGAGCGGCTGTCGCTTGTCCTGCTTGCCTATCTCGTCTTTTTCGGCGCCGCAGTCGGTGTGCACGAGAGATACCACATCAGAATTGATGCCGTACGCAATGCCGTTCCCGCCCGATTGGGATGGCTGTTTGATATCCTGGCACATCTGGCTGTGGCCATTGCCGGCCTGGTGATGGTGTTTGCCGGCTGGCAATTGACGACGACACTGTGGGACTTCGCCATTCCAGCGCTCGGTATACCGCGGGGCGTCGCGCTGCTTCCCATTCTCATTGCAGGTGGGCTGATCACCCTGTTCTCTGCAGCACACCTCTTCGACGTGGTCCGCACGTCACCAGAAGAGGTGGCCTGAGATGGAACTGGTTATCCTACTCTTGAGCCTTGTCGGCTTGCTGGCCATTCGCGTGCCTGTCGCCTTCGCATTGCTCATCTCATCCATGTTCACCTTCGCCCTCTTGGGCCTCAATCCGCTTGTGGCGGTGCAAAGGCTCTCGGCGGGGATCGACGTCTTCACCCTGATGGCGATCCCGTTCTTTATTTTTGCTGGCGATTTGATGACACAGACCGGGATTGCAGCACGGCTGATCCGTGTGGCGGAGGGTCTGTTCGGCCGGTCTAAGGGGGGGCTCGGCCATGTGAATGTGGGCGCTTCAATGATGTTTGGCGCCGTCTCTGGATCGGCGGTGGCCAGTGTCTCAGCCATCGGCTCCACCATGATCCCGATCATGGAGGAAAAAGGTTACGACCGGAAGTTCTCGGTGAACGTGACCTGTTCGGCCGCCATTCTCGGCCTGATCATCCCGCCCAGCCACAACATGATCATCTATGCCGCCGCTTCGGGCATTTCGATTTCGATTGGTGATCTCTTTGTTGCTGGAATCCTGCCGGGGCTCTTGTGCGGTCTCGCCTTGATGGTGACCATATCGATCCTGGCGGCACGGCGCGGTTATCCAAAGGGCGACTTCCCGGGACTGCAACCACTCTTCATGGCGGCGATTGGCGCTCTGCCGGGGCTACTCACGGCGGTCATCATCGTGGTCGGTATTCTAGGCGGTGTCTTTACACCGACGGAAAGCGCCGCCTTCGCAATCGTCTATACGCTCATTATCGGCATTTTCGTCTATCGCACTCTGGGTGTCAGCGAGTTTCGGGCGGCGGTAATAAACTCCGCCAAGACGACGTCCATGATCATGCTGATCATCGGCGCTGCCGCCGCCTTTGGCTGGCTCCTGGCGCTGTTGGAAGCCCCGCTGATGATGTCTCAGCTGATCCTTGGGGCTACCGATTCTCCAATAATTATCCTTGCTCTGGTGCTCCTATGCCTGCTCGTGCTCGGCACCTTCATGGACATGGCGCCGCTGATCATTATCGTGACACCGATATTCCTGCCCATCATGCAGGGCATCGACATGAACCCGGTCCATTTCGGCATCATCATGATGCTGGCACTTGGTATCGGAACCATCACGCCGCCTGTCGGCACAGTGCTCTTTGTGGCGTCTGCTGTCGGCAAGATACGGGTCGAGGACACGGTAAAATCCATGTGGCCTTTCTATCTGGCGCTGATCCTCTGCCTCATCGCTGTGGCCTACATTCCGCAGATCTCCCTCTTGCTGGTGGGGTAAGCCCCGCCAGCAAGAGCTATCTTTGAGGGGCTTCAGTCTGGCCCGCTTACCGTGAGTTCGTGGAAGGTGACCTGGGCATAGTCACCATTGGCCTTGTCGGTTTCCCAGTCGCCGGTGCCGAGGCAGCCAGGGTACCAGAACCCGTCCTGAAGTTTGCTGCTGCACTGGTTGTAGGCGCCAGCCTTGAAGTACATCATGTCGCCTGCGTAGCCGATCGGGTTGTCCTTCGTGTCTACTTCGCCGTTTGCATCGACATTGTTGGCCAGATTGATTTCGTAAACGACGGTATCATGGCGCTCGGTTTCGAATGTCAGGGTCATGGTGTTGCCTGACACATCCACAGTGTAGCTGAAATCCTCGCCGAGCTTGATGCCTGCCGCGCCAGGATCATCTGAGCTGTTCCACGTGTTTCCCCAGACAGGATAGGCGATGTCGGTGCGGTCTGGATTGTCCCGTCCAAGATTTCGCTCATAGGCCCAATAGACCGAACCGTATTCGTGGCCGGGGAATTTCTTGAAGGAAATCTTTAGCGGCTCGTTGCCCCAGCCATACGCTTCGGGATGCTGGTCGAGTTTCACCGCATGGATCTGGCCGACCACGACAGAATAGGTCGGCTTCTTTGTCGTGATTTGCGCGCGCTGTGCCACGTGATCGACCCGGAGCGTGGCTTCGAGGCGTCCGCCGATTGCGGCGAACTGGTCAGCATCAGGATGGGCGGCCAAAGCAAAATTGTTGCTGGGCGACTTCGTATGGACAGAGGTATCAGACCCGCGCAACATCTGGCGCAGCTCACTGCGAGTGTTTGTAGAGTTGGGCGTTGTCGTTGCTTTGTTCGGCGTAGCGAAGACAAGGCTGCCTTGTTTGTCGAGATAAAAGAAGTTCGGATGGCTGTAATCGGCCAACTGCGCGACGGAGATGATATCAGCGCGTTCGTTGCCGTCTTCATCCAGAGGCACGGTGATGTTCCAGAAGGTGAGGTCGAAGGCGTCGGCGGGCACAGCGCTCGCGGACACGGCCACTTCGTTTGGGGCAGTCGTGCAGGCAGCAACAGCGAGTGCAGAAGCACAGGTCAGGGCGAGGGTCCTCAGGGTCTTGGCTTTCATTCGCGTCTCCTCTTTTCCGGCGAGTTGGGACAAAAAAAGCGCCTCACCAAGGGCGAGGCGCTTTTCGATTAGGGGCCAGTCATCTCTGGCATGGCGCTAGAAGGTGTAGCTGCCACCAAAGGTGACACGGCGATCGGGATAACCCACGAAGCAGGTTGGGCCACTTTCACTGACGCAACGCTGGATAATCTCCTCTTCGGTGATGTTCACCGCTTCCAGACCAATGTTGAAGTTGTCGGTCACATCATAGTTGATGCTCGCATTGAGCTGTCCGCGATCCAGGGTGTGAACCGGGAAGCTGAAGGTCGAGCTGCCCGACGTGTTGGCGCCGCCACCGAAGTCCTGGGTGCGGAAGCCCTCGCGCCATGTGTAGCGCACCCGTGCCGACAAGCCATACTTCTCGTAGAAACCCGTGAGGTTGTAGGCGTTCTCGGAGAAGTCGAGCAGGCCACGCGGGATGCTGACATCTCCAAGAACCTGTGCGCCACGGCCCGAAGTGGAATCGACCACGGAGCCGCCGGAGAAATCCTGGAGCGTGTAGTTGGCGATCACACCGAAACCGGACGCCCAGCCAATCTGATCTTCCCAGCTGGACAAGTCATACTGGAAAGCAAATTCCCAGCCCGACTGCGTGGTCGTGTCGGGATCGTTGCCTGGCCGGGTAAAGTCCACACACAGTCCCATCGTATCGGGATCGCCGAGCACGTTGGGGATGACTTCCGGGTTGAAGATACCGCCGCCTGGGCATGAGGGGTCTGTTTCGCGCGACAAACCACCTGTCGTGTTGTTCGGGTCAGGGATGAGCGCAGCGCCTTCAAAGTCGACGCCGAAAATGTTGGTCCGGTCCTTGGTGAAATAGCCAATGCTGACAACGGCTGCCGGGGCGAAGTACCACTCAGCCGAGATGTCGATAGAGTCGACTTCCTCGGGCAGGAGGCCGGGATTGCCAAGTGCGACTGCCGTGTTTTCCTGGGGGCCAAAGGTAAAACCGGTGCTCAAGGAGCTGAAGTTCGGGCGGCGAATGTCTGATCCGTACGCGAAGCGCAGCAAGACGTCTTCACGCGGCTGAGCAACAAGGTTGAAGCGAGGCAACACGAAGTCGTAGCTGCCCGTGGTGGTTTGCAGCGAGCGATTACCAGTGGCGTCTTCTGGACCAAAGCCCACGGATGCGATTTCCGTTTCGAGCCAGCGCACACCAAGGTTGCCCCTGAAAATACCGTGCTCAAAATTGGCCTGTGCATAGAAGGCATTGGTTTCTTCGCTGATATCGCGGAAAGCGTTTTGGTTAGACGAGATGTTCGCAACCAGGTCGCCGTCGGCTTGAGGCTCGAGCGCGCGTTGTGCGGCAAGGGCGCCTTCCAAAATTGCGAGCACACCGTTGGGATCGGAAAAGGCCCGATCGGGATCGACCAGCAGGAAATTCCTGATGAACAGGTCGCGCCCGTCAGCGTCACCATAGTTCGAAGGGCCCTCCACAAGAAGTTCTTCGAACAGGAGGCCATTTGGGCTGTCTTCCAGGCGGCTAAAACCACCGATCCTGTCGCCGATGTCTTCGAAACGGCTTGAAGACTCATTGTAGCGATAACCAGCCTCAACGGAGGTGATGTAGTCACCGATCTGGCCAAAGTCAGTCAAATCGTATGACACGTCGATCCGGAAGGCATCTTCCTGATTGTTTGTGGTGTCGCGACCGATATCCACCTGGTCCAGCACAACATTGGCGGGATTGGTCAGGTCGGCGACAGACGGCGCGAAAGGGGAGTCGAAATTGATGCCGAACGCGAGGGAGTCACCGCTCAGATCATAGATGAACGGGGTCGGGTTATCGTTGCTGGTGCTTGGATCGCCAGTCGCTGCACCATCAAGCGGAACATTGGGATTGATGAAATTCAGCGTGGTGGACAGGTTTGGGTTCACCGTGTCTGAACTTGTCGTGGCGTACTCTGCCCGAACCGACCAATTGTCTCGCTCCCACTCCCCGGCGAGGGCGAAAATCTCGCTCTCGGTGACGCGGCCACCCGTATCGCTGGAGAAGCGCAAATTCGGGTCATCATCGTCAACAGCCAGATCTGGCTCGATCGCTCCGCGGAGCGCTGCAGGGAAGTTGCGCAGGTCACGCCCATTGCTGGAGGTGACACCAAAATCGACAAACTCGAAGTCTGTGGGCACACTGACATTGCGGAAGACGCTTACACCGGATGCCTGGAGGCGGTAGGAGTCCTGCGCGCGTTCCTGTTCATTGACGATGTAATCGACGCTGAATTTCAGCTCGTCATTCGGCGCCCATTCAAACGTCGACGCGATATTGGTCGTTTCGAAATCGAAGTTTTCCTGCTCCTGAACAAGGAACTGGATGCCGAGATACTCGTCGAACGCTGCACCGGGCGCGGAAGAGACATTATCGCGGTCTGCGCGCGGGCGGAAAGAAACCGCTTCCTGCTCGGTGTAGCTGCCGGAGATCACGAAACCGATCTCGCCCATATCTGTGTCCCAGACATTGCCGAAGGCACCCGAGATTCTCGGCTGGATGTCTTCAGTGCTCAGGCTCGAATCTTCACCTTGCAGGCGGATGTTGGCGAGCATGCCGTCCAGCGCGAGCGGGCGGATCGTGCGCAGGTTCACCGTGCCACCAACAGAACCTTCGATGGTGCTGGCTTCGGGAGCCTTGATGACCTCAACCGAGGAAATGATTGCAGGGTTCACATCCTCGAAGTTGATGCCGCTGCGCCCTGCGCCAGAACCAACCGTTGAAATGCCGTTGAATTCGACCCGATTGGCGTTCGTACCGCGGATCTGGACGCCCGTACCGACGCCAGCTGTCCGGGTGATCTGGACGCCAGTGATGTTCTCGAGCACTTCGGCAAGGTTCTGGTCTGGCAGCTTACCAATATCTTCTGCCTGAATAACTTCCTTCAGGTTGTCAGCAGACCGCTTTTCTTCGAGCGCACTCGCAAGTGATGAGCGAATGCCGGTGACGACAATCGTGTCTTGACGGGCTTCTGCCTCTTCTGTCGCCTCTTGCGCAACTGCGACGGTGCCCAAGGGCAACGCAACACCGGCGAGCAAGGCAGCGCGCCAGAAGTCGCGCCCCTTCAGGCGGACAGAATCCAAGTGTGAAAAGCTGAGCATACCAATTCCTCCCTAAAGGCTTTCCTGCGCTCCGTCTGACGTGGAGCTCACCAGTATGACAGAATAGAAGGTGACTGAGAGAGTCAACCAATTACTAGCCTTTTGTATGCTGAATTGGTAGGACCAATTATACTTGCCCTCCAGAGTGTGACTTAAATGCGACACTGGGTATTAGATTGTCGCTCAGGGAAAGACCGCGTCAGATGCTCCTGAGCGAGAGAGTCTGAAAAATTGGTCTGCAAAATTGGCATATGCTGTTTATGGCCGGCCCTCCCGAACCGTCAGCCAATGAGGATTTGACATGTCCGTCTGATGCACTTGTCGAAGGCGGAGTCCCAGATCATCTTGCCAACCAGCCGCCATCCACTGGAAGGGTTATCCCTTGCACGTAATCTGACGCTGCCGAGGCCAAGAAGACCGTGGCGCCCGCCAGGTCCGAAGGTTCCCCCCAACGCCCGGCCGGTATGCGCTCAAGGATTTGCCGATTGCGCGTCTCATCAGCTTGGAGGGCGGCTGTGTTGTTAGTGGAGAAATAGCCAGGGGCGATCGCATTTACGTTGATGCGGTGAGCGGCCCACTCATTGGCCAGAATTCGTGTCAGCCCCATCACGCCGGACTTGGATGTGGTGTAGGACGGCACGCGAATGCCGCCTTGGTATGACAGCATCGATGCAATGTTGATGATCTTGCCGCCGGTCTTCTTATCGATCATGGCGCGGGCCGCAGCCTGGCTTAAGAAAAACAGCGTACGCACGTTAACGTTCATCACCGTGTCCCAATCTTCCACGGTAAAATCGAGAGAGTCATTGCGCTTGATGATGCCGGCATTATTCACAAGGATGTCTAGACCACCGAGCGCTTCCCCCGTCTCGCCCACAATGCGCTCGACAGGGTCAAGGGAGCCGAGGTTGGCCATGATCACGTGGGCTTTGCGTCCTGCCGCCTGGACCATTTTCACGGTCTCGTCTGGAGACGAGCGCCCCACCAGCGCCAGATCCGCTCCGGCTTGCGCAAGCGCGACTGCCATGCCTTGGCCCAGCCCCGTGTTGGCGCCTGTAACGATCGCCACTTTTCCCTCAAGGTTGAACATGTCGGGGGCCATCGAGCCTTCCTTTGCTGCGCCGATCAGGAAGCGAGGACGGTTTTGATGTAGTCGGCAATGTCCGCATCTGGCGCGCTGGAGAAGAAGTATTCTTCAAACCGGGGGCCAGCGACGGCAGCCCTGAGAAGATCTTGATCGACCGATTTCAAAACGGTCAGCATGTCGTGACAGGAGGCTTTTTTTACGTCGGCCAGAATGCCCCTGTTCTTGGCCATGATTGCAGCGCGTTCTTTTGGATACCCCACACCGCGTTCGACCTCGAAGAGTTTGCGATAGCAGTCCTGAAGGTTGAGTTCGGCCGCCCAGCCAAACCCCTTTGCATAGGGCATCGAAATCGCGTTGCCATCGTTGATCTGCCCAAAAAGGAACGCCTCTGTGGGGTCCATCACCAGGCCGCAGAACACGCCGGGCATGGCATTGCAGGCGAGCATCGATCCCATGCCGGTACCGCACCCGGTGACGACAAAGTCGGCTGCACCAGAATTCAGAATTGTACCTGCAAGCAGACCGTTCATCACATAGGTGAGCTGGGCCTCGTCATCGGGGCCATACATGCCGTAGTGCAGAACCGTATGACCGGCCGGCTCAGCTACCGCCTTCAGCGCCTCATGCACGATTTCGCTTTTGGCGGCTTGGCTGTTTTCAATAATGAGCGCGATCTTCATCGGTGACACCTGCCTATCATTCGATTTCAGGTCTTATGGTAACCGGTGTCATTTTTTGGTGCAAGACTTAGCTTTGCCGGGTTTTGGTCACAGCGCTTGGCTGTTTGCCGGGCCACTTGTTTCTCGGATGATCAGCGTTGGAAGGAGGTTTTCTCTTTCGGGGTCGCCCGCTTCGTCTGGCTTCAGCAGAAGGCGCGCGGCCTGCTCACCAATATCGGAGATCGGAGAGTGAATTGTGGTCAGACGTGGCCAGATGGTTGTTGCGATTTGGAAGTCGTCGAAGCCGACAATGGTGATGTTGTCGGGGCTGCGCAGCCCAGCCATTCGAAAGGCTTGGAGCGCGCCTGCAGCCATTTCATCGTTGGCAGCAAAGATCGCCGTTGGACGCGGCAACCGTTTGATAAGCTGCTCTGCAGCAGTTACCCCGGACTGGAACGTGTAGTCTCCTTCGAAAATTAGGTTCGGGGTCAGGGTCAGTCCTGCCGTTGCAAGGCCTTCTTCGAACCCCGCCTGGCGTTCCACAGCTGACCTGAAACCTCTCCGGCCTGTGATATGGCCAATGCGAGTATGGCCCAGCCCCGCAATATGTTCAGCAGCAAGCCTCGCACCATGTCGGTCATGGGTCACCAACATGTGCTCGTCCTCATCAAGACTGACGGATGCGATGCGCACATATCGACACCCCGCTTCGCGCAGCATACGTGCCATCGTTTCATCCTCTGAGACAGATGGCGTGAGAATAACGCCGAACAGCTTCTGTCGCTCTATGAACGCTCGGGCGCGGGAAACATAGTCAGGGCTTGTGCGGTCGCAGGGATGTACGACCAATTCATGGTCTGAACCGGCAATACCATTGAGGATGCCCTGCTGCATATTGACGATGTATTGGGGATTGGGATTGTCGTAGATCATGCCCACCAGGAAGGCGTGGCGGAAGGCTAGCCCGCGGGCCTGTGGGTCCGGGACATACCCGACCACGTCCATGATCTGCTTCACGTTGCGGCGTGTCTCTTCCCGCACAAGCGGGCTTTCATTGATGATCCTCGAGACAGTTTTCTTGGACACGCCAGCCATCTCGGCGATGTCATTGATGGTCGCCTTGCGATCGGCGCCGTTGATGTCTAGCCACGCCTTTGCGACGGCGACAGGATTGAAATCGCTTTTGGGGGTGTCGGTCACCAAGATCGAAATCCTGCTCGAAGTTGCCTGCCTCAGGACCGATACCCTTTACGAGTCAAGCCTCAAAG
>JBCBCS010000095.1:0-12989 GCA_038530475.1 Pseudomonadota bacterium
TTTCCAAGATATTTGCCAATTTCAATCAAACGGGGTTTTGGGGTTTTGGGGTTATGGGGTTCCAGACGGTGGAATATGTGGCCTCCGCGCTGGTTGATCTGGCGTTCCATGATGGCCCTGCGCCCGCCGATCCGATGCAAAAGCAGGCGGAGGTGCTGGAAGAGATCGGGATGCCCCATGCGATCCGGATGCGCCACGCGACGCCGCATTTCGCCCATGTCTTTGCGGGCGACGGATATTCGTCGGGCTATTACAGCTACATGTGGTCCGAAGTGATGGATGCCGACGCATTTGATGCCTTTGAAGAGGCCGGGGGTGCGTTTGATCCGGATATGGCCGCAAAGCTTGAAACCCACATTCTGTCGGCTGGCGGATCAGAAGACGCGGCCGACCTCTATTTGAAATTCCGCGGCGCCATGCCCGATGCCACGGCGCTTCTCAAGGGGCGCGGCCTCGCCGCCTGAGGTTCACCGGATGCATCCAAGCGGGGCGCTGGCATAATGGCGCAGCGCCCCGTTTCTTTGGTTTAAAAATATGCGAATGCGACGTTCGCAACGGCGAAACGCCGCGTCGAAGCGGCGTCACATGCGCTTTCGAAAGCGCATGCCCCTTAATCGCGAATTTCGTCCGCGCCGACGCCGAACAAGGCGTCCTTGGGTGCCCAGCCGCGATAGCCTGCGACCCGCAGACGGCACCATTCCGGGCCACATTCGCCCAGATCTGCAATCACGCCCAGTTCAAGCAAAGCCACTTCCATTGCGGTCTCATCGGGCCGTTGGCGCAGGGTCAGCATGTCCTCATCGATGATCACCGTCCGATTGCCGGACAAAAGCGAATAATGCACCCAGCCGCCCATGCCTTCACGGTCAACGACGCGCCGCCAGTGTCCATATTCGCCCACCACGCGCAGCGGCATGTCTCGGCGCTGGAACACCCAATCGATCCGATGGCTGAGCGACGGTCCACGCCGCACATTGGCTTCGGTGGCCTTCAAGGACACGTAGCGCGGCATCGGCAGATTAGTGACCGGACCGCGATCCCCCTGCACGGAGGTCACGGGCACGACGTCAGCATTGTCCGCCGCCGCACCAAAGCTCAGCCCGAGCGAAAGACCTGCCGCCATCACAATCCGTGCGATCATCGTTACTGCCCTTTTCGTCGCGGGGCAGTTCTTGTGCTGCCCGTCATTTGACGGCACGGTGCCATGACGCATGCTGTTCAGACAAGCCGGAGACGCAAGACTATGCCGAGCAAACGCCTGACTGTTACCGTGACGCGACGGTTGCCCGACCCGGTTGAGGCGCGGCTGGCTGATCTGTTCGATGTGCGGCTGCGCAACAATGACACGCCGATGACAGAGGCCGACCTGGTGTCGGCGATGCAAACCAGCGACGTGCTGGTGCCGACGGTCACGGATGAGATTTCGGCGGGTGTGCTCGGGCAAGCCTCCGACCGGCTCAAGCTGATCGCCAATTACGGGGCCGGGGTGGACCACATTGATGTGGCAACCGCCCGTCAACGTGGGATCCTGGTCTCAAACACGCCGGGCGTGCTGACAGAGGACACGGCGGACATGACGATGGCGCTTATCCTTGCGGTGACCCGACGGATCCCGGAAGGTCTTGCGCAGATGCAAGCGGGCACTTGGGACGGCTGGGCGCCCACAGCGTTGATGGGGGGGCGGATTGCCGGGCGCAGATTGGGCATTCTCGGGATGGGCCGGATCGGGCAGGCGGTGGCGAAACGCGCCCGCGCTTTCGGCATGCAAATCCATTACAACAACCGCCGCAGGCTCCGGCCCGAAACGGAAGACGCGCTTGATGCGACCTGGTGGGACAGCCTCGACCAGATGGTCGCGCGGATGGACATCCTCAGCATCAACTGCCCGCACACACCGGCTACGTTTCACCTGATGAACGCCCGTCGCCTGCGTCTGATGAAGCCCGACGCCGTGATCGTGAACACCGCGCGGGGCGAAGTCATTGATGAGAACGCCCTGACCCGGATGCTCCGTGCTGGTGAGATCGCAGGGGCGGGCCTTGATGTCTATGAGCACGGCACCGACATCAATCCGCGCCTGCGCGAACTCAAGAACGTGGTTCTGTTGCCGCATATGGGATCGGCCACCGTCGAGGGGCGTCTGGAGATGGGCGAGAAGGTCCTTTTGAACATCAAAACCTTCGAAGATGGCCACCGCCCCCCCGACCTTGTCGTGCCGGCAATGCTTTAGGGGCGATGGCCGCTGGTCTTATTGATCGTCAGGCGGGGTCGTATAGTCGGTGACCACTTCCTGATCGGCCGTATCTTCAGCGATCCGGGGGTCAACTATTGCAACGGGATCCTCTGCCGTCGTTCCGTTAAGTTCCATCATCATATCGCCATCCAAACGGTTGGCGCAGGCCACCTGAAAATCGGCGACGCGCGTATTGATCGCCGTGGCCAAATCCAGCCCGGTCAACCCGGCCCCCAGAGCCTCATCCCGGCTTTCCTGCAATTCCACGTGCAGATCTTCGATCTGGCCGTAGTCGGCCCGGACATCCGAAAGCTCCATGATGATAGCGAGCTCGTTGCGTTGCGCGGCATTCGCGGCGGCTGCATCGGCAGGCGCGTCTTCCCCCCCATGGAGGGCTGCAAGTGCTTCAAACACCGGATCAACGGGGGTGTCGTCCGGCTCATCATCCGCGCCGAGGGCCATCATCGTCTTGCGTTTGCACTTGTTCCAGTACCTCAGGTCCCAATAGGCCCGAAAGGCAAGCTGACCGCCGACACCTGCGAATGGGGCGGTGTTTCCATAGGCCCCGAACGCCGCCAAACTGGCGTAGTAGCCGCGGACCTTGAGCGTCATCTTCTGCCGTGCGGGCCGCATATAGAGGTTGGCAGCCTGATGGCAGACGCCATTCACAGCATAGGCAAAGCCTGCTGTGTCTTTGTGCTTTTTGGTCTTGGTTCGGTAGCAGTTCGAAACGGCATAATGGCCCTTCTTCCCGGACACGATGCTGCGGTCGCCCTTGCCATTCTTGCCACCCCAGCACACGAAATCACCCTTGCCGTGGACTTTGACCCAGGTGTGGTCACCCAGGATCAGTTCTTTGCCATTGGGGAGGGGAATCCTCAGGTCGGTCGGATACGCCCGACCCTCATAGACGGATTTAGCCATAATCAAATCTTTCAAAATATTTAAATAATGAAAACACGTTATGGTAGAGACGACGTTTGCGTCAATCTCTTATAGTTGCCGGTCAGACGCGCTGGGGCAGCAGGGTCAGGCCACGGGCCAGGTCTTTGGAAGAATGCCCGCGTGGTTCGGGTCAGAGATCGCGGCGCGGTAGTGTCTCATATGGTGGTTGAGGACCCCCGCCCTTCTGGATTTTGCCAGCATCACCGACTTGCCCGCGTGTCGAAACGTCTGACCGGGGAGGGATCCGACCGGATCATCCTTGCGCCACAGACACAGACACTTGCGGTGGTTGGCGACCGACCGACCACCGGCATAAAGGCGGGGGGCTGCGAACCCGACGGCGGGGACGCCCCACAGAAGCGACAGCACTTGCGCTGAGGCCGCCCCCAGCGAATGTCCGATGATGTAGCGCGGCGGCGTGGACTTGAACGCCTCATGGATCAGCATGGCGTGAGCGAGGAAGCCCTGGTGCCAGAGCCGCCCCATCGCCTGACCGGTCTGGCCGTTCTTCACCTTGAACCGGCGGCCCCCGACATTGAGCAACCGCACATTGTAACGCAGGTAATCCCAGGCCGAATTGCTCCCCGGAACCAGCAGCAACCCGTTGTCCAAAAGCGTTGCCTGCACGTCGTTTTGATCAATCGACCGGGCGATGCGGGGTTTGATGTCCTTGTGGCGAGTGGCGGAATAGCTGGCCTGGGCCAGAGCGGCGGCTTGTGGCAATCCGTAGGCGAGTGTTCCGCTTCCTCGGATCGCGCGACCATGTATCGTCGGCATAATCGTGTCCTCTCAAAGCATAAATCAATGCAAAGGAGGGTGGCGGCTCAGGGTGAACCTGTCCAGTCCGGTGAACCTGACCGGTGTGCGATGCTTACGTCATAAGCGGATCAAGCGGCCGTATCTGTCAGAACGGCCCCTCATAGGCGACGCCCATGGTTGAAAATCGCATGAAGTCGTTGCTCGTCCGGCTGCCAACAGGGGCCGGAACGTAAGACTCCGGCCCATCAAACCCGGAATAGAGCGTGTCTGCCGTGTCCATGCGCGACGTGATTTCAGGTGGGCTGCATGCGCCCGCCAACATGACGGCCCCAAGGGCCACGATACCGTAACGTGTCATTACCTGCTCTCCTCGCGGTGGCCACTTGGCGCGGCTCTGTCGCGTATCTGTCTAAATACTAGGCGTCTTTCGCGCTGTGTCCTAGCGGAAACGACCGGCCGCCGGGGGCCTGTCGCAAAATTGCCGCACGCGTCAAGCAGCGGAAAGCTGTGGCCTGCGAAACCGGTTCAAGTTGTTTTTGGTCAGATGAAACAGGCACAGGTCGGTTTTGGACGGGAGGCGTCGGACAGGTTTCGACGTGTGCAGGCACGATTGGCCATTGTCGCCGCAGGAACGGCAAAGCGCAGGGAATCGCGGATATGAAAACGCAAGTGCGGGCATTGGTCATTGGAGGCGGTGCGGTCGGTACGTCGATTGCCTATCATCTGGCGAAAGCAGGCTGGCATGATGTGATGCTGCTGGAGCGGGACGAGCTCACGTCGGGCTCCACCTGGCACGCGGCGGGGCTTCTTCCCTATTTCAACATGTCGTACGCCACGACCTGGATTCACGACTATTCCATCAAGTTCTACAAGACGCTTGAGGATGAGACCGGCCTAAACGCAGGCTTCACCGTCAACGGCAACCTGCGGATGGCCCAAACCGATGAGCGTATGGACGAATACATGCTCTATGCGTCCACGGCGGAAACAGTGGGCGTGCCGTTCGAATGGCTCAGCCCCAAGGACATCAAGGACCGTTATCCGCTGGTCAATTGCGACGACCTCAAGGGCGCGATTTACCATCCGACAGATGGCTACATTAACCCCGCTGACGTGACGATGGCGATGGCCAAGGGCGCCCGCCAGCGCGGCGTGATGATCGAACGCAAATGGCAGGCGGACGGGTTTGAATGGACGGGATCGCACTGGAACGTCACCTGCACCAAGATGGTGGAAAAGGGCGGCAACCTTGTGCCTTCGGACGAACAAATCGTCATTCAGGCGGAACATGTTGTCACGGCCACGGGCAACCACCCGCAGCGCACAGCCAAATTGCTCGGCATCAAGATCCCGGCGATCCCGGTGGAACATCAGTTCATCGTCACCGAACCTGATGCGGCGCTGGTCGAGTGGCGCAAGAACAACCCCGAACACCCAGTGCTGCGCGACGCCGATGCCAAATGGTATGTCCGCGAAGAGCGCGGCGGCTGGATCCTCGGTCCTTATGAGCTGAATGCGCCCGCACGCTTTGAATACGGGGTGCCGGACAGCTTCCGCGCCGACCTCTTCCCGCTCGATCTTGAGCGGATCGAAGAAGAATACATGTCCATGATCCACCGCATCCCGTCCACGGAAACGGTCGGTCTGAAGGACGATTTCAACGGCCCGATCTGCTACACGCCCGATGGCAACCCGCTGGTGGGGCCTGCGCCGGGGCTGCGCAACATGTGGCTGGCCGAAGGGTTCAGCTTTGGCATTACGGCGGCTGGTGGCACGGGTCATTACCTCGCCCAGTTGATGGTCGAAGGCGAGGCCGAGATCGACATGGCATCGCTTGATCCCAAGCGCTACGGGTCGTGGATGACGACCGAATACGCGGCTCGCAAGAACGAAGAGGCGTATGAGCATGTCTACATCCTTCACCATCCCGATGAGGAACGTGAAAAGTGCCGCCCGCTGAAAACAGCCCCCGCTTATGACCGCCAGAAGGCACGTGGGGCGCAGTTTGGGCAGGTGAACGGCTGGGAACGTCCGAACTACTACGCGCCCGAAGGGTTTGACGATCACGCCTCGCGCTCCTTCCGCCGGGGCGGCTGGTGGCAATACGCTGTCGAAGAGGCCAAGGCGATCCGTGAGGGCGTCGGCCTGATCGACGCCACCGCCTTTACCAAGCACAACGTGACCGGGCCGGGGGCGACCGCGTTTCTGGACCATTTCACCTGCAACAAGCTGCCAAAGGTCGGCCGCATCAACCTGACCTACGCGCTGACCGCAGCAGGCACCACGCGCACCGAATACACCATCGTGCGCCATGCTGAAGACAGCTATTATCTGGTGAGCGCAGGCGCATGGCAGGCCTATGACAGCGACTATCTGCGCAAGGCGGCTGAGGATTTCATGGCCGCGGGCGGCGGCTATGTGGCGATCAACGATGTGACGTCTCAATGGGGTGTCTTCGCCATCGCCGGCCCGAAATCCCGCGATGTGCTCAAGGCCGTCATCAAGGATGCGGACCCGGAGACGGCGCTCAGCAACAAGCGCTTCCCGTGGCTCAGCGCCCGTCAGATCGAACTCGGCATGTGCCCTGTCAACGCCATCCGTGTCGCCTATACCGGGGAACTGGGGTGGGAGCTGCATCATCCGATGGAGATGCAGAACTACCTCTTTGATCTGCTGGAAAAGGCAGGTGAGCCGCACGGCATGAAGCTGGTCGGCGCACGGGCGCAAAACTGGCTGCGTCAGGAAAAGAGCTACCGGGCCTTCGGGACCGAACTGGGCCGCGACGCGACCCCGCTTGAGGCGGATTTGCCGCGCTTTGTTGACCTGTCCAAAGATTTCCACGGCAAGGCCGCGATGGAAAAGATCGGTGTCCGGTCCAAGTGCTGCACGCTGCTGATCGACGGGCCGGACGACGCGGACCCGTGGGGCCGTGAGGCGCTGATCCATAACGGTGAAAAGGTCGGACGTCTGACCTCTGGCGGCTATTCCGTCGCCTTCGGCAAGAGCATCGGAATGGGCTATTTGCCGCCAGAATTGGCGGTTCCGGGGACCAAGGTTAAGGTGCGCATGTTCCGCGAGTTGTGGGACGCCACCGTGACCGAGGACAGCCCCTATGATCCAAAGAACGAAAGCATCCGCGTGGACGGTTAGTCTGATCTTCGCCTTGGCGGCCACCCCGCTGGCCGCTGAGCGCCCCAGTTTCACCACGCCGAGCGGCAACATCACCTGTTTTCTTGAGACCGGCGCGTCCGAGCTCGACATGGTGTGCTTCATTCGGGATGCGGGCTGGGAATACCCCCATGATGGCGCAGACTGCACCGATGATCGGTTTCGCGCCGTCACAATGGGCGACGGCTGGCCGCCCCGCGCCATCACGATCTGCACCACAGATGTGTTCTGGCCCTATCCGTCTCCGCAGATCAGCTATGGCAGCATGTGGTCGGTCGACGGCTTCACCTGTTCCGTCGAGACCGACGGGGTGCGTTGCGCCGATCCTTCGGAAAACCACCGTTTTCACATCGCGCAGGCTGCGTTGAATTTACGATAGTCAGACGTCGCGAAATGCATGGCGCAACCGCCGCTCCAGCCCCGCATAAAGCGACTGCGCTTCAAACCGCGCGCCGTATTCATTGCGACTGATTGAGGCGAAATCGATCAGCATCCGCCCCTTCAGCATCACATCAACCAAGGCCGGATCAACGTCGTGCTTATAGCCGCGAAAAAACATCTCTCGGTGCATGCGGGTGATGCCCGCGCCATCAAGCTCTTCGACCGGTGATTTGCGATAGATGTCGACCTTCAGAAAATCGACGATGTCGTAGACGGCCAGCTTTTCGCGGGCTTCGGTCAGATCGAGACCGTAGGTCATGCCAGGGCCTAGGATGATGTTTTCACTGTGAAAATCACCGTGGCTGAAGGCGCGAAGGGTGCGAATGTCGTTCCACTCCGCAGCCTCCATCGCCAGCGCGTCCCGCATATCCTTCAGCCACGCCGCATCCGCCTGTGAGGTGCCTTGCTCAAGGATGCCGTCCAGTTCGCGGGCCATCCAAAGACTGCGGCACTTGCCTTTGCGCTGGGGTCGCGTCGATTGCAAAGCGCTCAACCACGACCCGACACGGCGAAACACCTGCCGCCGCACCTGATCCTTGTCGGTGTCCTTCAGCCGCCCGCCAGCGGTCTGATAATCAAGGTATCGGGTGACAAAGAACGACCCGTTTTCGGCCAGATAAACCGGTTCAGGCGACCCGAGTTTCGGTTTGTCGGCGAAATGGGCGTGGATCTCTTCCAGCAGCGCATATTCCTTGATCAGCCGCTGGGTCTCGGGCCCGGTCGTGTCGACCTTGAGCGCGTAGTCTCCATCCGCCAGCCGCACCCGCAAGACCTGACGTTCTTCCGGTGCCACGGGGGAGCTGTAGACCTGCGCATAGGGGGCTTCGCCGTCCTGTCCCATCGATTTGGCAAATTCGCGAACCATGGAGCGGTGACGCATCGCGAGGCTCGACATCACCGAGCCAGCACCGGGGCCGGAGGAGGGGGAAAGCGCCGTCATGGCCGCAACTTGCCCGGCCCCGACTGGATCGTCAAATGGTCAGACGGAGCGGTTGGGACGTCCAGAGCCGGTGCCAATCGGTCAAATTGGAAGAAAATGCCTTAGTGTCGCCACGTGACTGCCCGGCTGGCTGTTTACCAAGATAGGCGAGCAGACAGAACGGCAGATAACAATGCGACTGGATTTTGACCTCAAGGCGCTGGCGCCATGGGTCGCCGCCTTCGGGATAGGCCCTGATGCACGGATTGCGACGCCGGACGGTGACCGGCCTGCCGCGTCACTTGGGGTCGGTGACCTTGTCACAACGCGCGACAATGGCCCGCAGCCGCTGACCCATGTGCGGCAAACAATTGGGGTCCCGGCAGAACGCAACCATTACCCGATCCGGATCCCGCAAGGCGCGCTTGGCTTTGGCTTACCGCGCGCTGATTTGGAGATCGGACCGCAGCACCGGGTCCTGTTCGAACATATCCGCGTGCCGCTCATGTTCGGCACCGATGCGGTGCTGGTCCGGGCCAAGTCGCTGACTGTGTCCCATGACCGTGTCACGACGGAGAATCGAGCGTCGCCCGCGTGTTACGTGCAGCTCGGCCTTGCTCGACAGGACGTAATCCTGGCAGAGGGTCTGCCGATTGAAAGCGTGAGGGATGATGGCGAATGTGACCTCGATTACATGACTGTCCGCGCGTGGGAGCTGTGCGCCGCCGTCGCCTGAGCGGTCCGATCAGTTCGCCATCGCGGCATTGAACATCGCATCCATGAACCCGGTCTCGGCCATCCATTCAAGCTGAAGGTCGGTCATGCCGCACTCCTGCGTGATTTCCATGGACCGGTCTTCCGTCATCCCTTCGGGCATGATGTCCATTCCGGCCTCGGCCATTTCCTCAAGGTCCATGTCGCTGCCCTGCACCTCAGTGAGGAAGTCTTCCATCGCGCCGAGCATCGTTTCGACCCCATCCGACCCAATCTCGTTGGTGTAGCCATCCAGCATGCAGCCACCGGCCTCGCGCATGGCATCGTTCCACTCAAACGGAACCAGCGCGGCCTCAAGCGACGCGCGATCTGCACCTTCTGAGACTGCCATATCAACCATTGCGCCAAGCATAACATCGGTCGAGGTCTCAGAGAGTCGTTCCAGCTGCTCAAGCTGGGTTTCGGCATGGGCGGCGGTGGTCAGGGCCAGCGTGGCGCAGACGGCAGTGACGAGGCGTTTCAACTGTTGGATTTCCTTGCTCGATTGATTTGCTGCAACCGTAGCGGTTGCAATCTTCGGTCGAAAGTCCCGAATACGTTACCGAAACCGGTCCGGGCGGAGACGCGCCACCATGTCCGCCGCGATGTGCGGCGTGCGGCCCGCGACGAGGTCTGCGACCAGTTGACTGGCCGCTGGTGCTGTCTGGAAGCCGTAGCCGCCTTGGCCCGCCATCCAGATGAAGCTTGGATCGGACGGGTCAGGGCCAAGCACAAGATTGCGGTCTGGTGCAAACGTGCGCAGTCCCGCCCAGTTCGACAGGATACGGGTCACAGGCTCGTTCACATGCGCTTCGTACCGCGCGAGCCCCTCGGCCAGCACCATGTCGTCGGCCCAGGCATCCATAGGCTCTGACGGGTCTTCGTCCGCTGGGGAAACGATCAGCGCCCCGGCATCGGGCTTGGCGTACCAATCCTCGCCCGGTCCAAAGAGCATCGGCCAGCCACCGACATCGTGACCGCCGGGCGCGGGGATCCGTGCCATCGACCGCCGCAGCGGCGTCACGCCGAGCGGGGCGATCCCTGCCAGTGTCGCGATCTGATCGACCCAAGCGCCGGCGGCGTTGATGACGGTCCGTGCGGCAAAGACATCTTCGCCGACCGTCACCTCCCAGCCGTCGTTGGTTCGCGTTATGGCCGACACGTCCGCCGCTGTGCGCACGGCACCACCATTGGCGCGGATGGTGCGGGCAAAGCTATGCACCATGCGGTCGGTATCAAGGTCCCAGGCCTCAGCGTGGTAGCCCGCACGGATGACATTCGCGCCGAGGATGGGGATCATCGCCCGTGCCTCTTCTGAACTGATCTCCGCCATCCGCATCGCGGCGCAATCGGCTTCGAACGCGTCTCGGTTCCCATCCGTGCCAACCAGCATCAGACCCCTTGGGCTGACAAACCCGCCATCGGCCTCAAAATGAAAATCCCGGCTGGCTTCGTTCAGCGCGATTGTCGACGGCAGCCCATAACTTTCCTCAAACAGCGCAGCAGACCGGCCGGACGCGTGATAGGCCAGCGCGGTTTCCCGCTCCAGCAGCAGCACATTTCCCAGAGCGGACAGGCGCGCACCCACGGATGTCCCGGCGATGCCGCCACCGATGACCAGAAAATCTATCACGCTTCTTCGATCCGGTCGGTCGGGGGCGGTGGGGCAGGGGCCAGCGCCGTCAGCTCCTCATAAAGGCTGTCGCTCATCTGATAGTCCAACCCATCAAGCGACGGCGCCAATTGTGCCGCAGACCGCGCGCTCAGGATCGGTGCAACTTGCGGCGCGTGGTGCCGGATCCAAGCCACCGCAAGCGTGGCCGGGGCCACGCCTTCGCGTTCTGCGATCTCCACGAGCCCTGTCGCCGCATCATGCATCCACGCTTGCCCGTACCGCGCTTTGTAGCGGTCGTCGACTGCCAGCCGCCCGTCCGCAGTGGCGCGGACGTATTTTCCTGTGAGCAGCCCACCGCCAAGGGGGGAATACGCGAACACCGCAATGTCCTGATCCTGCGCCATTGGCAGCAATTCCACCTCAACCTGCCTCTTCACAAGGTTCAGCATCGGTTGCAGCGCATCTATGCGCGTCCCGAAAGACTGGGCGATGGCCTGTGCCTTGACGACTTGCCACGCGGCGAAGTTGCTGACCCCGATATACCGGATCGCACCGCGCTCCTGCAGCCCGGCCAGGGCCTCAAACGTGACTTCAAGCGGTGTCGTGGGGTCGAATTGATGCAGGTACAGCAGGTCGATCACGTCCCGTTTTAACCGATCCTGTGATGTGGCGACCGACCGGCGCAATACGTCTGGCGTTGCGGGCTGATCGTACGCGGCCTTGGTGGCCACGAACACATCGCCCGCCGTGCCGACCAGATCGCCAAGGATCTCTTCCGACCTGCCATCCGTGTAAAGGTGCGCTGTATCGAAATGACGGATGCCCGCCGCACGGCATTGATCGAACATCTCGCCCGACGCATCCGCGTCGGCAGTGCCGCCCCATTGCATCGTGCCATAGACAGAAAGGCCGATCGGCTCTCCGGTCTGGGTAAAAAGCGGGGGTGGTGTATCGGCCTTTGTCATCTTAACGGCACGCTACCTGTTCCGCCGGAACAGTCCAGTCCACCGCAGTCGATTGTCGAAGAAAACGCGGGTTAACCGTTGAGCTTTGCTAAAGGCACACGAATCCCCACATGCAGGCCGCGCGGGGTAAATTGTCGGCTCAACTGTCCACCAAGCTGACATTCGATGTTCATTTTCAGCAAACGGGAGCCAAACCCGGCAGAACCTTTGTCCGCGTCGTCATCAAGATCTGCTGACAATTCTTCGCGCCAATTGATCACAAGATACTCGCCATCTATCGCCCAGCTCAGGGAAATCTCTGACCCGTCATGGGCCAACGCTCCGTATTTGGCGGCATTGGTCGTCAATTCATGCAAACTCAGTGCAAGGGCCACCGCCGCACGGGGTGCAATGGTCACTTCGGGCCCGTCGATAATGAACTGACTTCTCGGATAGGGGCTGATGATCGGCGCAACCAACTTATCAAGATGGACCGTCTGATCCTTGCCGTCAGCGGTCAATGCGCCGGGCATGATCAATTCATGGGCCGCCCCCAAAGCGTGAAGCCGGCCAAGAATATCCTCAGACATCGACGCCGCATCTTCGGCATCGCGTGCCACTTGCCGGACCATGCCGCCCAACAGCGTAAACAGGTTTTTGATCCGGTGGTTCATTTCCTGAATGAGCATGTTGCGCTGCTCAACCGTCTGGCGCAAATCCAGCTCAGCTTCGACCATGGCAGAAATGTCTTTCAGAACGGCGAGGTCTTCGTCACTCCATTTGTGAGGTTGGCCGTCAATGACGCAAAGCGACCCCAGAGCTTGCCCGTCTGGCGCGTGAACCGGGACGCCGAGGTAGGCAATCACGTCAAGCTCATCAATCGCGAGGTTGCCGGAAACCCTCGGATCAGTCCGGGCGTCATCGATCCGAAGCGTATCGCCGTCCTCAACCACATGTTTGCAGAAGGAATGGGACAGAGGTGTTTCCCGCAGCTCAGCCACAAACTTTGGCAATCCGGATTGAGCAAGGAAGAACCGTCTATGTTCATCCACCAAAGACAGAAGTCCCGCCTGTCGACCCGTCAGTTTCATCGCCAGACGAACCGCGCGGTCAAAGACCTCTTCCTCGGGTGCATCAAGAAGACCGGAGGCCGTCAGCGCGGCAAGACGGTCTGGATCAGAAACAGTAGGGAGGTGCGCCGCACCTCCCTAC
>JBCBCS010000096.1:0-12969 GCA_038530475.1 Pseudomonadota bacterium
TCGCGCCGCAAGCGCCGGTGCATGTGCTGGTGATCCCCAAGGGGCCGTATGTGTCGCTCGACCATATGTGCCTTGAGGCGTCGGATGCAGAGATCACCGGGTTCATGCGGGCTGTGGGGAAAGTGTGTGAGATGCTCGACGTCGAGGACGGCTTCCGCACCATCGCCAACACCCGTGAGAACGGGATGCAGGAGGTGCCGCATCTGCATTTCCACATCCTGGGCGGGAAGCCGATGGGGCCATTGCTGGCGGGGTGATTTCTTGTTTCGGGATCGAATGAGCTGCGCTCATCCGACCCGCTGGGGGTTTCACACCCCCAGACCCCCGTGGAGTATTTTGGAACCAAAGACAGGAGGCGCCGGGCTGTCGTCGGATCTCAGTCGCGGGTCAGGTCGAGGAACACGTCCTCCAAATCAGGGTCTTCGGTGCGGACGTCCTTGACGGCAATGCCGGCCTCACGGATGAGGTCGAGCACCTGATCGGCACGGGTTTGCGTTGTTTTGTAGGTAAAGGCGAGGGTCCCATTGTCGCGGGATTGGCCGTCGATTCCCGAGGGCAGAGCGGGCAGATCGGTGGGGCCATCAGGGGTGATGACCAGCGTTTTGGCATCAAGTTGGCTGAGCAGATTAGCGGTCGTGTCGTTTGCGATGACCTCACCGTGGTTGATGATGGCGATCTGGTCGCACATCTCTTCCGCCTCTTCGAGGTAGTGGGTCGTCAGGATGATCGTCATGCCCTCATCGTTCAACTGGCGCACATTCTGCCAGAGCATGTTCCGCAACTCGATATCGACGCCCGCGGTGGGTTCATCGAGGACGAGGATTTGCGGCGAATGGACCAGCGCTTTGCCCAGCAGCAGCCTGCGCCGCATGCCGCCCGACAGCGACCGCGCATAGGCGTCGGCCTTGTCGGAGAGACCGATGAGGTCAAGCAACTCGTCGGTCCGGCGCTGGGCGCGGGGCACGCCATAAAGGCCCGCCTGCACATCGAGAGAGCCGCGCGGGGTGAAGAACGGGTCGAGGTTGGGTTCTTGCGGCATGATGCCGATGGCAGCCCGGCTTTGCCGTGGGTTCTGGTCTTGATCGAAGCCCCAGATCTTCACGCTCCCGGCGGATTTGCGCACCAATCCGGCAAGGATGTTGATCAGCGTCGATTTGCCAGCCCCGTTTGGCCCAAGCAGCCCGAAAATGGAGCCTTGCGGCACAGTCAGGTCAACGCCTTTCAGCGCTTCTTTCGGGGCGGTTTTGCGGGTGCCGTCATAGGTCTTGCGCAGACCTGCGATTTCGAGCGCGTTCTGGGTCATGACTTTGAGTGAGGGCCTTCGTGGAGGTGCGATGTGATCTTGTCGTTGACATGCGACGCCCGGTATAGAATTCCGGTGTCGCGCATGTAGCGCGCCTGACTGCCTGAGGCAAACCAGACCAAGAGGTTGATCCATGTCCCGTCCTGCTCCGGAAACCAAGATTGTCACCACGACCCGCGTGGCCTGCGACGGGGGTGAGGGCGCGTTGGGCCATCCGCGCGTCTGGCTGCAGATCCCGAGCGAACAGGGCTGGGTGGAATGCCCCTATTGCGACGCCAAATACGTGCTTGAGAGCGCGGCGGACAAGGTTGACTAACCGGGTGCGACTGGTTGCCGGACTGATTGCCGTTGGTGTGGCCGCGGCCCTTGCTGTGCGGTTCAGCCTGACAATGGACGAAAAGCAGATCGGCCTGCTGGGGGCGATGTGGTCGGACTATCGGTTCTTTACCATTTGGGCGAACACGCTTGTGGGCGTGGTTTGTGTGGGGCTGGCGCTGGGACGCGCGATGCCGCAATGGGTTACGGCTGGGATGGCGCTGGCGATTGCGCTTGTGGCGGGGGTCTATCACGCGCTGCTGGCGGAGGGTCGCAATCTGCAAGGGCTTGATTGGGCTGTGGATCTCATGGTCCATACGATTATCCCGGCGGCGTATATCGGGCTGTGGCTCGTGGCTTTGCCAAAGAATCGGCTGGGCTGGCGGGACCTTCTGATCTGGGCGGCGTTGCCACTGGTTTATTCGGTCTATGCGATCGGGCGCGGCGCGGTGGACGGGGTTTATCCGTATTTCTTCCTCAACGTGACCAATCTAGGCGCGGCGGGCGTTGCCGCCTGGGTGGCTGGGCTGGCGGGTGTGTTTCTTGTCGCTGGGGCTGGGATGGTTCTGAGCGTGAAAGCGCGGTCGTTGCGCAGCTGAGCTGTCGGCTCAGCCCACGGGAATATCGCCAAACACGCAAGGAAGGGCCGGACCAAAGGCGCCGGGTGCTGTGAGGAATTGCAGAACATTCTCACCGCTCCAGATCTGAATCTGTCGACCGTCGCTATCGAAGCCGCGACCGATGACCGTACCGGTGATGTTGTCCTGATTGTAGTAGATCACGTTCACATCGGTGCCGTCCTGACACGTCATCTCGCCGATGCCGGTGCCCATTGGACCGTTTGAATTCCACGTCCCCTTGCACAGCACATCATCACTGCGCATGCCGGTCACTGTGCCTTGGTCCCAGCCGCGAGCCTTTCCGTCGAACCACAGGCCGTCCTCTCCGATACAGGCCAAGACCTGCACGCAATTGGATTGGCTGAAGGGCAGGTTCTGGCAGACGCCGAGGTCCTGCGCGGAGGTGGGCCCTGTGCAGAGCACGAGGGGCCAGAGGAGGGCTGGAAGGCGGACACGCTTCATGACAAACCTATGTAGACCGGAAAACGGGGGGTCCAGACATGGCGTTCGGCAAAGGCTGTCATCTTCATCTGATCGACGGATCGGCGTTCATCTTTCGCGCCTATCATGCGTTGCCACCGCTGACGCGCAAGTCGGACGGGTTGCCGGTCGGCGCGGTGAGCGGCTTTTGCAACATGCTGCAGCGCTATGTGGAGGGGAATGCGGGCGGCGACGTGACCCATGTGGCGGTGATCTTTGACAAAGGCAGCCACACCTTCCGCAATGATCTTTACGATCAATACAAGGCCAATCGGGATGCCATGCCCGAAGACCTGCGCCCGCAAATTCCGCTGACCCGCGACGCGACGCGGGCCTTCAACATCGCGTGTGAAGAGGTTGAGGGCTTTGAGGCCGACGACATCATCGCGACGCTGGCCCGTCAGGCGCGGGAGGCCGGGGGGCGCTGCACCATCATCTCGTCCGACAAAGACCTGATGCAGCTCGTGGGCGACGGCGTGGTAATGATGGATGCCATGAAGGGCAACCGAGTCATCGACGTCGAAGGCGTGGAAGAAAAGTTCGGCGTCGGGCCGGGGTCGGTCATCGATGTGCAGGCTTTGGCGGGCGACAGCGTGGACAACATCCCCGGCGCGCCTGGGATCGGGATCAAGACGGCGGCCTTGCTGATCAACGAATATGGCACGTTGGAAGACCTGCTCGACCGCGCGGAAGAGATCAAACAGCCCAAACGGCGGCAGACGTTGATCGAACACCGTGAACAGATTGAGTTGTCGAAGAAGCTTGTCACGCTCGATCAGGACATGGACCTGCCGTTCAGCCTTGACGATCTGGAAGTGAAGGACCCGGAGCCCGATGCGCTCATGTCCTTCCTCGCAGAGATGGAATTCCGCACGATCACCAAGCGGATCGCTGACAAGCTGGGGGTCGAGCCTCCCGTCATTGAAGACACGTCGCAGCAATCTAACGACGACGCCCCGGCGGAGGAGCAGCCGCCGTTTGATGCTGAGAAGTACGAATGGGTGAAGGACGCCGAGGCGCTGAAGGCGTGGATCGACCGGGTCTACGGGCGTGGCTATGTGGCTGTGGATACCGAGACAACCGCGCTCAATGAGATGCGGGCGGAGCTTGTGGGCGTGTGCCTGTCTGTGGAGCCGGGGGAGGCGTGTTATATCCCTCTGACCCATAAGGCGGGCAGCTCGGATGATCTGTTTGGCGATGACGCGCTGGCTGAGGGGCAGATGGACTTTGAGGAGGCTCTCGCGATCCTCAAGCCGATGCTCGAAGATGACAGCATCCTCAAGATTTTCCAGAACGCCAAATACGATTGCAAAATATTCGCGCGGCTGGGCATCCATGCGGCCCCAATCGACGACACGATGCTGATGAGCTACGCGATGAATGCGGGGCTGCACAATCATGGGATGGACGGGCTTTCGGAACGTTACCTCGGCCACCAACCGATTGAGATCAAATCGCTTTTGGGGACTGGCAAGTCCGCGATCACCTTTGACCGGGTGCCGATCGAAGAGGCCGTGAAATACGCCGCCGAAGATGCCGATATCACCCTGCGTCTGTGGCAGATGTTCAAGTCGCAGCTGCACCGCAAACAGGTGACGCGCGTCTATGAAACGTTGGAACGGCCCCTCGTTCCCGTCCTCGCCCGGATGGAAATGTCCGGCATCAAGGTCGACCGCGACACGCTCTCCCGCATGTCCAACGCCTTTGCCCAGAAGATGGCCGGGCTGGAGGATGAGCTGTATGAGCTTGCGGGCGAGAAATTCAATGTCGGCTCCCCCGCGCAGGTCGGTGAGATCCTGTTTGATAAGATGGGATTGGAAGGCGGCAAGAAGGGCAAGACCGGCAAATATTCCACCGGTGCCGATATTCTGGAGGATTTGGCAACGGAGCATGAATTTCCCGCCCGCGTGCTGGATTGGCGTCAGCTTTCCAAGCTGAAATCGACCTACACCGACGCTTTGCAGACCCATATCAACGCAGAAACCGGCCGCGTGCACACGTCCTACGCGATCACCGGGGCGAACACGGGCCGTCTGGCCTCCACCGACCCTAACCTGCAAAACATCCCGATCCGCACCGAAGAGGGCCGCCGCATCCGCGAGGCGTTTGTGGCCGAAGAGGGTAAGTGTCTGGTCGCACTGGATTATTCTCAGATCGAGCTTCGCATCCTCGCCCATATCGCCGACATCCCGGCGTTGAAACAGGCCTTTGCCGAAGGGCAGGACATCCACGCCGCCACCGCGTCCGAGATGTTTGGCGTGCCGCTCGATGAGATGACGCCGGACGTGCGCCGTCAGGCGAAGGCGATCAATTTCGGGGTGATCTACGGGATTTCAGGCTTCGGCCTCGCCCGTAATCTGCGCATCCCACGGGCAGAGGCGCAGGGCTTCATCGACCGCTATTTCGAACGCTTCCCCGGCATCCGCACCTACATGGACGACACCGTGGCCTTCGCGAAAGAACACGGGCGGGTGGAGACGCTGTTTGGCCGGAAAATCCACACGCCCGAGATCAACGCGAAGGGCCCCGGCGCAGGCTTCGCCAAACGCGCAGCGATCAACGCGCCTATTCAGGGGACAGCCGCCGACGTCATCCGCCGCGCCATGGTGCGGATGGACGACGCGATTGCAGACCTGCCTGCGAAGATGCTGCTGCAGGTCCACGATGAGCTGGTGTTCGAGGTGGAGAAGGGAGCCGCCGACGACCTAATCGGCGCTGCGCGAGAGGTGATGGAAGGGGCGGCTAATCCTGCGGTGAAGTTCGACGTGCCGCTGGTCGTGGATGCCGGGATTGGCGACACGTGGGCAGAGGCGCATTAACGACCTGATCGCTGTCCTAGTTGGCCGACAACAGCACCGCCGCGACCGAAACGATCGTTGAGGCAATGATGATGATCCAATGCGTTGCGGCAATGACCTGCCAGTAATTGCTTCGTCCTTTCAGCCCGCCTCGAAAGACATTCACGTGATCTTGGGTGAGATCGAGAAAATCACCGCCGACGCGGTACCGAATTTCCGCAACCGTCTTCCGGTGGCTTGTCAATTCCTGTTGGAGGCCGGACAGCAGCAATAATCCAACACAGCCAATCAGCAGCGGCACGATGAAGAAGTAAGTTTCAAAATCGACATCCCGCAAAGCGACGAAGCCGATGACAAGTCCATGGAGCGTTACGATCCAACGAGACAGATCGAAGATGGTTTTCTTGCGGTCGGTCACTGCTGTTACGAAATCCCAATACAGCAATTCGAACTGCTTTTCTCGGCTCAAAGCCTGTTCATGCACTGCCGAATTCGTTTCTTCATCCATGACGATCTCTGCCCACTTCATTCCCGGTGTTATGAAAGCATATTACCAGCCCGAAAGAACGACCGAATTTCCTTGGCCAAGCACTCTCTGTCGCTGACCGGCTAATTTGGGAACCACCCCGCTTCTTGTCACGTTTCCCCCTCAACCACCCCATGGAGAGGAGAGAGATGATGAAAGATATGGCAAACGATAAAATCCACGAATTCTGGGACGCGCTAGAAGATGTCACCGACGGTATGCTTGGCCTCAAGGGCGATGCGCTGATCCCCATGGCACCGAAAGTGCGTGACGATGCCGAGGACGGCAAAATCTGGTTCATCACTGCGGCGGGCACGGACCTTCACAAGGCGATTGCTGGCGGCGCGCAAGAGGCGCGGTTCGTTGTGGCAGAGCGCAACGAAGGCATCTGGGCCGATATCGAGGGCACTTTGGCCGCTGAGAACGACGCGTCCGTCCTTGATGAAATCTGGAGCGCAGCAGCGGCTGCCTGGTTTGATGAGGGCCGTGAGGATGATGACGTCCGCCTCATGAGCTTTACGCCACGCACCGCAGAGGTGACCCTCACCGACGACAATCCATTGCGGTTCTTCTACGAGATTGCCAAAGCGCGGGTCACGGATGAGAAGCCCGATTTCGGTGGTTGGCAGGGCAAGCTGACCTTCTGATCCCACAAAAAAGGGGCGCCAGGTGGCGCCCCTTTCCGCATCCGGGGGAGGGCTGGATGCTTAGTTGACCTTTTCGGCCTCGATCACGTCCGTCTCAACCGACGCGGATTTCGCAATCTCGATCCGGCGCGGTTTCAGCGCTTCGGGCACTTCGCGGACCAAATCGATATGCAGCATGCCGTTTTCATGGCTGGCGCCCGTCACGCGGACGTGGTCGGCCAGGTGGAAGCGGCGGGTAAAGGCGCGGGTTGCGATGCCGCGATGCAGGTAAGTGCGGTCAGCGCCATCATCGGCTTTCTTGCCGGTGATGTGCAGCGCCTGTTCCTTCACCTCAACGGCAAGGTCTTCATCAGCAAAGCCTGCCACGGCAATTGAAATGCGCCAGCCGTCATCGGCGGTCTTTTCGATGTTGTAAGGGGGGTAGCTCTGGCTGCCGTTCTCTGCGGACAACATCCGGTCCATCATCTGGGCAACTTGGTCAAAACCAACGCTGGCGCGGTGCAGCGGAGCAAGATCAAAGGTTCGCATGGGTATCCTCCATTGAGCGATTGTAGCGATATGTAAGCCGTCCCTCATCGGGCCCGGCGGGTTGGACATGAGACCCGGTTTGGCGTCTCATGGAAAAGATGTGGGGAGGCGATTTCAGGGTTTCAAGACCCCGAATGTGGTCGGCGGTTAAGGCCGGACGACCAGCGCGCCGGTCTGATTGTCATCGCCCGGGCGAACCATGCGGGCGCCGGTGTTGGACGTGTCGATATCGCTCGTTGCGCTCAGCATGGCCAACACTTCGGCGATGGGTTGTGACAAATCGGAACCGAGCGACACGTCCCGCCCTTCGATTTCTGCCATGGCCGACACGACAGAGACCAAACGCGGCTCGCCCAGATCAAAGCGGAAGATTGGCGCGCCCGAGGATCCGAAATCGACCAGGCAGGAGGTGATCAGGATGCCCTGTTCCACCGCCAGCACTGAACAGCGTTCCTGCAAGGACGGCGCGTCGGCCCTGTCCTGCGCATAGGACACGACCCCAACGGACGGATCATTTGACGGGGCCGTCGCAAAGGCGAGCGGTTGAATGCCTGGGTGGCGAATGGGCTGGCTCAGTCGCAGGACAGCCACGTCATAGCGCACTTGCCGGGGCACGCTGTCGCCTTGGGGGTCGTAGCTGGGATGGGCCACCATTCGAGCGACATTGCGCACCGCTTCGGGGCGTCCGTTGCGCAATCCGGCGAGGAAGGTGACGTCGGCCGTGTCATAGGCGCGACCTGTCTCTTTATCGAACAGGCAATGGGCGGCGGTGATCACGGTGTTGGGGGTGATCAGGGTGCCGGTGCAAAAACTGTCAGTTCCGAAATCAAGGCGGCCCACAGCCTCCCAACCGCGCAGGTCGTCGCCAGTCTGCAGGCTTTGCAGGCCGGTATCCTGTGCCGCCGCCGGGAGCGCTGAAAGCGCCAGCAGGGCAAGGGGGATCAGGGGTATGCGCATCGGTTCTCCGCCTTTGCTTTTTGCTAGGGAGGGAGTGCGGCAGAAATGTGGCGGCAGGTGAGCCCGCTCACAGACCGTTGGCGGTCAGCAACAGGTTCAGAAACGTCACCGCGAATGCCACGATCAGCGCTGTCAGCATGCGCCCCCACACGTCCATGTCGGGCCTGCGGGGCAAGGCTAGGACCATGGCGAGGCCGCCAAGAGCGATCCCGACGAAAATAGGCAAGCCAAGAAGCCCCAGCCCACCGGGCAGGCCGGGCGCTATGAATGCCAGCGCCAGCCCGCCGCAAATGGCTGCCGCCGCCAATCGCCAGTCGCGCAGCACGGCGGAAATTGCCACGGCGGCAATGCAGGGCAGGATGACAAAGGTAAAAGTGAGGCCGCTCAACATCGCGTCGTTCCCGTCGTTCGGGATCGTCTTGCCACGGGTGGCAATCGATTGCGACCCTTGCGGGCGTTTTTTGCGATGTCGCTTGGGCTGCGCGCCCGCTAGGGTGCGGGCATGGATCTTGTCAGCGCCCTTGCCTCCCTCTCTGCCCTCGATGCCGTGGCCGTAAGCCTGCATGTCGCGGCCTGGATTGGGCTGAGCTGGTGGATTGAGCATCCGTCGGCCAACCGGCCCTCGGTCACCATCCTGATGTCGGACTATCGCCGTCAATGGATGCGCGTGATGGTCAGCCGGGAGCCCCGCATCATGGACGCGCAGATCATGGCGAGCCTGCGTCAAGGCACCGCCTTTTTCGCCTCGACCCTGCTGCTGGCGATGGGTGGTCTGATCGCGCTCATCGGCAATGTAGAGCCTTTGCTGGGCGTGGCAGAGGGCATCGGTCAGGGTCAGAGCCCGGCACTGGTGTTGCAGCTGAAGCTGCTTCTGGTGCTGATGATCCTCGGCAATGGCTTTTTGAAATTCGTCTGGGCAAACAGGGTCTTCGGCTATGCCTCGGTGATGATCGGCGCAGTGCCTCATGCGCCGGGCGACCCGGAGGCGTTTCCGCTGGCGGCGAAAGCGGCGGAGCTGAACATCCGGGCGGCCATGAACTTCAACCGTGGCCTGCGGTCGATGTATTTCGCTTTGGGCGCTTTGGCGTGGTTGATCGGGCCTTGGGCGTTGCTGGTGGCCGCGGGCCTCAGCGCCTGGCTCGTCTGGTCGCGCGAATTCGCTTCCATCCCGCGCCAGATCATCCTCAGCGAAGGCGGCCACACCGACACGTGATTTGGTCTGCGGGATGCGGGTTGTAAGGTTGTCTTTTGAGATACCTCGCCCTTCTGCTCCTCGCCTCCCCCGCCGTCGCCGATCCCCCGGTGATCGAAGAGATCACCTATGACGGCACCCGCTTCTCCGTCACCTTGTCCCACGGCGACACCGGCTGGGACGACTACGCCGATGGCTGGCGGGTAGAGCTGGAGGACGGCACCATCCTCGGCACCCGCATCCTCGCCCACCCCCACGTCGAGGAGCAGCCCTTTACCCGGTCCCACCGGATCGAGGTGCCAGAGGGCGTGAGCGAGGTGTTCGTGCGGGCCAGTGACAATGTTGGTGGCTGGGCCGATGAGGTTGTGGGGTTTGCGGTGGAGTAGGGGGGGTTGCGGACGAAGCTGACATTCCCACAAACAAAGCAAATGACTGGATTAGTATTGGTTGCGTCAGAGTTATCAGTTCGCGATAACTTTCAAATGACTGATTTGACACCGATCTTCCGTAGCTTCAACACACTGGTGGTATCTGCCCTCCTCTTGATTTCTCTACCCTCCCCATCTCAAGGTCAGCAAACGTCCTACCCCAACGGCGGGGCCTTGGCGCGTGCCTGTCTGGGCGAGTCCGGCGATGTTTCATTGATTTCGGACGCGTTGCGCAAAACTGGCTGGGAAGAGCTGCCAAATGGTGTTGGTGCGCCAGCGGAAGACGAAATGCATCGAGAACTGTCGCCGCAAGTTCTCAAAGTCCTGAGCGGTGTCTCGACGAGGTTTCTGTTAGGAGAAGGCGACCTGAGAAACGCCTTGTTCGAAGCACGTCGCGAGCTGGGCCACGAAGAATCGTTTATTTACACTGGGCCGTTCGGTTCACCCAGAGCCGAAACATTCTTCAAACGAGATGTCGGCTTGTTTTCTATCTCCGTGTCAGAACAAGGCGAGCAATTTACACAAGTGGAGTGTAATTTTAGCGGTCCTTGGCATCCTGAAGATGACACGGTGCGCTGGATTCTACCTGGAGAGAGTTTTCCCGGCACGCTCGGGCATCTAAAACGCGTGTACGGTTCGGAAAACGACGTTGGTCCATACGCTGGCGGTTATGTGATGATGAATCCAGATGGATTGGAAGCACTTTTCGACGCAGACTATCCACGCCTTACTTTCTTTAATCTTTGGGTCGTCGTTCCCAGCGACAGCTAGCGTTCGGGTTCGTGTGGTCATCGAAACTGATCAGAAAATCCGCAAGACAGTCATTAATGCAGCTTGCAGCATTTGCAGGTGTGGGCTCAAAGCCGCCCTTCGCGGCATCGACGCAACGGCCCAGCTCAGAGCGGTCGCTTCGCTTACCGCCGCCCTTCCCTTAACCACGCCCCAATCACCAGCAGCCCAGCGAGCAACAGCGCTGCCCACGCCGGCAGCAGCGGGGTCACGCTGATGTCCGCCGTCCGATACGCCTCGCGCGGGGTGATGCCGATCCAAGACGTGCTGAAGGCGGGGCGGTTTGGGCGCACGGCGCGGACCGACGGTTGGCCGTCGGACAGCGTCAGCACGCCGCCATTGGTGCCCGCCACCAGCTCTGCCAGCAGCGCGCCACTCGCAATCGTCTGCTCAAATTCGCGCGGGGCGGCGGGGCCTAGGGCGATGACGGTCTCGACTTCGCCATCGGACAGCCGGTAAAGCCCAACCTCGGGCGCCTCCCACAGCAACTCGTACCGGCCCGGCGTGACCTCATCCAAGGTCACGACCGTTTCTGTCCCGTCGGGGTGGATGATCGTCACCTCACCCACGCCGTCGCCCAAGGTCCGGCGGATGATCCGCATCGTCAGGCCTGATGGCTCCACCCAAAGGGTTTCTTCCTCCAGCTCTGGCTCTTTCATCATCCAGTGAGCCAGACGGCGCAGCAATTCCAGCTGCGGACCGCCGCCCTCAAATCCGCGATCCCAGAGCCAGGAATGATCTGACGCCATCAGCGCCACGCGCCCTTCGCCCACGCGCTCCAACATCAAAAGCGGCTGGTTGTCCGCGCCTTCCATCACGACCGTGGCGTCGGGGGTCGGGATCACTTCAATCTGACGGAACCAGCGGCCCCATCCGGGGGTGCCATCCTCGCCCGCAGGGTTCGGCGCGAAGTCTGCCAGCCCTTCGGTGACCGGGTGCCGGTCGCCGAGTGCCGTGACCAACGGCGTGAACCCGTCCTCGATCACCCGCGCGGTTGGGGCACCCGGCAGGACATCCCCCAGAGGGGAGCGGAAGATAGAGTCGGCTGAGGCATAATCCGGCCCGGCCGAGATCAGAACAGCCCCGCCAAGACGCACATATTCCGCGATATTCTCAAGATAGATGGACGGCAGGATCCCGCGTCGCTTGTAACGATCGAAGATGATCAGATCGAATTCCTCAACCTTCTCCAGGAACAGCTCCCGCGTCGGGAAGGCGATCAGGCTGAGTTCATTGACCGGCACACCGTCCTGCTTTTCCGGCGGCCGCAGAATGGTGAAGTGGACCAGGTCGACGGCGGAGTCCGATTTCAGCAGATTGCGCCAGGTCCGTTCGCCCGCATGCGGCTCACCCGACACCAAGAGCACCCGCAGCCGGTCGCGCACGCCGTTGATCTGGACGACAGCGGCGTTGTTGCGGTCGGTTAACTCACCGTCAATCACAGGGGTCGCAAATTGCATCACGTTCATGCCGCCATGGGGCAGGTCGACGGGCAATTCGATGTCTTCATTGACAGGCACCTGAAAGGAAAGCGGCGCACCGCCGTCAATGGCAATCGTGAGGTCGACAAGGTCAGCGTCGGGTGCTGCCCCCTGATCCTCGACCCGCAGGGTCAGCGTCACAGGCTCGCCCAGAATGGCAAAGGCCGGGGCGTTGCGCACAACCAAGCGGCGGTCCCAATCCTCTGGCTGGCCCGTCAGCAGCAAATGGACCGGGGCAGGCAATGTCGGTGGCGCGGCCTGCAGATCGTGAAGCCGCCCGTCTGAGATGAGCACAATCCCGGCGATCCGCGCCTGTGGTTCTTCTGACAACGCAGCGCTCAGCGCGGTCATCAGCTCCGTGCCCGCATCGCCCTCCCCGTCACCCAGCGTGACCACCCGAAGCTCGGTGTTGGGCTGGCGGGCAATTTCAGCCTCAAGATTGGCCAGCGCAGCGGCACTTTGATCAGGCCGGTCCGCAATGCGCTGACTGGCGCTTTCATCCACGACAGCGATGACGATGTCCGACAAAGGCGCGCGGTCCTCTGTCTGCAGCGACGGATTGGCGATCGCGCCCAGCAGCACCAGCGCCGCCAGCGCCCGCAAGGCCCAGCCGATTAACCGTCGCCAGACGGCCACCACCAGACCCAAGGCCGCCAGCGCAGCCAAAGCATACAGGATCACCAGCGGGATCAACGGATCAAGAATGATCTGCCCCATCACGCGCGCGCCCCCGTCTTTGGTTCAAAAATACTTTGGGGTCCGGGGTGAAACCCCGGCGGGTCGGATTTGGCGCAGCCAAATTCGAACCTGATATAAAGCAGCGCACCCATCCTACTGCCCCAACCGATCCAGCAAAGCCGGCACATGGACCTGGTCCGACTTATAATTCCCCGTCAGCACATGCA